>DATEKS010000165.1:0-50851 GCA_035277325.1 Rhodanobacter sp.
CCCACGTCCGAGCGCACCATCAGCTGCACGCCGGCGGAGAGGAACACGTTCTCGTGGGCGAAGCCCTGGTGCACCCGGTAGGCGATGGCGCGGTCGTTGTACAGCGAGGCGAAGACTTCCTTCACCTTGTGCAGCACGTCCTTAATGCCGACCACGTTGAGGAAGGTTTCCTGCTGGCCGGCGAAGCTGGCGTCGGGCAGGTCCTCGGCGGTGGCGGAGGAGCGCACGGCCACGGCGATGTCGTCGGCGCCGGCGTCCTTGCACAACTTGGTGTAGGCGTCGCGGATGGCCTGGTCGAGCTCGGTCGGCAGTGGCGTTTCGGTGACCCACTCGCGGATCTCCTTGCCAGCCTTGGTGAGCGCGTCCACATCGTCCACGTCGAGGTTGGCGAGACGCGCCTGGATGCGCTTGGCCACGCCGCTCTTTTCCAGGTACTGCTGGAACGCGTCGGCCGTGGTGGCGAAGCCGCCGGGCACGGAGACGCCGAGCTTGGCGAGGTTGCCGATCATTTCGCCTAGCGAGGCGTTCTTGCCGCCGACCTTGCCGAGGTCGGTCATGCGCAGTTGGTCGAGCCAGAGCACCAGGTGGTTCAAGGCAATCTCCTAGAGGGAAGTGCGGTAGAGAGTGGAATGCACGCGCAGCGAAGGCCCGGAGCGGGCTGCAAAGGATTGGTATTGTCCGCTGTCGATGGTGCGCGGCACAAGAAGACCAATGCCAGCCGGCGTCGCGCCAACTGCATACCAGTCAGGCGCCGGTCAAGCGGCGACAGTCTCCTGGACCTTGCGGAGAGCCTGCCTCACGTCTCTGCATAGTCAGCGTTGCCTTGCCATGGCCGTCAGGTGGTAGTGCGTGGCACAGCGCCTGCCTGGCTGGCAGGCCAAGCCGCGCGGCGACCACGGTAGGGCAATCCGAAGGGCCGGGAGCTGTTTGTCCGCATGCCTGCGTCATCACTCAGTCGTGGACGGATGTCCACTCTTCGCTCCTCAAGGCCGAGTCCATCCATGGACTCTCCCCGCGTGCCTTCGTTCTTCCTTGGCATGCGGGCAAACAGCTCCCGGCACGGGCTATGCAGAGATGTGGGGCAGGCTCTAAGGTGCGCAGCAGACAGGCGCCACGATTCCCGGACTTCCCATGCAGCGCACGGTTTTCTTCATTTCCGACTCCACCGGCATCACGGCGGAGACGATCGGCAACAGCATCCTCGCGCAGTTCGAGGGCCTGCGTTTCGACAAGCACCGCTTGCCCTTCATCGACGATGCGCACAAGGCCGAGGCGGCCGCATTGCGCATCAAGACGCACTACGCGAAGAGCGGTGAGCGGCCGATCGTGGTCAACACAATGGCCGACCGTGCGCTGTGCGAGATCGTCGCCGCCAGCGGCGCGTTGATGCTGGACGTGTTCGCGCCGTTCATCGGTCCGCTGGAGGAGGAGCTGGGTGCAAAGCGTTCCGGCGCGGTGAACCGTTCGCACGGCCTGGTGGATTTCGACAAGTACGAGGCGCGCATCAACGCCACCAACTATGCGCTGTCGCACGACGACGGCATCGACGTGGACTATGCGCAGGCCGACCTGATCCTGGTCGGCGTGTCCCGCTCGGGCAAGACGCCGACCTGCCTGTACATGGCCTTGCATTACGGTGTCAGCGCCGCCAACTATCCGCTGACCGACGAGGATCTGGAAAAACTGGAATTGCCGGCGCGCCTGCGGCCGTATCGCGATCGCCTGTTCGGCCTCACCATCGAGCCCGAGCGGCTGGCGCAGATCCGCGAGCAGCGTCGTGCGGGCAGCCGCTACGCCACGCTCAAACAGTGCCGCTGGGAACTGGAGCAGGCTAACCGGCTGATGCGCCAGGCCGGCATCCCGTTCCTCAACACCACGCACGTCTCGATCGAGGAGATCGCGAGCAAGATCTTCGCGAGCTTCGGCATCGAGCGCACCATGTTCTGAAACCGCATCGGAGTAGCCAGCCCCTGCCATGAGTGCCGTACTCGACGACCGCCACAGCCTGCTGCCGGGACGCTTCGAGTTCCTGATGGGCCTGTATGCGGAGAACTACCACCGGCTGACGCGGCTGTTCGCGCCGCAGCAGCTGGTGCCGGGGCAGTACGTGTCGGACGTGGACGACGGGCTCAACGTGCACCTGGCGGTGCAGGAACGCCATCCCTACACGCTGGAACTGGAGCTCACCTACGACTTCGTCGATGCGCACACCGGCCATCGCGCGCCTTCGGCGCAGTTGCGCATGTACACCGACGCCCATGTGGCCGAAGCGCTGCATTGCCATCCAGGGCGGCACCTGTGGCAGGTGCTCGGCCCGTTCGCGCCGGCGCATACGGTGTTCCAGCATCGCCTGCAGATGAACGGTTTTCTCGCGCGCTGGCTGGAATACCTGGCGGAGCAGGGACATTCGATGGGAACGCTGGAGCCGTTCGAGCCACGAGAGGGTGATGGAGCGTAGCGGCGTTTCTTGAAGAGTGCGGCCAAGGATGACCGCTTTTTGACTTTCGCATTCAGGGACGAATGCACAGGTACCACGAACAACAAAAAAGCCGCCCAGAGGCGGCTTTTTTGTTGTTCGTGGCGGAGCGGACGGGACTCGAACCCGCGACCTCCGGCGTGACAGGCCAGCATTCTAACCGACTGAACTACCGCTCCACATTTGTTTCCAGCCAACGTACTGCGCGAGCCAACCTTGGCGTCCCCACGGGGATTCGAACCCCGGTCGCCACCGTGAAAGGGTGATGTCCTAGGCCTCTAGACGATGGGGACAGGTTAGGTTGGTGGAGCCAGGCGGGATCGAACCGCCGACCTCCTGCATGCCATGCAGGCGCTCTCCCAGCTGAGCTATGGCCCCGCCGCTGGAAGCCGCAAAGAATAGGTGGGGGTCGCATTTCCGTCAAGCTTTTTTTCAAGAAATTTTCACATGTTCGCCGACGTCGGATCGGCGAGCTTCGCCAGCAGCGGTCACGGCCAATACAAGGCATCGTTTAAGCTTCCTGCCTGGGCGCGACGAGAGGAAGACATGCACGAGATCGGCTTCATCCGCGACCTCGCGATGGTGATGCTCGTGGCCGGCGCCACCACGATCCTGTTCCAGCGCCTGCGCCAGCCGGTGCTGCTGGGCTACATCCTGGCCGGCGTGCTGATCGGCCCGCATACGCCGGGCATGCTGGTGGCTGATCCGCGCGCGATCGACGACATCTCCAACCTGGGCGTGGTGCTGCTGATGTTCACGCTGGGCTTGGAGTTCAGCGTGCGCAAGTTGCGCGAAGTCGGCATCGGCGTGCTCGCGGTGGCGGTGCTGGAAGTGGGGCTGATGCTATGGATCGGCGTGGGCCTGGGTAGCCTGTTCGGTTGGAAAGGTGTCGATGCGCTGTTCCTCGGCGCGATCATCGCGCTGTCCTCGACCATGGTAGCCACGCGCACCCTGAAGGAGGGTGGCAAGCAGGGGCAGCCGTTCGCGAAACTGGTGGTGGGGCTGCTGGTGGCCGAGGACGTACTCACCATCGTGATGCTGACCCTGCTCACTGCGGTGGCGATCGGCGGCACCGTGCAGGCGGATACTGCGTTTGCGCTGGTCGGCCACCTCGGCCTGTTCGTGGTGGTGGGCATGATCCTCGGCCTGCTGCTGCTGCCGCGACTGGTGGATTACGTGGCCGGTTTCGGCCGCGACGAGACCCTGCTGGTGAGCGTGCTCGGCATCTGCTTCGGCGCCAGCCTGTTGGCGGCATGGATGGGTTACAGCGTGGCGCTGGGCGCCTTCCTCGCCGGTGCGGTGGTGGCCGAGGCGCGCAGCGTGGGGCGCGTGCTGCACCTGGTCGAACCCTTGCGCGACATGTTCGCGGCGCTGTTCTTCGTGGCGATCGGCCTGAAGATCGATCCCGCCATGCTGTGGCAGTACGCGCTGCCGGCACTGCTGATCGCCGCGGTGGTGATCGTTGGCAAGACGCTGGCCTGCGGCCTTGGCATTCTCGCCGTGGGCCACGATGCGCGCACTGCGTTGCGCTCGGGCCTGAGCATGGCGCAGATCGGCGAGTTCTCCTTCGTGATCGCAACGCTGGGCCTGTCGTTGGGCGCGATCAGCGATTTCCTCTATCCGATCGCGGTGGCGGTGTCGGTGCTGTGCATGGCGATCTCGCCGTACCTGAGTCGTTCGGCCGACCGCTTGGCCGACGGCCTGGCACATGTCACGCCGCGCTCGTTGCGCTTCCTGGTCGACAGCTACAGCGGCTGGCTGGAGAACCTGCGGCCGGTGAACGAGAACGCGGTGCTGGCGGCGATGCTGCGCCGCCTGCTGTGGCACATCGCGGTCAACGTGCTGCTGGTGGTCACGCTGTTCGTGATCGGCGCCTACGTGAACCTGCACGGCTGGGGCTGGTTCACGCAGTTCGGCATTCACCGCGACCTGCGCCACACGCTGATCTGGGCCTGTGCGCTGTTCCTGTCGCTGCCGATGCTGATCGCGGTGTACCGCAAGGCCGAGGCGCTGGGTATGCTGCTGGCCGAGCTGGGCATCCGCGAACGCTACACCGGTGGTTACACGCAGGCGATCCGCAATGTGCTGGCGCGGATGATTCCGCTGGCCACCCTGTTCGCGCTGGCGCTGCTGGTCAGCGCGCTGGGCTCGGCGATCCTGCCGCCGCGTGGCGTGGCGTGGTCGCTGCTGGTGGCCGGCGTGGTGCTGGCGGTAGTGCTGTGGCGCAGCCTGGTGAAGCTGCATGCGCGGCTGCAGGCTGCCCTGAAGGAGACGCTGGACAAGCCGGAGCCGTCCGAACACGGCGACTCCGCCTGACATCCCGGTGCCTGGCATGTACAACATGCCGGACGCGCGTTTCCGGCGGCTCCGGCGGAACCTTTCTGCGGCTTGACTGTCGCAAGCAGACCCGATTGCAAGCCCGGCGCGGGCGCCTCACAATGGGCGACCATGCCTCCGCAGTGGGGGCCCGGCCGGCGGCACCGGCATATCCAAAACACGAGGGAATACCGAATGAAGCATTTTCTGCGCCCCACGCTGACGGCCCTTGCGGTGGCTGCGACGCTGGGCATGTCGGCGGGTGCGTTCGCCGCCCAGACGGCCACCAAGGCTGCCAGCGCCACCAGCGCCACCGGCACGGTCGACAAGGCCAAGGCCAGCTACGTGGTGGGCTGGGAGATTGCTTCCCAGGTGCCGCCGATCATGCGTGACGAGCTGGACCCGACCGCCGTGGCGAATGCGGTGAAGGCTGCCCTGTCCGGCCAGAAGCCGAGCATGAGCGAGGCAGAGGCCAAGCAGGTGCATGACGCGTTCATGGCCAAGATCAAGGCCAAGTACGAGGCCGAGATGACCAAGCTGGCGGCCAAGAACAAGGCCGAGGGCGACGCCTTCCTCGCCAAGAACAAGACCGCACCGGGCGTGAAGACCACCGCTTCGGGCCTGCAGTACCAGGTGATCAGCCAGGGTACCGGCGCCCGTCCGGGTCCGAACGACACGGTGAAAATCGACTATACCGGCAGCTTCGTCGACGGCCAGGTGTTCGACGCCTCGTCCAAGCACAATCCGCCGGGCGCGGCCGACATTCCGCTGGCTGGCGTGATCCCGGGCTTCCGCGAGGGCCTGCAGCTGATGCAGGTGGGCGGCCACTACAAGCTGTTCATCCCGTCGAACCTGGCCTACGGCGCCGAGCCGCAGCCGCCGATGCCGCCGAACGCCACGCTGATCTTCGACGTGACCCTGGTCAGCACCAAGCCGACGCCGGCAGCTCCTGCCGCCAAGTAAGCGCAGCTTCGGCTTCAGTCAAGGGAGGGCGCGAAGCGATTCGCGCCCTCTTGTTTTGTCCGGCCGCGGCAATGCTTGCGCGGTTAGAATGCGCGTTCGCATCCACAGGAATCGGAAGCACGATGAAAGTCACGATCTTCGGCACTGGCTATGTTGGCCTGGTCACCGGCGCCTGCCTCGCCGAGATGGGCAACCACGTGGTTTGCGTCGACATCGACGCGGGCAAGGTGGAGCGTCTGCAGCACGGCGAGATCCCGATCTACGAGCCGGGTCTGGAGCCCATCGTCAAGCGCAACCACGCCGACGGCCAGCTCGATTTCACCACCGATGCCGCGGCCGGCATCGCGCACGCCGAGGTGATCTTCATCGCGGTGGGCACGCCGCCCGACGAGGACGGCAGCGCCGACCTGAAGTACGTGCTGGGCGTGGCGCGGACCATCGGCCAGCACCTGGACCGCTACGCGGTGGTGGTGAACAAGTCCACTGTGCCGGTGGGCACCGCCGACCGCGTGCATGCGGCGGTCGCAGCCGAGCTGGCAGCGCGCGGTGCGGCGATCGAATACGACGTGGTTTCCAATCCCGAATTCCTCAAGGAAGGCGACGCGGTGGAGGATTGCCTGCGTCCCGACCGCATCGTGATCGGCAGTTCCAGCGAGCGTGCGGTGGCGGTGCTGCGCAAGCTGTACGCGCCGTTCAACCGCAACCATGAACGCACCGTGGTGATGGACGAGCGTTCGGCCGAGCTGACCAAGTACGCCGCCAATGCGATGCTTGCGACCAAGATCAGCTTCATGAACGAAATTGCCAACATCGCCGAGCGCGTGGGCGCCGACGTGGAACTGGTGCGCCAGGGCATCGGCGCCGATCCGCGCATCGGCTACCACTTCATCTATCCGGGCGCCGGCTATGGTGGTTCCTGCTTCCCCAAGGACGTGCAGGCGCTGGAGCGCACGGCACGTGGCGTGGGCTATGACGCGCGCCTGCTGGGCGCGGTCGAGGCGGTCAACCATGACCAGAAGACCAAGTTGTTCGAGCTGATCGCGCACCACTTCGACGGCCAGCTGCAGGGCAAGACCATCGCGCTGTGGGGCCTCGCCTTCAAGCCGAACACCGACGACATGCGAGAAGCCTCCAGCCGCCGCCTGATGGAAGCGCTGTGGGATGCCGGCGCCCGCGTGCAGGCCTTCGACCCGGAAGCGCGCGAGGAGACCTTACGCATCTACGGCGAGCGCACCGACCTCGTGCTGTGCGAGCATGCCCGCGACGCGCTGCAAGATGCCGATGCGCTGGCCATCGTCACCGAGTGGAAGGCCTTCCGCAGCCCCGACTTCGCGCGCATTCGCGCCATGCTCAGGACGCCGGTGATCTTCGACGGCCGCAACCTTTACGATCCCGCTGCGGTGGAGGAGGCCGGCCTGGCCTACTACGGCATCGGCCGCGGCCGCAGCTTGCGCGTGGCACGCTGATGGACGCGATCGAACAGCGCCTGGCCGATCTGGAAGTGCGGCTCACCTTCATCGACGACACCGTGCAGGCGCTGGCCGCGGCCGACGCCGAGCAGGCCATGCGCATCGTCGAGCTGGAGCGTTTGCTGCACCTGCTGCGCCAGGAACTGCAGAGCGTGCGGCTGGGCTCGGGGCACGACCCGCACAGCGAACCGCCGCCGCCGCATTACTGAAACCGGCGTATTGCCAAAAACCGGAAACAAGAACATGAGCGAATCCCTGCGTGACCAGCTGCTGAAGAGCGGCCTCGTCAAGCAAATCCGCGAGGAAAAGCGCAGCAGCGAGACCAAGGGCCGGCCGGCCGGCAAGCCGCATGGCCACGGCGGCAAGCCGCCAGCGCCGCGACGCAGCCAGGAAGACATCGACCTGGCCAAGGCCTACGCCATCCGCGCGCAGACCGAGGCGAACGAACGCAAGCGTGCCCAGCAGGCGGCCGAGGAAGAGGCGCGCCTGCGCCGCGAGCGCAAGCAGAAGATCCAGCAGCTGCTGGACGGCAAGGCCTTGAACAAGGCCGAGACCGAGCTGGTGCGCAACTTCGAGTACGGCGGCAAGATCCGCCGCGTCCACGTCGACGCGGCCCAATTGGCTGCGCTCAACGCAGGTGAGCTGGGCGTGGTGCAGCAGGCGGGGCGCTACCTGCTGGTCAGCCGCGAGGTCGCCGAACAGGTACGCGCGATCGACGGACACCTGCTGGCGCTGCTGGTCGATCCGGGAACGGTCGGTGTTGACGACGATGGCGTGCCCGACGACCTGGTGTGGTAGGCCGCTCGCCTGCTCGCCGCCCTCTGACGAAAACGCCCGGCCATGTGCCGGGCGTTTTCGCATGCGATGCGCGTGGATTCAGGGCGTGTCGGCACTCGCCGCCAACACCGGGTGATCCCAGCCTTCCTTCGGCGTGAACCGCGCACCATGGCGTTGCGCCAGTTGCTCCAGCTTCGCCTGCACCACGGCGACGCCCTCGCTGCGCACGTACTGGATCGGGCCGCCGCGGAACGGCGCGAAGCCGGTGCCGAAGATCACGCCGGCATCGAGCAGGTCGGCGTCGTCCACCACGCCATCGGCAAGGCAGGCCACCGCCTCGTTCACCATGGACAGGATCATGCGGTCCGTGAGGTCCGGCGCAGGCTGGTAGTCCGGGTCGACTTCCGGCTTGATCGGCTTGCCGTCCTGCCACACGTACAGGCCCTGGCCGTCCTTCTTGCCGCGCTTGCCGGCGTCGAGCTTGTCTTCCAGTCCCGGCGGCAGTTCCAGGCCGAGGAAGGGCGACAGCTCCTTGCCCACCGAGACGCATACGTCCAGGCCCACGGTGTCGGCCAGCTCGATCGGGCCCATCGGCATGCCGAACTGCTTCGCCGCTTTGTCCAGCACCGGGCCGGGCACGCCCTCGTTGTACAGGCGCAGTGCTTCCAGCAGGTAGGGCATCAGGATGCGGTTGACCAGGAAGCCGGGCGTGCCCTTTACCGCTACCGGCAGCTTGCCGATGGCCTTGCAGAATGCCAGCGCGCGCTTTTCGATCGCCGGATCGAGCCGGTCGTGGCGCACCACCTCGACCAGTGGCATCTGTGCCACCGGATTGAAGAAGTGCAGGCCGAGGAAGCGCTGCGGCGCCTTGAGGTTCTTGCGCAGCTCGTCCAGCGGAATGCTGGAGGTGTTGCTGGCGAGGATTTCCTCGCCCCGGAACTGCGGCTCGATGGCGGTGTACAGCGCCTCCTTGGCCTCGGCGTTCTCGTAGATCGCTTCGATGGCGAGGTCGGCGTTTTTCACGCCCGCACCCTCCACGTCGGCGCGCAGGCGATGGATGGCGGCTTCGATCTTTTCCGGTGCCTTGAGCTTCTTCTCATACAGCTTGCGGGCACGGTCCAGCGCAGGCTGGACGTACTTCATCTCGCGGTCCTGCAGGGTGACGTCGAAGCCTTTGAGCGCGACCCAGGCGGCGATGTCGCCGCCCATCACGCCGGCACCCACCACGTGCACGTGCCTGATGCCGTGCTCGGTGCCGGCGCCCTGGTTCTTCAGCCGCTCCTGCAGGAAGAACAGGCGAATCAGGTTGTGCGCGGTGGGCGTGGCCGCCAGCTTTGCCACTGAACGCGCCTCCAGCTTCAGCCGTTGCCCGATGTCGCCGCCGCCGCGCTGCCACACGTCGATCAGCGCGAACGGCGCGGGGTAGTGTTCCCTGCGCACCTTGGCAGCGGTCTGCTTCACCACCATTGGCGCGAGGATCTGCCGTGCGGGCCAGCAGTTGGTGAGCCAGGCCTTGGCGCGCCGCGCGAACGGCCGCGCCTGCGGACGGCGTAGCAGGGCGCGCGCCTCGGCCAGCAGTTCGTCGGGCGGCGCCACGCGGTCGACCACGCCCAGTGCCAGCGCGCGTTTCGCCGACAGCGACTTGCCGGTGAGCATCAGGGGCAGCGCCTCGGTGGCGCCGATCAGCCGTGGCAGGCGCGCGCTGCCGCCCCAGCCGGGATGGATGCCCAGCATCACCTCGGGCAGGGCGATCCTCGTCTTGTCGTCATCCGCGGCGATGCGCTGCTGGCAGGCCAGGATCAGCTCGGTGCCGCCACCCATGCAGGCGCCGTGCACCGCCGCGACGGTGGGGCAGGACAGCCGGGCCAGCGCCTCGTACACCTGCTGCCCGCGCTCGATGTTCTCCAGCACGCTGCCCTGTTTCGCGTACTCCACGAACTCCTTGATGTCCGCACCCACCGCGAATCCGGCGGGCTTGACGGAATGCACGATCACCCCGGCCGGCTGCTCGATCGCCAGCCGCTCGACGATCTGGCCCAGCTCATCGAGCACGGCCCGGTTGATCGCGTTGACGCTGCTGCCGGCGCGGTCGAGACCGAGCGTGACGATACCGCGCTCGTCCAGGCTCGTTTTCCAATGGTTGAAGCGCAATCCTTCGAACATGGGCCGGGAAGGGTGGTGGACGAGACCCGAACCATACCGTCCCGTCCGGATGAATGCGAGATGCGCGCCGGGCCAGTGCCACGCACGGACTTGCGTCGGGTTTCGGAATCTTCCGATCGGTCGAATGTGAAGCGGTTCGCCCTCCGCGGCGGCGGGCAGGCCCCAGAATGGACACAAACCGTGGAGAATGCGCCATGCGTGCCGGCCGACGGTGCACCATTCCGCCAGCCGGCGCCGAACGATCCTGGGAGCCACGATGACATCGATGATGGACATGCCACTGCCATCTTCCGGTCACGACGTCTTCGAACGGATCCTGGCCGCGCCTGCCGGGGTGGTGGCCGTGCGCAGCGAGGACGGCGTCGCCTTGCTGGAACATTTCCGCAGCATCGCGCGCCACAGCGGGCAGGCGGTGTACCTGTGGCAGCCGGGGCAGGGCCTGTCCAGCCTGCGCGACGCACATGCGCGCGTGCCGGACGCACAACGCCTCGGCCAGGCGTTGCGTTACATGCAACAGAGCATGCATTTCGGCGTCTACGTGCTGCAGGAACTGGAGTTGCCGCTGACGGCGGCCGATCTTGCCCTGCTGCGGCAACTGGCGCGGGCGACCACCGGCCACCTGCGTCGCGTGGTGTTGCTCAACGCGCCACTGGCCCTGGTCGAGCAACTGGGCGAACTGATCACCTGCATCGACAGCGAGCCCGAGTTGCCGCAGCGCCTGCGCCTGCGCGATGGCCGTTGGCTGAGTGGACAGGCATGAGCGAAGGCATCCTCGTACTCGCTGCCCGCCGCGATCTGCGCCGCCGCCTGTTCGACGTGTTCGAGCAATCGGGGTGCCGGCACATCCACAGCGCCCGCGATGCGCAGCACGCGGCGATCCTGCTGGAAGGGCGCCCCCCGCTGGACCTGATGGTGGCCGTGCTCGGTGACGATGCCGCGCAGGCACGCCAGTGCTGCGAGCAGTTGCGCGCGCTGGACGCCGGGGCCGGCGTGCCGTTGCTGGCGATCCTCGACGAGGATGCGCCGTTGCAGGCCACGCAGTTGCCCGACGACATCGCCGGTTGGCTGCACGCCACCCGGATCGAGGACGAACTGCTGACGCGCTGGAAGCAACTGCCGCCTGCCGTTCCGCCGGCGGCGCCCGTGCAAGGCCGCAGCGCGGCGGAAAATGCGCTGGCCTTGCTGGCGCGCATCTTCGCCACCAGCGGTGGCGGCGCCACCCGCGACGCTACCGCGCGGCTGCTGTTCGACGAGCTGGCGCTGGATTACTTCGCGGTGTGGCCGGTGCGCAACGAAGGCAGCGAGTTCCTGGTGCCGCTGCTGCAGCTGTGGAACGGCGCAGAGCCGGCCTGGCCGCCGGTCGAGGCGCAGCAGCTGCTGCAGCGCGTCCTCGGTGGGGAGCCGGTGCTCTACCGCAGCGAGGCGGCGCAGCGCGTGCCGGCCGATCCGTTGCTGCCGCTGTTGGAGCTGTCCGGTTTCGTGGGCCTGCCGCTGCTTGACGAGCGCCGCGTGGTGCTGGGCGCGATGCTGGCCGGCACCCGCCGCGGCTTCGGCGACATGGCGATCGTCGAGCCGCTGCTTCGCTGCGCCTCGGCCCGCTTCGCGCAGGGCCTGGAGCTGGGCCTCACCCGCGAACAGGGACGCGCCGAGGGTTTGCTCGACGCGCTCACCGGACTGCCGAACCGGCTGCTGTTCGGCGACCGGCTGGAGTCGATCCTGCGCGAGGCGGTGCGCAACGGCGAGTGCTTCGCCGTGCTGTTCGTTGACATCGACCACTTCAAGGCGATCAACGACACCCACGGCCACGCCGCCGGCGACCAGGTGCTGCAGGAAGTCACCCGCCGCCTGCGCGGCAGCGTGCGCGCCTCCGACACGGTGGCGCGCTATGCCGGCGACGAGTTCACCGTGGTGCTGCGCCACATCGTGAAGAACGACGACGTGCAGCGGGTCGCCGACAAGATCCTGCAGGTGGTCGGCGAGCCGCTGCCGCTGGAAAACGGCACGCACCTGCAGATCGGCGTGTCGATCGGCGTGAGCTTTTTCCCCGACGACGCGGCGGATGCGGAAACCCTGCTCAAGCACGCCGACGAGGCGATGTATGCAGCGAAGCGCCAGGGTCGCAATACCTGCCGCATCTACGAGGTGAGTCCGGAGTACGCGCGCGAGCACGGCATGGCGTTGCGCTCACGCCTGCGCCACGCGCTGGGCAACGGCGAGCTGCGCCTGGTCTACCAGCCGCAGGTGGGCACCGACAGCGAGGACATCGTGGGGATGGAGGCGCTGCTGCGCTGGGAGCACCCCGAGCTGGGACCGATCAGCCCTGCGGTATTCATCCCGCTGGCCGAGGAAACCGGCCTGATCGTGCCGATCGGCGAATGGGTGCTGCGCATGGCCTGCCGCCAAGCCCAGGAATGGGAGCAGCGCTACGGCCTGCGCCTGCGCCTGGGCGTGAACCTGTCCGCCCTGCAGCTGATGGAGCCGAAGCTGCCGGCCACGGTGTTCCGCGCCCTGCAGGAAACCGGGCTCGATCCCACACTGCTGGAGCTGGAAGTCACCGAGAGCATCAGCATCAAGGCTGCGCCGAACCTGGTGGAGAACCTGCAGGCGCTGCATCGGCTGGGCTGCCGCATCGCAATCGACGACTTCGGCACCGGCGCCGCTTCGCTGGACTACCTGCGCAAGCTGCCGGCCGACCGCATCAAGGTCGACCAGAGCTTCGTGCGCAACATCGGCGTGGACCCGGACGACGAGGCGATCGTGCGCGCCACCATCGAGATGGCGCACCGGCTCGGCCGCAGCGTGGTGGCCGAGGGCGTGGAGACCGAGCAGCACCTGGCTTTCCTGCGCGCCCACGACTGCGACGAGCTGCAGGGTTACCTGTTCTGCCGGCCGCTGCCGGTGGTTTCCTTCGAGCGCCTGCTGGCCGAGCGCCAGCAGCTGCTGGGCCAGCCGGCTGCCGTGCCGGCTTGAGTCCACCCTCCGCCGTCCCCATAGCCTGAGATCTGCCGCCAGACCGCGGCGGGTCAACCTTTGGCCCGGGTGCGCGTCAGGATGGAATCGCTACACTCTCGGCGACGCTGAACTTGCGCGCCCGGCCCCGGTCTGAGCAGCGCGCTCGTTCTGGCACAAGCTCCGCAGCGGAAGACAGCATTGACGACGGATACGGCCCGCACGGGCGAAAACGAACTGGATCGGGCACTGGTCGAGCGCGTGCAGGGCGGCGACAAGCGCGCCTTCGACCTGCTGGTGCGCAAGTACCAGCACAAGGTCGTGGGGCTGGTCTCGCGCTACGTGAAGAGCCACGCCGAGTGCGAGGACATCGCCCAGGAATCCTTCATCCGCGCCTGGCGGGCGATCGGCTCGTTCCGCGGTGACAGCGCGTTCTACACCTGGCTTTACAAGATCGCGGTGAACACCGCCAAGAACCACCTGGTGGCGATGGGGCGGCGTCCGCCCACCGACGACATCGACGCCGAGGACGCGGTGTTCCTGTCCGGCGCCGAGCGCATGCACGACAGCGCCACCCCCGAGCGCGAACTGATGCGGCAGGAAATTGAACATTCGGTGTTTTCCACTGTCCAAGCGCTGCCTGAGGAACTCAGGGTGGCCATCACGCTGCGCGAGGTGGACGGCCTGAGCTACGAGGAAATCGCCGAGGCGATGGGTTGCCCGATCGGGACGGTGCGTTCGCGCATCTTCCGGGCCCGCGAGGCGATCGACGAGAAGCTGCGGCCGCTGTTGTCGGACCGCGAGGAGCAGACATGAACCAGCCAGACCAGCATGCGCGTGAGCACCTTTCGGCCGGCATCGACGGCGAGCTGTCGCACGAGGAACTGCGTTTCCTGCTGCGTCGGCTCGACCACGATGGTGAGTTGCGGCGCACCTGGGTGAGCTACCACGTGGCGCGCGATGGCCTGCGCCGGCAGCTGCCGCCACTGGCCGAGGCCGGTTTCGTGTCACGGGTGATGCTGGCGATCGAGCAGGAATCCGTCGTGGTCGCAGCGCCGCGTCACCGCTGGTTGCGCTGGTCGGCTGGCGGTGCGATTGCCGCCAGCGTGGCCGCTGCGGCATTGATGATCACCCAGCCCACCGGTGATGCCGAACGGCACACCAGCCCGCTGGCTGCGCAGACTGCGCCGGGCATGCCGGTGAAGAATGCGCCGGCCGCTGCCCCGCAGCCGGCCGAGGTGGCGGTGGTGCCGCCGTGGCTGAGCGGCAAGGCGCCGGGTCTGCTCAGCCAGCGTGCCTCGGCCACGCTGGGTGCGCCGGTCGATGCCGGCCTGTCCTCGTCCCCGCTCTACGGCGGCCGCGGCATGTCGCCGTTCCGCGCCCAGCGCTACCGCACGCTGGACAACCATGACGGCAGCTATTTGATCCTGCTCGACCCGGCCCAGCAGCAGGTGCCGGACGCTCCGCGCCAAGGCGCCAGCGCGCAGTAAGGCAGAACCGCGTGCATGTTCCGCGGTTCGCCCCTCCATCACCACTCCGTTCACCCGCGACCCGGCTAGGGTCGCCGGTGGTGCGTGTCCGTTTCCAAGCTTGAACCGATCCTAGGAGGTGTCATGAAATCGTCCATCCTGCGCAGCTCCCGCCTGAGCCTGCTGGTGTGCTGCGCCCTGGCCGGCACGGCCCTGGCCGTACCGGTCGTGCAGGCCCAGCCGGCGCCTGCCGCGGCGTCCCTGCCGGACTTCACCGGCATCGTGCAGAAGAATGCGCCTGCTGTGGTGCAGGTGGAGGCGAAGTACAACGGCGGCAAGCCACGCATGCGTGGCCTGTCGGGGCAGGGCGGCATGCCGAACGATCCGCAGGCCGAACTGTTCCGCCGCTTCTTCGGCATGCCGATGATGCCGTCGCCGGCCGAGCAGGCGCATACCTCGCTGGGATCAGGCTTCATCATCTCCGCCGACGGCTACATCCTCACCAATAACCACGTGGTGGCCGATGCGGACAAGGTGATCGTGCGCTTGCAGGACCGGCGCATCCTGGATGCCAAGGTGGTGGGCACCGACCCCACCTACGACATCGCCCTGCTCAAGGTGAGTGCGGGCAGCAACCTGCCCACGGTGAGCATTGGTGATTCGCGTAGCCTCAAGCCCGGCCAGTGGGTGCTGGCGATCGGCTCGCCGTTCGGCTTCGACTACACCGTGACCCAGGGCATCGTCAGCGCAGTGGGCCGGAACCTGGGCCGGGACGACCAGCCCTATACCTCGTTCATCCAGACCGACGTGCCGATCAACCGCGGCAATTCCGGCGGTCCGCTGTTCAACCTGCAGGGCCAGGTGGTCGGCATCAATTCGCAGATCTATTCGGGCACGGGCGGCTACCAGGGCGTGTCGTTCTCGATCCCGATCGACGTGGCGATGAACGCGGTGGACCAGCTCAAGACCAAGGGTTACGTGACGCGTGGCCAGTTGGGCGTGTCGGTCCAGGCGGTCAGCGACGACATGGAGAAGGCCTACAAGCTGCCGGATGCCTCCGGTGCGGCGGTGGCCGAGGTGACGCCCGGCAGCGGCGCTGAGAAGGCTGGCCTCCAGTTGGGCGACATCATCCTTTCCTACGACGGCCACGCGATCCGCAGCCCTGCGGACCTGCCACCGCTGGTGGGGATGACCAAGCCCGGTACGCGGGCGCCGCTGGAGATCCTGCGCAACGGCAAGAAGCAGACCGTGCAGGTCACCGTCGGCGCGATGCCGCGTGATCAGAATGCGGTGGGCAACGCTGGTACGGCGCCGGGCGCGAACAGCAGCGGCGCCGCCGCGCTGGGGATCACCGTGCAGCCGCTGGACAACGTCACCCGCAAGCAGATGGACCTGAAGCCGGGGCAGGGCGTGCTGGTCGGCGACGTCACCGGCGACGTGGCGGCACAGGCAGGCCTGCAGCCGGGCGACGTGATCCTGATGGTCAACCAGCAGCCGGTGGGCAGCGTGGAGGCGTTCCGCGCCGCGACGAAGGACGTGAAGGCCGGCTCCACTGTGCTGCTGCTGGTGCGCCGCGACGGCCAGAACCGCTTCTTCGGCCTGACCGTGCCTGACGGCAAGTGATGCCGGACGGCACGGAGGGTGGCCGCCACCCTCCGTGCCGTCGCGAATGCACCGGTTCATGGGAACGGTAATGCGGCGGCAAGCCGCTGTTCCATGCGACAATACCGGGTTCGTGCCGCCATTCCGGTGGCGCTCCCAAGGCAAGGCCGGCTTCGCGCGTTCCATGGAACTGATCCGCAACTTCTCCATCATCGCCCACATCGACCACGGCAAGTCCACGCTGGCGGATCGCATCATCCAGCTCTGCGGCGGTCTGGCCGAGCGCGAGATGGAAGCGCAGGTGCTGGACAACAACCCGATCGAGCGCGAGCGCGGCATCACGATCAAGGCGCAGTCGGTGTCGCTGCCGTACAAGGCGCGCGACGGCAAGATCTACCAGCTCAATTTCATCGATACCCCCGGCCACGTGGACTTCAGCTACGAGGTGAGCCGCTCGCTGGCCGCCTGCGAGGGCGCGCTGCTGGTGGTGGACGCCGCGCAGGGCGTGGAGGCGCAGTCCGTCGCGAACTGCTACACCGCGGTGGAGATGGGCCTGGAAGTGGTGCCGGTGCTGAACAAGATCGACCTGCCCACCGCCGACATCGAGAAGGTGAAGGGCGAGATCGAGGCGGTGATCGGCATCGACGCCACCGACGCGGTGGCGATCAGTGCCAAGACCGGTCTCAATGTGGTCGAGGTGCTGGAGGCCATCGTGGCGCGCATCCCGCCGCCGCAGCCGCGCGACACCGACAAGCTGCAGGCGCTGATCATCGATTCCTGGTTCGACAACTACCTCGGCGTGATCTCGCTGGTGCGCGTGATGCAGGGCGAGATCAAGCCCGGCGACAAGCTGCTGGTGATGTCCACTGGCCGTACCCACGAGGTGGACGAGGTGGGCGTCTTCACGCCCAAGCGCAAGAAGCTGGACAAGCTCTCTGCCGGCGAGGTGGGCTGGATCAACGCCTCGATCAAGGACGTGCACGGCGCGCCGGTGGGCGACACGCTCACCCACGCCGGCAAGCCCGCCGCCGAACCGCTGCCGGGCTTCCAGACCATGCAGCCGCGCGTGTTTGCCGGCCTGTTCCCGGTTTCGGCCGACGACTTCCCGGCGATGCGCGAGGCGCTGGACAAGCTGCGCCTCAATGACGCCGCGCTGTTCTTCGAGCCGGAAAGCTCCGAGGCGATGGGCTTCGGTTTCCGTTGTGGCTTCCTCGGCATGCTGCACATGGAGATCGTGCAGGAGCGGCTGGAGCGCGAGTACGACCTGAACCTGATCACCACTGCGCCGACCGTGGTGTATGAGGTGCTGAAGACCGACGGCGAGGTGCTGCCGCTGGACAATCCGGCCAAGCTGCCGCCGGTGCCGCAGATCGACGAGATCCGCGAGCCGATCATCGTGGCCAGCATCCTCACCCCGCCGGACTACATCGGCAACATCATCACGCTGTGCGAGGAGAAGCGCGGCGTGCAGCGCTCGATCCAGTACCTGGCCAGCCAGGTGCAGATCACCTACGAGCTGCCGCTGGCCGAGGTGGTGCTGGACTTCTTCGACCGCCTGAAGTCGGTGTCGCGCGGCTACGCCTCGATGGACTATCACTTCGAGCGCTTCGATGCCGGCCCGTTCGTGCGCGTGGATGTGCTGATCAACGGCGACCGCGTGGACGCGCTGAGCCTGATCGTGCATCGTTCGCACGCGGATCGGCGCGGCCGCGAACTGGTGGAACGGATGAAGGACCTGATCCCGCGCCAGCAGTTCGACGTGGCGATCCAGGCGGCGATCGGCGCGCAGATCATCGCGCGCTCGACGGTGAAGGCGCTGCGCAAGAACGTGCTGGCCAAGTGCTATGGCGGCGACGTCAGCCGCAAGAAGAAGCTTCTGGAGAAGCAGAAAGAAGGCAAGAAGCGCATGAAGCAGGTCGGCCGGGTGGAGATTCCGCAGGAAGCCTTCCTCGCCGTGCTGCGTACAGACAAATAAGAAGCGGCACTCTCGGGAGTAAGCATGGAATTCGACTTTTCCGCCATCCTGCTGGGCCTCACCGTGCTGTTCGGCGTGGTGTGGGGGCTGGATCGCCTGTTCTTCTACAAGAAGCGCAAGGCGCGCCTGGACGCGGCCGGCAGCGAGTACCGCGACCCGGCGCCGGTGGACTGGGCGCGCTCGCTGTTTCCGGTGGTGCTGGTGGTGCTGGTGCTACGCTCCTTCGTAGCCGAGCCGTTCCGCATCCCCTCCGGCTCGATGATGCCCACGCTGGACGTGGGCGATTTCATCCTGGTCAACAAGTTCGCCTACGGCCTGCGCATGCCGGCGTTCAACAACAAGTTCCTCAGCCTGGGCGAACCGAAGCGTGGCGACGTGGTGGTGTTCCGCTTTCCTGGCTTCCTGTGCCAGGACGCCAGTGGCAAGCTGGTGCGCAGCGGCGACATCAGCTGCGCCGACCCGCATGCACCGGTGCCGAGCCAGAACTGGATCAAGCGGGTGATCGGCCTTCCCGGCGACAGCATCGAGAGCCACGGTTCAGACTTGCTGATCAACGGCAAGCCGGTGCAGGCCGACGAGATCGGTCCCTACGTGGGCAACCCGCAGCGTGACGAGGAGCGCCTGATGCTGGACATGGGCGCCACCGTGTGGACCGAGCACCTGCAGCGCGAGGACGGCAAGCTGGTCAACCACCTGATCGCCCGTATGCCGGCCTACACTACGCCCAATTCGATTCCGAACTCGGTGGTGCCTTCGAAGGTGCCGCCGGGGTGCTACCTCGTAATGGGTGACAACCGCAACAACAGCACCGACAGCCGCTGGTGGGGCTGCCTGCCGGAGCAGGACCTGGCGGGCAAGGCCTTCATGATCTGGATGAGCTGGAAGGGCTGGGGCACCGGCGGCGTGGACTTCCACCGCATCGGCACGATCATCCACTGATGTGATGCAGCTGCTGCTGCATCCCGCGCGGCCGCTGGCATAATCGGCGCCGGCAGTCGCATGGGCATGCGGCAGCGTGACGCAACCACAGCCGGCCACGCTGGCCGCATAGCGAGGGGACTATGAAAACGAAGCAGTCGGGCGTGACCCTGATCGGGTTCCTGATGATCCTGCTGGTGGTGGGCTTCTTCGGCTACATGGCGATGAAGCTGGTGCCGTCCTATAGCGAATACGGCGGCGTGGTGAAGGCAGTGAACCAGGAGGCTTCGAGCGGGACATCCGGCAAGTCACTGGACGAGATCCGTCGCGATCTGATGTTCAAGTTTGGCAATCAGTACGTTGGCGACAACACCATCAAACCGACCGACATCACGATCAGCCGAGACAACGGCGGTGGCAGTACGCTGCATGTCGCCTACGACAAGGACATCCCGTTCATTTACAACATCGATTTCCTGCTGCACTTCGAGAAGAGTGTGAAGATGCAGGGCAACGTGAACGAGTGAGCCGCCTCGCTTGACCCTGAACTACCGTTTCCGCGATCCCGGCCTGGCCGCGCTGGCACTGACCCATCGCAGCGCCGGCAAGCCGAACAACGAGCGCCTGGAATTCCTCGGCGACGCCTTGCTGGGCACCTTCGTGGCCGAGATGCTGTACGAGGCGCACCCGAAGGCCAGCGAAGGCGAGTTGTCGCGCCTGCGCGCGCAGCTGGTCAACGGCCAGGCGCTGGCGGCGGTCGCCCGCGAGCTGGAACTGGGCGACGCGCTGAAACTTGGTCCCGGCGAGCTGAAGAGTGGCGGCTTCCGTCGGGATTCCATCCTCGCCGACGCATTCGAGGCCTCGCTGGCGGCGGTCTTCCTTGATGGCGGCCTTGACGCCTGCCGGCAAGTGGTGCGTGAGCTGTTCGAGGAACGCATCGCCGCGTTGCGGCGCTCCTCCAAGGATGCCAAGACACGTCTGCAGGAGTGGCTGCAAGGTCATGGCCATGTGTTGCCGCAGTACGAACTGGTCGACAGCCACGGTGAGGATCACGCCAAGATCTTCGACGTGCGCTGCACGGTGATCGAGCCGCAGCTGTTCAGCGCCGAGGCGAGTGGTTCCAGCCGGCGCCAGGCCGAGCAGGACGCTGCTGAAACCGTGCTGGCGCACCTGGTCGAGCAATCGCGCTCCGCCTGAACGTGGCCGCGTTGCGCCGGCCGCATGGGCCGGCGCACTACAATGCCGCACACCTGTCCGAGTATCTTTTCCCCATGGATCATCCCATCGAACCCGGCGCCGACGGCGCACTGCCGCATGCCGACTACCGCTGCGGCCTGGTGGCGCTGGCCGGTCGGCCGAACGTGGGCAAGTCGACCCTGCTCAACGCACTGATCGGCTTTCGCCTCTCCATCGTCAGCCCGCGTCCGCAGACCACCCGCCACCGCATCCTCGGCATCGCCAGCAGCGAGGCGGGGCAGATCCTCTACGTCGACACGCCCGGCCTGCACCGCGGCGCCAAGCGGGCGATGAACCGCAGCCTCAATCGTGCCGCGCGCGCAGCGATCAGCGACGTCGACCTGGTGGTGCAGGTGATCGAGGCGGGCCGTTGGACCGACGAGGACGAAGCGCTGTACGCCGCGCTCACCGAGCAGAAGGCGCCGCGCCTGCTGGTCATCAACAAGGTGGACCTCAGCAAGGACAAGGCGGCGCTGCTGCCGTTCGTGGCCACGCTGAGCGAGAAGCACGACTACGACGATATCCACTACGCCAGCGCGCTGAAGAAGAAGGGCCTGGCCGAACTGGAACGTGCGATCCTCGCCCGCCTGCCGGTGCGCGCGCCGGTCTACGGCGAGGACGAGATCACCGACCGCAGCGAGCGCTTCCTCGCCGCCGAGATGGTGCGCGAGCAGCTGATGCTGCGGCTGGACCAGGAGCTGCCCTACGCCACCACGGTCGAGATCGAGCAGTTCAACGACCGCCCCGACGGTGTCGCCGAGATCCACGCCGTGGTCTGGGTGGAGCGCGACGGCCAGAAGGCCATCGTGATCGGTCAGGGCGGCGCCCAGCTCAAGGCGATCGGCACGGCCGCACGCCGCCACATGGAGCGCCTGTTCGAGCGCAAGGTCTTCCTCAAGCTGTGGGTGAAGGTGCGCGAGGGCTGGGTGGACGACGAGGCGATGCTGAAGAAGTTCGGCTACACCGACTGACGCAGGCCGGGCTGCGTGCGTCTCGACCAGCAATCCGCCTACGTGCTGCACGCGCGGCCTTATCGCGAAACCTCGCTGCTGCTGGAGTGTCTGACCCGCGACCACGGCCGGGTGGGCGTGATTGCGCGTGGCGTGCGCGGCGAGCGGGCGAGGTTGCGGCGGGCACAGCTGGAGCCGTTCCAGCCATTGGCGCTGGATCTGCTGCTGCGCGGCGAACTGGCCACGCTGACCGGTGCCGAGACAGTGGGCACGCCGCTGCGGCTGACCGGCGATCAGGGCTTGGCCGGGCTCTACCTCAATGAACTGGTGGTGCGGCTGACCGCGCGGCAGGACGCACAGCCGGCACTGTTCGACGCCTACGCGACGACGCTGGCGCGACTGGCCGCGGACGAACCGACGGGCTGGACGCTGCGCCGCTTCGAACGCGACCTGCTGGAGGCGATCGGCTACGGCCTGCAGCTGCGGCACGAGGCCGATGGCGAGGAAGTGCTGCAGGCGCAGGCGCATTACCGCTACGACGTGGAGCAGGGCGCGCTGCGCTGTGACGCCGCCACGGCACACGCCGTGCGCGGCGCCGACCTGCTGGCGCTGGCCGAAGACCGCATGCCGGACCGTGCCGGCATGGCGGCCCTGCGCCGGCTGATGCGCGAGGTGATCCGCTACCACCTGGGCGGTGGCGAACTGCGTGCGTGGCGGGTGCTGGCGGGGGTGCCGCCGCGCCACGGCGGATAGGCCGCGTCAGGTATCCAGTGCCTGCAAGGTGAGTTGCACGGCGCCACGGAATTGCGCGATGGCCGGGGCGGCATCGTGTGGTGCCTCGCGCAACCGCTGTTGCAGACGCGTCACTTCGGCGGCCAGCGCTGCGGTGCCGCAGAAGCCGCAGGACGAACGCAGCCGGTGCAGCCGTTCGTCCAGCGCCGCGTGGTCGCAATCCGGCATGCCAAGTTCCTGGTGCAGCAGGGCCAGTTCGCCGCGCAGCAACTGGCGCAGCGCCTGCATGGTGGCGGCATCGCCGCTGGCACGCAGCGCCGCCGCGTCATCCAGCAGCGGCGTGGTGGCGGGCAGCAGGGCCAGCACGTGCTGCAGCTCGGCGATGCCGCAGGGTTTGCACAGCACCTCGCCGAAACCGGCGGTCAGCAGTTCGCGGCGTGCGGCAGTGTCCAGTTCGGCAGAACTGGCGACCGCGAGGCTGCGGCTGGAGCGGGCCTGTCCGTCGCCACGCAGGGCCGCCAGGATCTCGTGGGCGCCGGCGCCGGGCATGCGGCAGTCCAGCAGCAGCAGGTCGAAGGCCTCGTGGCGGGCCAGTTGCAGCGCCTGCGTGCCGTCGGCGCAGTCCTGCACCTCGGCTCCCAGCGAGCGCAATCCGTCGCACAGGAAGCGGCGGCTGGCCGGATCGTCGTCGGCCACCAGCACGCGCGGTGGAAGGGGGGCGTCGGGGCTGGCTGGCATGACCGGGTCCTTGGTTCAGCTGATTTTGGCAGAATGGCCCGACATGCGCCCGACATCAAGCCATCTGCTGCTGTGCCTGTTCCTGCTGCTCGGTCTCGGCCTGGGCCTGGCGAGGCCGGCGCGGGCGGACATCGTGATCGCGGCGAAGCAGCTCAGCCTTCCGGGCCTGCGCCTGCAGGACCTTAGCGCACAGCTCAGCGAGGATCCGGCCGGCGGCTTGCACCTGCAATTGCAGGCCGGCCAGGCGGACATTGCCGCGGTGGGCTGGCGGCGCGTGGGCCTGCATCTCGACGGCCGGCTGCAGCGCGATGCGCAACTGCGCTGGGTGTTCGACGGCCACGTGCAGTTGCGCGGCGCACCGGGTGGTGCGCTGGGCAATGCGCAGGTCAGCTGGGTGGTGAACCCCGGCTCCGACACCATGCAGGTGGAGCTGCAACAGGACAAGGCACAGGCCAGCGCATGGCTGCCGCTGGACCAGCCCAGCCACGCGCAGATCAGCCTGCGCCAGCTGCCGGCGGGCTGGCTGCAGGGCCTGCTCGGCACGGTGTGGTCGGGGCGGCTCAATGGCGGTCGGCTGGATGCCGATCTCGCGCTGGACGCAGGCGATACGGGGGTGCAGTCCTCCGGCCAGTTCACCCTGGCCGGCGTGAGCTTCGATACGCCCAGCGGCACTCTCGCGGGGCAGGGCGTCAACGGCAAGGGGCGCTTCGGTTTCGACAGCGGCGACGACGGGGCACGGATCAGCCTGCAGGGCAGCCTGGGCGGCGGCGAACTGCTGCTGGGGCCGTTGTACGCGAAGCTGCCCGCGCACCCGGTGCAGCTGGACATCAACGCGCACGCCAGCCGCGGCGCGGTCGAACTGGACCGGCTGCGTGTCGACGATGCCGATGCGCTGCAGCTGGACGGCGCGCTGGCATTCGACGCCAGGGGCAACCTGCAGAAGCTGCAGTTGAACCGCTTCCATGCCAGCTTCCCGGCGGCGTACGACCGTTACGGCCAGGCCTGGCTGGCCACATTGGGACTGCACGACGTGCGTTCCGTCGGGCAGTTGAGCGGCAGCCTGGACTTGCGCGGCGATGGCCTGCATGCCTTCGCGTTCGACACCGACCGGCTGGATCTGACCGACGGCGGCGGCCGCTTCGCGGTGAGTGGCCTACGCGGCGGCCTGGACTGGTCGGCACAGGGCGATCGCCCCGCCACCACGCTGGGCTGGCAGGGCCTGCAGTTCTACCGCATTCCCAATGGTGCGGCGCAGTCGCGCTGGCAGAGCCGCGACGGCACCCTGGCCCTGCAGCAGCCGCTCAACGTGCCGGTGCTGAAGGGCCAGTTGCGGTTGGCCAGCCTGGATTGGCGCCCGGCAGCGGCGAAGGGCCAGCGCCTCGCCACCAGCCTCGCCGTCACCGGCGTCGACATGGCCAGCTTCAGCCATGCGCTGGGTTGGCCGTCCTTCCCTGGCACGCTGGGCGGGGCGATTCCCTCGCTGCGCTGGGTCGGCGACCGCTTCGAGATGGAAGGCGGCCTCTCGGTGAACGTGTTCGACGGCTTCGTGGACGTCACCCACCTCTCCCTGCAGCAGCCGTTCGGCGAGGCGCCGGTACTGGCCGGCGACATCAGCCTCAATCAGCTCGATCTCGGCGCCATCACCAGCGTGTTTGACTTCGGCAGCATCACCGGGCGGCTCCACGGCTCGATCGACGGCCTGCGCCTGGTGAACTGGAACCCGGTCGCGTTCAAGGCCTCGCTGCTCGCCGACAGCGGCGGGCGGATCAGCCAGCGCGCGGTGAACAACCTCACCGCGGTGGGCGGCGGTGGCGTGGCCGGCGGTCTGCAGGGCGCGATGCTGAAACTGTTCAAGACCTTCGGCTACAAGCGCATCGGCCTCAGCTGCACGCTGCGCGGCGCGATCTGCGAGATGGGCGGCCTGGAGAGCAACGATGGCGGTTACACTGTCGTCGAAGGCAGCGGCCTGCCGCACCTCGAGGTGATCGGCCACCAGACGCGGGTCGACTGGCCCACCCTGGTGCGCCGCCTGCGCGAGGCCATCAATGGCCACGCACCAGTGATCCGCTGAAGCCGTCGCGGTCGTCCCGTTCAAAGGAGTGGCACATGCGCAAGCTCACCTGCACCATCCTCGCCATGCTGGCCGTCACCCTGGTGGGTTGCGTCACGATCAACGTCTATTTTCCCGAGGCGGCGGCGCAGAAGGCCGCCGACCAGTTCATCGGCACCGTGCTCGACGGCAGCGGCCAGAAGGCGCCCGCGGCGGACAAGAGCGCCCCCGCGCAGGACAACCCGCCGCCCGTGCACCAGCCCTCGGCGATGCTGCTGGATCTCCTGGTGCCGGCCGCCCAGGCCGCCGATGTGCCGAACCTGCGCGTGCAGACGCCGGCGGTGCAGGCGATCCACGAACGGATGCGCATGCGCTTCCAGGCCTCGCTGCAGGCCCTGCTCGACAGCGGCGCGGTGGGCTTCACCCGCGACGGCATGGTCGCCATGCGCGACGCGGCCAAGGTTCCACTGTCCGGGCGTGCGCAGGCCAACGCCGACGTGGCCGACGAGAACCGCGATCGCGCCGCGCTGTACCGCGAGATCGCCAATGCCAACAACCATCCCGAGTGGGAGGCGCAGATCCGCGCCACCTTCGCCCAGACCTGGATCGAACGCGCGCATGCCGGCTGGTATTACCAGGACGCCTCCGGCGCCTGGCGGCGCAAGTAGTCCGCGCGGGCATGGTGGGCGCCGGGTTGGCCGATCGGTGATAATGACCGGTCTGCCCCCGCCGTGTTGAAGCCCCGCAGACCATGTCCCGATCCAACTCCCGCTCCCGCGCGCCTGCCGCGGAGCTCGAAGCCGACATCACCGACCTGGGCCACGACGGCCGTGGCGTCGCCCGCATCGACGGCAAGGCGGTGTTCGTCGCCGGCGCGCTCGAGGGCGAG
This sequence comes from Rhodanobacter sp., assembly GCA_035277325.1. Lineage (GTDB taxonomy): Bacteria > Pseudomonadota > Gammaproteobacteria > Xanthomonadales > Rhodanobacteraceae > Rhodanobacter_A. Next base: position 25,673 of record DATEKS010000165.1, read on the forward strand.
CGGGTGCGCCTGCGCATCCGCCAGCGCCACCGCCATTTCGACGAGGCGGAAACCCTCGAGGTGCTCAGCCCGTCGCCGCACCGCGTCGAGCCGAAGTGCCCGCACTTCGGCCTGTGCGGCGGCTGCTCGCTGCAGCACCTGGATGCCCCGGCGCAGATCGCTGCCAAGCAGCGCGTGCTGGCCGACAACTTCGCGCGCATCGGCAAGGTGGAACCGGCGCAATGGTTGCCGCCGCTGGTCGACGAGCCCTGGGGCTATCGCCGCAAGGGGCGTCTCTCGGTGCGCGCGGTGGCGAAGAAGGGCCGTGTGCTGGTCGGTTTCCGCGAGGAGGCCAATCCGCGCTACGTGGCCGACATCCGTCACTGCGACGTGGTGCATCCCGCGCTGGGTTCGAAGATCGAGCTGATTGGCGACCTGGTGAGTGCCATGGATGCCGCCGCCGAGATCCCGCAGATCGAGTTCGCCGCCGGCGATGACACCGTGGCGTTGGTGTTCCGCCACATGCGGCCGCTGAGCGAGCGCGACCGCGAGGCGCTGACCGCCTTCGGCAAGGAGCACGGCTTTGCGATCTACCTGCAGCCCGGCGGCGTGAGCAGCGTGCATCCGCTGTGGCCGGAGGCGCCGCGGCTGGCGTTCACGCTGTCGCCGGGCGGCGGCGCCGAAGACGTGGAGCTGGAGTTCCAGCCGCTGGATTTCGTGCAGGTCAATGCGGGCATGAACCGCAGGATGATGGCGCGGGCGATGGAACTGCTCGATCCGCAGCCCGGGGACCGCGTGCTCGACCTGTTCTGCGGGCTGGGCAACTTCACCCTGCCGATCGCGCGTCGCGTGGCCGAGGTGGCCGGTGTCGAGGGCGAGCACGGCCTGGTGGCGCGCGCTGCGGACAACGCGCGGCGCAACGGCATCGCCAACGCCAGCTTCCATGTCGCCAACCTGTTCGAGGACCAGCGCGGCGTCGACTGGGCGCGGCAGCCCTGGGACAAGCTGCTGCTCGACCCGCCGCGTGCCGGCGCCGACCAAGTGCTGGCCTACCTGCCGCACAAGGCGACCAGCCGCATCGTCTACGTCTCCTGCCATCCCGCCTCACTGGCGCGCGACGCAGGCATCCTGGTCAACCAGCATGGTTTCAGGCTCGCTGCGGCCGGGGTGATGGACATGTTTCCGCATACGGCGCATGTGGAGTCGATTGCGGTATTCGAGCGGTGATACTTGTGCATTCGTCCATGAATGCGAAAGTCAAAAAGCGGCCATCCATGGCCGCACTCTTCAACAAAAGCCGTTTCATTGCAGGCGCCGCCGCTGGCTGAGAGCCGAACTTCATGGGCATCGAGATCGAACGGAAATTCCTGTTGCGCGACGACGGATGGCGCGCGCAGGTGGAGCACAGCGAGCGCATCGCGCAGGGCTACCTGGTTGGCGCGGCGGCGCTGGCGGCGGGGCAGGCGCGCGCTTCGGTGCGGGTGCGCTGCACGGGTGACGAAGCCTGGCTCAACATCAAGGCCGCGCGGCTGGGCGTGGAGCGTGCCGAGTACGACTACGCGATTCCGCCCGGCGACGCCGACGAGCTGCTCGCCACGCTGTGCGACGGCGTGCTGGCCAAGCGGCGCCATCACGTCACCGTCGACGGTACGCTGTTCGAGATCGACGAGTTTCTGGGCGACAATGCCGGACTCATGGTGGCCGAGGTGGAATTGCCGCAGGCGGACGCGTCGTTTCCGCGGCCATCCTGGCTGGGCCGCGAAGTGAGCGCGCTGGCGCGCTACTACAACGTCAACCTGATCGCGCATCCGTATGCCCGCTGGACGCAGGCCGAGCGCGACGCCAACGACGGGGACGCAATCTGATGCTGCTGATCGGCCTGGCCGGACTCGAAGTCGCCGAACACGAACGCGCGTGGCTCGCCGCACCCGGTGTGGCGGGCGTGATCCTGTTCGCGCGCAACTACGCGGATCGCGCGCAACTGATGGCCCTGTGCGAATCCATCCGCGAGATCGGCGGCGAGGGGTTGCTGGTCGCGGTGGACCAGGAGGGTGGCCCGGTGCAGCGCTTCCGCGACGGTTTCACACGGTTACCCGCCCTGGCGCGGATAGGCGAGGTATACGATCGCGATCCGGCCGAGGCGGTGCGCCTCGCCGAAGAGCATGCCTGGGTGATGGCCAGCGAGCTGCGCGCCTGCGGCGTGGACTTCAGCTTCGCGCCGGTGGCGGACCTCGCACGCGGCAGCGCCGCGATCGGCGTGCGTGCCTTCCATGCCGATCCCGCCGTCGCAGCGGAACTGGCCACGGCCTATGTGCGCGGCATGCATCTGGCCGGCATGGCCGCGGTGTTGAAGCACTTCCCCGGCCACGGCTCGGTGGCCGCCGACACGCACAAGGCGCAGGCCATCGATCCGCGCCCGCTGGAGGACATCCGTCGCGACGACCTGCGCCCGTTTGCCGAGTGCATCGCGGCGCGCGCGGAAGCGGTGATGATGGCGCACGTGGTCTATCCCGCCGTCGACGCGCAACCGGCTGGCTACTCGCGCGTCTGGATCGGCGAGATCCTGCGCGGCGAACTGGGTTTCGCCGGTGCCGCGATCAGCGACGACATCAGCATGGCCGCCGCAGGCGTCGCCGGCGGCGTGGCCGAGCGCGTGCACGGCCACCTGGACGCCGGCTGCGACCTGGTGCTGGCCTGTTTCCCCGATGTGGTGGAGGAGGCCATCGCCGCTGTTGCCGGCCGCGTGCCGGCGCATCCCGAACGGCTGGTCCCGCTGCGTGGCGCGATCGGCGCCAGCTGGGACAGCCTAACCGACAATCCCCAGCGCGACCGTTTTGTCGCGCGCATCACGGCGCTGGACGCCGCACAGGGCATGGCATGAACGAGACGCTTCCTTCCCTTCGCGATGCACTGGCGCACGCCGACGTGCTGTTCGAGCGCGCGGAGATCGAAACCGTGATCGCCGATCTCGGTAGGCGCATCGATGCCGCGCTGGACGGCGAGCGCGCGGTCTTCCTCACCGTGATGAACGGCGCGCTGATGTTCGCCGGCCAACTGGCGCTGGCGATCCGCACCGACCTGGAATTCGACTACGTGCATGCCACCCGCTACCGCGGCGCGACCAGCGGCAGCGAGCTGCACTGGCTGCGCGAACCTGCGGCGAATCTCCAGGGGCGCACCGTGTTGCTGGTGGACGACATCCTCGACGAGGGGCACACGCTGAAGGCCGTGCGCGAAGACTGTCTGCGCCGCGGCGCGAAGCGCGTGCTGATCGCCAGCCTGTGCAGCAAGAAGCATGATCGCCTGGTCAAGGGCATCGCCTCCGACTTCAACGGCGTCGAGCTGCCCGACCGTTACGTGTTCGGCTACGGCATGGACTACCACGAGCAGGGCCGCAATCTGCCAGCCATCTACGCCTTGCGCTGAGCGGCGCATCCAACGGGATCACGCATGAATATCCTGGGCATCTCCGGCAGTCTGCGCCGGGCCTCCTTCAACACCGCGCTGCTGCACGCTGCGCAGGAGCTGCTGCCGGCCGGCGCGACCCTCGCCATTCACGACCTGCACGGCCTGCCGCTGTTCGACCAGGACGTGGAAGAGCAGGGCGATCCCGCGCCGGTCGCCGCGCTGAAGGACGCGGTGGCGCAGGCCGATGCCCTGCTGCTGGCCTGCCCGGAATACAACGGCGGCATCACCGGCGTGCTGAAGAACGCCATCGACTGGATCTCGCGGCCCGGCATCGCCCGGCCATCCGCGCCGCTGGCCGGCAAGCGCGTCTGCATCATCGGCGCCAGCCCTGGCGTCACCGGCACGGTGCGCGCGCAGGATCAATTGCGGCTGGTGCTGCGCCGCGCCGGCGCCGTGGTCGAGCCGCAGGGCGAGGTGCTGGTGTTCCAGGCGCACACCAAGATCGCCGATGGCCGGCTGGCGGACGAGCGCACCCGCGAACTGCTGGCGCGCCATCTCAACAACTTCCTCGGAACCTTCGCATGAGCGAGCACCTGATCGACCTGGCCGTGATCGGCGGCAGTGGCCTGTACAAGTTCCCAGGGCTGGAGAACACCGTGCGGCACGCGATGGAGACGCCGTTCGGCGCTGCCTCGGGCGAGGTGGTGCTGGGCGACTTCGCCGGCCGGCGCGTGGCCTTCCTTGCCCGCCACGGCGAAAGCCACAGCCTGCCGCCGCACCGGGTGAACTACCGCGCCAACCTGTGGGCGCTGCATCACCTGGGCGCGCGCACGGTGATCGGCGTCAATGCGGTGGGGGGCATCCGCGCCGACATGGGGCCGCGCGCCATCGTGGTACCCGACCAATTGATCGATTACACCCACGGTCGCTACACCAGCTTCTGCGACGTCGAAGGCGCCGAGGTGAACCACATCGACTTCAGCGAGCCATACACCGCCGCACTGCGCCATCGCCTGCTGCAGGCCGCGCGCAAGGCCGGTATCGCGGCGATCGACGGCGGCTGCTACGGCGCCACCCAGGGGCCGCGGCTGGAAACCCGGGCCGAGATCGCGCGCATGAAGCGTGACGGCTGCGACCTGGTCGGCATGACCGGCATGCCCGAGGCTGCGCTGGCGCGCGAGCTCGGCCTGGACTACGCCTGCCTCGCCCTGGTGGCGAACTTCGCCGCCGGCTGCGGCGACGAGACGGAGATCAGCATCGAGGAGATCTTCGCCCACCTCGCCGCGGCCACGGCCGAGGTGCCGCGCCTGCTGGAAGCGATGCTGCGCGCGTGATCGCGCGCTATCGCGTTATTGCGTTGCATCGGGCCGCTTGCCGGACGTGAGGCTTCGCGCCGCGAATCGGCAGATACATATTGCGCTTTGCCCGGAAACATGATGATACTTTCCGGGCACCAGGACGGTGAGCCAGGGGGATGGTTCGAGCTCGGTCGGGTGCATCCTGTCCATGCTTCCAGAGGTTCCAGCAATGCGTTTCGGTACGGTCAAGTGGTTCAACGACGCCAAGGGCTTCGGTTTCATCGCGCCCGAGGACGGTGGGGAGGACGTGTTCGTCCACTTCTCGGCCATCAACTCCAAGGGCTTCCGCAGCCTGCAGGAAGGCCAGCGCGTGAAGTTCGAAGTCACCCAGGGCCCGAAGGGCGCCCAGGCTTCGGGCGTCGAGGTTGCGGCCTGAGTTCCGCCGGCCGGCGCTTGCGCCGGCCATGCAGTGAAACCGAGCCCCGCGCCCCGGCGCGGGGCTTTTTGCTTGCGCGGCGCGGATGCGTCGGCGCTCCGGGAAAACGAGATGGCTGACCGTCGACAATTCCTCAAGACTTCGCTGCTGGGCGCCTCGGCGCTGGCAATGGGCAAGCCGCTTGCCACCGAGGCGACCGGCGGCACACGCCGGTCCGCCGCTGTACGTGTGGCCTCCACGTGGGATTTCGGCATCGCCGCCAACCAGGCGGCGTGGGCGGTCCTGGGCAAGGGCGGCCACGCGCTCGATGCCGTCGAAGCCGGCGTGCGCGTGCCCGAGGCCGACCTCAGGAACCACAGCGTGGGCAAGGGCGGCTATCCCGACCGCGACGGCAAGGTGACCCTGGACGCCAGCATCATGGACGCCGAGGGCAACTGCGGCGCCGTGGCGGCGATGGAGCACATCACCCATGCGATCTCGGTGGCGCGCCGTGTGATGGAGCGCACCCCGCACGTGCTGCTGGCCGGCGACGGCGCGTTGCAGTTCGCGCTGGAACAGGGCTTCGAGAAAGAAGAGCTGCTGACGCCGGAGGCGGACAAAGCCTGGCACGAGTGGCTGAAGAACGCGCACTACCAGCCCGTGATCAACAGCGAGGTGCGCGATTACGGTGCCGGCAGCCCCGCCGGGTTGCCGGGCGGCAAGGACAACCACGACACCATCGGCATGCTGGCGCTGGATGCGCACGGCAAGCTGGCCGGCGCCTGCACCACCAGCGGCATGGCGTGGAAGCTGCACGGCCGCGTGGGCGATTCGCCGATCATCGGCGCGGGCCTGTACGTGGACGGCGAAGTGGGTGGCGCCACGTCCACCGGCGTGGGCGAGGAAGTGATCCGCAACGTCGGCAGCTTCCTGGTGGTGGAGCTGATGCGCCAGGGCCGCACGCCGACCGAGGCCTGCCACGAGGCAGTGATGCGCATCGTGCGCAGAAAGCCCAAGACCGCAAAGGAAATCCAGGTGGGCTTCCTCGCCATGAACAAGGATGGCGAGGTGGGTGCGTGGGCGCTGCAGCCCGGCTTCTCCTACGCCGTGTGCGACGCGATGGACCAGCGCGCGCTGGTCCCCTCGAAGAGCGTCTTCCCCGCATGAGCGCACGCCTGCTCGAAGTGGCCGCGAACTCGGTGGCCTCCGCGCTGGCCGCACAGGCTGGCGGGGCAGGGCGGGTGGAGCTCTGCAGCGCGCTGGAACTGGGCGGCCTCACGCCCTCGCACGCCACCATCGCGATGGCGCGCGAGCGGCTGCGCATTCCGCTGTACGTGCTGATCCGTCCGCGTGCCGGCGACTTCCTCTACGACGACGACGAATGCGAGGCGATGCGCCGCGACATCGAAACCTGCGTGGCGCTGGGCTGCGACGGTGTGGTGCTGGGCGTGCTGGCTGCCGACGGCGGGGTGGACATGGAGCGCTGCTACGGCCTGATCGCCGCGGCGGGCCACCTCGGCGTCACCTTCCACCGCGCCTTCGATCTCGTGCGTGATCCACGACGCGCACTGGATGACGTGATCGCGCTGGGCTGCGAGCGCGTGCTCACTTCGGGCGGGTGGGCCAGCGCGCTGGAAGGCGCAGCCTTGATCCGCGGGCTGATCGGGCAGGCGGGAGGACGCATCGCCATCATGCCCGGTGCCGGCGTGACGGCCGACAACATCGCCATGCTTGCCGCCGCCACCGGTGCCCGTGAGTTCCATGCTTCCGCCAAGCGGCAGCTCGCTTCGGGCATGCATCATCGCCCGCCGCTGCTCGCCGACATGCAGGGCGGCGAACTGCGCAGCGACGTGGAGCAGGTGCGCGCGCTCGTGCAGGCTTTGCAAGCCATCAGCTAGGGCGCCCGCTGTTCCCTTCTCCGTCCGGTAGACAAATCGGCAGGAATGCCGATTTGCACGGCGGAGCCGCCCGAAGGGTGAGGCACAAGGAGGTGCCGAGTGAAGGTGGCACGCAGCGCCGGATGAGGGTACGGACGTGTCGTAACGCCCGGATGGATCTCACACTCACCCCGGCCACGCTTCCTCGCTCCTCAAGGCAAGGCCGTCCATGGCCCTTCCCGTGTCTGGCGGGAGGAGCGCGCATTTCCCTACCGCAGCGCATGGACCCCTGCCTTCGCTAAGATGCCGCATTGCGAATCCCCATGGAGCATCCCCAGTGATCATCAAACCCAAAGTGCGTGGCTTCATCTGTGTCACGGCCCATCCGGTCGGATGCGAGCTCAACGTGGCCGAGCAGATCGCCACCACCCGGGCCGCGATCCACGACGACGGCAAGGGCCCGAAGCGTGTGCTGGTGATCGGTGCCTCTACCGGCTACGGCCTCGCTTCACGCATCACCGCTGCGTTCGGTTACGGCGCGGCCACGCTGGGCGTGTTCTTCGAGAAGCCCAGCAGCGAGGACAAGCCGGGCACCGCCGGCTGGTACAACGCCGCCGCGTTCGACAAGTTCGCCAAGGAGGCAGGGCTGTACGCCAAGTCCATCAATGGCGACGCCTTCGCCAACGAGACGCGCGCACGCGCCATCGAGATCATCAAGGCCGAGATGGGCGGGCCGATCGACCTTGTCGTCTATTCGCTGGCCTCGCCCGTGCGCAAGCTGCCGGACAGCGGCGAAGTGGTGCGCTCGGCGCTCAAGACCATCGGCGAGACCTTCACCGCCAGCTCGGTCGACACCAACAAGGACACGGTGATCCAGGCCAGCGTGGAGCCGGCCACCGAGCAGGAGATCAAGGACACTGTCACCGTGATGGGCGGCGAGGACTGGGCGCTGTGGATCGACGCGCTTGCCGCCGCCGGCGTGCTGGCGAAGAACGCCAGGACCGTCGCCTACAGCTACATCGGCACCGAGATCACCTGGCCGATGTACTGGCACGGCACGCTGGGTCAGGCCAAGCAGCACCTGGACAACACCGCAAAGGCGCTGCGCCAGCGTCATGACGGGCTGGACGCCCGCGTGGGCGTGATGAAGTCGGTGGTCACCCAGGCCAGTGCGGCGATCCCGGTGATCCCGCTCTACGTCTCGATCGCCTTCAGGATCATGAAGGACAAGGGCATTCACGAAGGCTGCATCGAGCAGATCAATCGCCTGTTCCACGACCGCCTCTACCGCGCCGACGGTGCCGCCGTGCCCACCGACGACGAGGGGCGCGTGCGCCTCGACGACTGGGAGCTGCGTACCGACGTGCAGGATGCCTGCAAGGCGCTGTGGCCGACCGTCACCACCGAGACGCTCAGGCAGGTCACCGACTACGCTGGCTACAAGCACGAGTTCCTCAAGCTGTTCGGCTTCGACCGCAGCGACGTGGACTACGACGCCGAGGTGGCGACGGACCGGCGCTTCGATTGTGTGGAGATGTGAGGGTCCGCCGCCTGGCCGTCGCGGCAACCGGCACAGAAAAAGCCCCGCATCGCGGGGCTTTTCTGTGCGCCTGAAGCCGTGGAACGAAACGCCACGGCAGCACCAGGATTGCCGGAGCATCCGGAAAACGGATCAGTCGCGGGATCGGGCGACCACGCTGCCATCGTCCGGATCGGCCAGCAGGTCGACACGGTGGCCCTGGGGAGACTTTGCTTTCGCGCTCCACAGGCCGTGATCGAATTCCACGTCCTTGACGTTCTGGTAGCCGGCAGCGGTCAGCTTGGCCTTGACCTCATCCTCGTTGAGCCTTGACGGCGCATCGGTCGGATAAACCTTGCCGGAAACGGGGCCGACGGCAAGCTTCACCCACTTCTTGTTGCCACCGCGCGCCTTCCCGCGCCACACGCCATCCTTGAACTCCAGGCCTTTCACCTGCTTGTAGCCGGCGTTGGCGATCGCGGCCCTGATCGCGTCCTCGCTCATCGCGCCGTTCGGTGGTTGCGCCGACCAAGTGCTCGTGGTGGTGGTCGTGGTAGTCCGCGTGGTGGACGAGGCGGTCATCGGCGAAGGCGGAGTTTGCGCAAAGGCGACACCGCCAATCGACAGTCCGATCAACAGGGAAAGCAGACGCTTGCTCATGGGGGCACTCCTTCGTGACAGGGTTGTGCCGGCAGGCGGATTCGCATTCGGATGGTCGCGAATCGGCAGGGACTGCCGGGCCGACCGTGGCTGTACCGATGGGAGCATCGCGCTCGGGATGGCAGTGTGAAAAAGCCGGTGACCGGAGAGTGAAAAGCGGGTTGCGGTTCAGCTGGCTCCGGTCCGGGCACGCACGGATTCAGCCACGCGTCGGGTTCGGGCCGGGAGCTGACGTCTGTTCGATATCCGCCACGAATCGGGCGGGTGTCGACGAGGCGCGGCCTGCCGGTTTTCATGGCGTGACCGGCCAAGCACACATCGCATTGATGCCCTGTGCTTCGACCCCATATACTTGTTCGGCCATACCGTTTCCCCGGGGGTGTACTGGCTTCGACGGGGGTAGTGAGATGGCTTGGTGCATGCCGAGGGGGCAGCTTTCCTCGTTAATCCAGCCGCAAACTCATAGTTGCCAACGACGACAACTACGCTCTGGCCGCTTAAGGCCTAGCCCCGAACCCGCTTGTGCTCGTGCTCGCCGGTGTAGGGTCATTATCACGGGATCGCCCGAAGCCGCCGCCTGTCGGCCAGGGTCAAATCAAGCAGGCTGGTCCTTCGATGCGCTTCGCACATCGTGCTGTCGCGGGACGAGATCCAACGGTGAGCTAAGCATGTAGTACCGGGCGTCAAGCGCCTTCGGACGCGGGTTCGACTCCCGCCACCTCCACCAATACAGCGTCACGGGATGCCCTCTGATCCCCCTGAAACCGCGCTCTGGCGCGGTTTTTTTGTTGTACGCTTGTCCCGCAACGTCCCCGGGACGTACCCGTACATCCCCCAAGTTTGCGGGTATGGGTAGGGGTAGCGAGACGACCGGCGGAACGCGTACCCGAAAAGCTGGAGCAGCCACGATGCCCAAGCACGCAGACCCGTTGACCCCTTCCGCCGTGGCCAATGCCAAGCCACAGGCCAAGCCCTACAAGCTGCCGGACGGCCGGGGCATGCTGCTGCTGGTGAACCCGGACGGCAGCAAGCTATGGCGCTGGCGCTACCGCCGGCCCGTTACGGGTACGGAAAACATGCTGGCGCTGGGTACGTACCCGGAAACGTCCCTGCGACTGGCGCGCGAGAAGCGCGAGGAAGCCCGCGCCCAACTGGCGGCAGGGATCGACCCTGGCGAGCACCGCAAGGCCGAGAAAGCCGCAGGGGTGGAGCGCGCGGCCAACAGCTTCGAGGTCGTCGCCCGCGAGTGGCTGGGCAAGCAGACGTGGGTGGAGCATTACCGGGTGAAGGTCGAGGCATGGATGGCGAACGACGTCTATCCGTACATCGGCGGTCGACCCGTCGCCGAACTGTCCGCGCCCGAGTTCCTGAAGGTAGGGCGCCGGATGGAGGAACGTGGCGCCATCGAGTCAGCGCACCGCGTATTGCAGACCTGCGGGCAGGTGATGCGCTACGCCATCGCTACCGGGCGCGCCGACCGCAATCCCGTGGCCGACCTGAAAGGCGCCATCGCTTCACCTGCAGAGCGCCACCATGCCGCGATCACCGATCCTGCCGTTCTGGGCGGCCTACTGCGCGCGATCGAGGGCTACACAGGCGACGTCACCACAAGGGCAGCATTGAAGCTGTCGGCCCTGCTGTTCGTCCGGCCCGGCGAGCTGCGGCATGCCGAGTGGGCCGAGATCGACCTAGACGCAGGTGAGTGGAACATCCCTGCCGGCAAGATGAAGATGCGGCAGCCCCATCTGGTGCCACTGTGCGAGCAGGCTATGGTGGTCCTGCGCGAGCTGCACCCGCTGACCGGGCGAGGGCAGTACGTGTTCCCCGGTGGTCGTTCACCGCGCCGCCCCATGTCGAACAATGCGATCAACGCCGCACTGCGCCGCATGGGCTACGGAACCGACATCATGACCGCGCACGGCTTCCGTGCCACCGCACGTACGATCCTGGACGAGGTGCTGGGCTACCGCCCCGACTTCATCGAGCACCAGTTGGCGCACGCCGTGAAAGACCCGAACGGGCGCGCCTACAACCGCACGGCGCACTTGGCTGAACGGCGGAAGATGATGCAAGTCTGGGCCGACTATCTGGACGCACTACGCGCAGGCGGCGACGTAGTGACGTTCAAGCGCAAGGCAAGTTGATCCATTCACGCCGCGTCTAGGACGGCCATCCGAACGCTGGGCAACCTTCCCCGGCTGACGCAGCATTCATTGGAGGGCGCAGAGGTGTGTCGTATGGCATCGTCGCGTGAGGACAAGAAAGTCGAACTAATCCCGAGGGGATTTCTTGAAGACGTCGATGAGAGAAAGAAGTTTGCCTTACTGAAAGAGAGTTATCTTTCTCCCGTCGCAGACTCACCCGCGAGACAGAAGTTCATTGATAACTTGGCAGCGGCCCTTGAAAGAAAAGAGCACGGCAGCTTGGCTCGTGTCACAGCTATTAGCATGTTGGGGATGCTGGAATGGCGCGATGCATTCATTAATTACGTTGAGAACAAACTGCTAGACCCGAATTTTTCGTACAAACGCATGTTCGCTCTCCAAGAACAGGTGCTCGCTCTCAAAGAATTGGAGGATGTGGCGACGCGGGCGATAGAAGGGCGCAAAAAAGGCGGCCAGAACCGCGCAGCAAAAAGCCCGAAAACACAGGCCAAGGCCGAAGCCTTCAAGTTATGGCAGGAACGCCATGCGGGGAAGCATCCAGAGCTACGCACGAACGAGCAGTTCGCCACAGAGTGCAGACGCCTTTGGCCCGCTCTGGAAAGTCCAAAGGTCATCCTCGGCTGGTGCACGGAGTGGAACAAGGCGGCGAAGAAAGCCCAGTCTGCTAGCTGACTGGACAATGTGCTAGCTGACTGGCAGCAGCCGAGCGTAGAACTATCAATATCCTCCGCAAACCCGCAAAACACCCGGGTGACGCTGAGGATGCAACCATGTCCCGCAACACCGTTGCCATGCAGTCTGCGGTCACAATCGAACCTGGCGACTTGCTGACCGAACAAGAAGCTGCTGCTACTTTGAATTGCGCCATCCGCACCCTACGGAACTGGCGCGCCCTGCGCAAAGGCCCCCGCTTCCACAAGATCGGCGCCCGTCTGGTGCGCTATCGCCGTGCCGACTTGCTGGCGTTCATCGGATGCGAAGGCGGTGCGCGATGAATGTCGCCACCTTGACTGAAACGCACCCGTTGCGCCTCGCAATGCTCGCCGCCGACGAGCTGCGCAAGCATCTTCTTGACTACGCGGACACAACCGACAAACCCGCATGGGAAGTTGTTGAGGCCGCCGACTTGTCGGACACCGTGGCCGATCTTCTGGCGAAGGCAGGCACGCCATGAGCCACTCTCGGCGCAAACACAAAGGGCGGTGCGAAAGTGGTGGCTTCTTTGCCATTCCGCATGCAGTGATGCGTTCGGCAAACTGGTTGGCATTGCCGCCGCGTGCGGTGAAGCTGGTCTGCGACCTGGGCGGTCAGTATCGCGGAACGAACAATGGCGACCTGTCTGCAGCGTGGAAAATCATGCGCAGTCTGGGTTGGAAGTCGGGCGACACGTTGGCGAAGGCAATCGCCGATGCGTTGCGGTTCGGTATGATCGAAAAGACGCGGCAAGGCGGCATGCACAAGTGCAGCCTGTACGCGCTGACATGGAGACCCATCGACGAATGCGGCGGCAAGCTGGAAGTGTCCGCTACGCATACGCCGTCGCGGCTGTGGGAGCAACCGCCAGTGTCTTCCAAGGAAAGTCTCCTCAGTACGAAATCCGTAGCTACTAGGCCCGGAATCCGTAGCGATTCGTGCAAGGCGGCTTGACCGTAGGTCCGGAATCCGTAGCTAAACGGCACTTTTTGGGCTGTCCGTAGGTCCGAAATCCGGACACCTTCTTAGATATACCAAGGGTGTTGCTCTTGCTGGTGCTCTGGTAGCTCAGGACTCGGGCAGCGAGTGCTCCCAAGCGAAGGCGACGAACAATGAAAACGACGCTGCCTTATGATGTGATGCAGGCCATCGAGCGAGCCAGGCGCACACCGGGTTGGAACAACCGATGCAGGGAAGTGCAGCGTTTCGAGCTGCCGAACGTATCCGGGCATGTGTCGTGCCTGCTGTTTGTGGTGCCGTGCCGGCGCTGGACTTATCGGCGCTGGGAGCGACAAGCACAGCAACGCCAACTCGGAGGCACTGTGGCATGAGCAGTTACGATGGCATTCGCACGTCGGGTCCGCCCTGCTGCTGGTGGCAGGCGATAACGCCGCACGGCAGGCTGGCAAAGTACTGCTCGACGATACGGCGGCGATTCACTGCCAGCACTGTGGCCCGGTCTACGTTCACCCCAGCATTGCCGTGGTGCTGCCTGTGGTGGACGGCTGGCCGTGTGCACTGGGTTGCCCGTGGTGCGTGGTCCACAAGACCGGCGGCTACATGTTCCCAGCGCATAAGCACCGTTGCGATTACTTCCACCTCAGCAGGGAAGCCCAGAGGCACACGTTCGCCGACATAAAGAGAAACCTTGGAGGGACCCCGGAGGTGGGCATACTGTGGTTGCCTATGGGTACCTTGTCACTGACGACGATAACCTTGAACGCCACGAGACCACACTACGGCGGCGTGCCCTGGTGGTTCCGTTGCGGCGTCACCGGGAAGAGGGCGCACAAGCTCTATCTTTTCCCTGGCCAGATGCGGTTCTGTCACCGTACTGGGCTTGACCTAAACCCGATCTACCTCAGCCAGCGAGTTACGGGCATGGACAAGGTGCTCCGGAGGTTGTGGTCCCTTCGGCAATCCGTCCCCAGCCAGGGCTCGATTCTTGAACCCTTGAAACGCCCACCTCGGATGCACCTCAGAACCTACGTCAAACTGCTCAGGCGGGACGCCGCGATATGGAGTTCCCCCAACAACCCGCTGCCCGCTTTGCTCCGCAGGCTGGGTATTTCCGAGCTTGAGAGTCGGGATGATTCCCATATTATTTAGATGCACCAGGTGGCCTCGGACCTCGATCACTTCGACGTGGTCCCGATAGCATCCACCCCGGCAGGGGTACCACGTGGTTCACTGATCTAACAAGCATGACAGCGCCCGGCGCAGGGCCGATACTTGTGCGTATCGCAAACCTCAAGGGGCAGTAGCACGTGGCAGCCGATCTAGTCGCTGTGGAGAATCGTTTGTGGGCCGCCGCAGACCAGCTATGGGCCAACACCGGTCTCAAGCCCTCCGAGTTCTCCACGCCCGTACTCGGGCTGATCTTCCTGCGCTACGCGGACAAGCGCTTCACCGAGCAGCAGGCCAAGCTCACCGCCAAGGGGCTCACGGCCGACGACCTGGAGCCGGACGATTACCAGGCTGACGGCGTGCTGTACCTGCCGGAGGAGGCGCGCTTCTCGCATCTGTGCCGGCTCACCGAAGGCGACAACCTTGGCAAGGCCATCAACAACGCGATGGCGCTGGTGGAGGCCCACAACGAAGACCTGAAGGGTGTGCTGCCGCGTAGCTACAACAAGCTGCCCAACCCAACGCTGGTGGAGTTGCTGCGCCTCATGGCGCCGTTGGAGTTGGAAGGCGACGCTTTCGGCAAGGTCTACGAATACTTCCTCGGCGAGTTCGCCAAGGCAGAGGGCCAGAAGGGCGGCGTGTTCTACACACCTACCAGCATTGTGCGGCTGATCGTGGAGATCATTGAGCCCTTCCACGGCCGCATCTTCGACCCCGCATGCGGTTCTGGCGGTATGTTCGTGCAGTCTGCGGCCTTTGTGGAGCGTCACCACAAGCGCCCCAGTCACGAGCTTTCTGTGTTCGGTACCGAGAAGGCCAGCGAAACCGTGAAGCTGGCCAAGATGAACCTCGCCGTGCATGGCCTCTCCGGCAAGATCATCGAGGCCAACAGCTTCTACGACGACCCGCACAAGAGTGTCGGTCATTTCGACTTCGTGATGGCCAATCCGCCCTTCAATGTCTCCGGGGTGGACAAGGATCGGCTCAAGAACGATCCACGGCTGCCGCTGGGGGCTCCCAGCACGGACAATGCGAACTACCTATGGATTCAGTACTTCGCCTCGGCACTCAATGCTAAGGGGCGCGCGGGCTTTGTCATGGCCAACTCGGCGGGCGATGCACGCGGTAGCGAGCTGGAGATACGCAAGAAGCTGATCCAGAGCGGCGCGGTGGACGTGATCGTTAGTGTGGGCTCCAACTTCTTCTACACCGTCACCCTGCCGTGCACGCTGTGGTTCCTCGACATGGCCAAGGCGCATAACGGCAAGCGCCGCGATCAGGTACTGTTCCTCGATGCCCGAGCCATCTATAGGCAGATAACTCGCGCCGTGCGCGACTTCTCCGGCGAGCAGATCGAGTACCTCGCCAACATCGTGCGGCTATATCGCGGTGAGAAGCCAGAGTTCAACGCTGGCAGCAAGGTGATGCTTGCGAAGCACTTCCCAAAGTTGCGTTACGCCGACGTGGCTGGGCTGTGCAAGCGAGCCTCGCCAGAGGAGATCGAGGCTCAGGGGTGGAGCCTAAACCCGGGGCGGTATGTGGGGATTGGGGAGCGTCAGGAGGATGGCTTCGACTTTGCGGAGCGGCTAGCCGCGCTTTCCTCTCAATTCGGAGAGCTCTCGGCTGAAGCCCACAGACTGGAGTTTGCGGTCGCCGAGCAGGTGACCTCCATCGTGAATGAGGCAAGCTGATGTTCCGGGATTGCCTGCTCGGAGATGTGCTGACTTTGAAGCGCGGCTACGACCTGCCATCGCAGAGTCGGATCGAGGGCGCGATACCAGTTGTTTCGTCGTCGGGAATTTCGGGCACGCACTCCGAGGCCAAGGTCAAAGGTCCAGGTGTCGTGACGGGGCGATATGGGACCATCGGCGAGGTTCATTACGTGCCGGGCGATTTCTGGCCGTTGAATACCACGCTGTACGTTCAGGACTTCAAGGGGAACGACCCAAGATTCATCTCGTACTTCTTGCAGACTCTCGACCTTGCTAGCCGCAATGCAGCCTCGGCCGTTCCGGGGGTGAATCGGAATGACCTTCACAGGTTGCCAGTGCGTTGCCCTGACATTGGCAGGCAACGACGCGTCGCCTCCATTCTCAGCGCCTACGACAACTTGATCGAGAACAACACGCGGCGTATCGCGATTCTGGAGGAGATGGCGCGACGCATTTACGAGGAGTGGTTTGTGCGGTTCCGCTTCCCGGGCCATGAAGGTGTTCGGATGGCCGAGTCGGAACTTGGGTTGGTGCCAGAGGGGTGGAGCATTCAAGGGCTTTACGATGTTGCCGAACTCACCTATGGGTTCCCCTTCAAGTCAAAGTTGTTCGACAACGTCAAAGAAGGCGTTGGTGTGATCCGGATTCGGGACATCAAGGGTGATCAGACAAACACGTTCACGACAGAGACGGCCGATCCGAAGTATCGGGTAAGTAACGGCGACATCTTGGTGGGCATGGATGGCGAATTCCACATGGGGTGCTGGGCTGGCGGGGATGCGTGGCTGAATCAGCGGGTGGTGCGCTTCCGCCCACTGGAAGGCATCCCTCGGTCTTGGCTGTTCCTGTCCACATTCGGGCCGATCAAAGTTCTGGAATCAACAATTGTCGGCACGACCGTGGCACATCTCAGCGCAAGAGACCTGAAAGAAATGCGGCTTGTTGCACCTACTCAGGATGTTTTGAGACATGCTGGCGAAGCGCTGGAGCCGCTCTTTGATTTGGCGTTGACGCTCAAGCTCAAGAACGCCAACCTCCGCACCACCCGTAACCTCCTCCTACCCAAACTGGTCTCCGGCGAGCTGGATGCATCAGAGCTGCCCGCTCCCGAGGCCATCGCCGCATGAAGCACGGCTCCGGCATCAAGGATGTGTCGGCCACCTACGGCGAACTGGTGCTGGTGGAGCAGCCGGCCATCGAGCTGCTGGAATCGCTGGGCTGGAGCCACAAGAACCTCTACACGGAAACCTACGGCCCGCAGGGCGCCGAGGGGCGCGAGAGCGAGCATCAGGTGATTCTTCCGCGACGCTTGCGCACGGCGCTGGAAGCGCTCAATCCCGGTCTGCCGGCCGATGCCTACGCGCAGGCCGTGGAGCAGCTCACGCAGGATCGCAGCAAGCAGATCGCCGTGTACGCGAACCGCGAGCTGTACCAACTGCTGAAGGATGGTGTGAAGGTCACCTTGCCCGACGAGGAGGGCGGGCAGACCGTGGAAACCCTGCGGGTGATCGACTGGGCCAACTCGGCGAACAACGACTACTTCCTGGCTTCGCAGATGTGGGTGGCCGGCGACATGTACCGGCGTCGTTGCGATCTGCTTGGCTTCGTCAACGGCCTGCCGCTGGTGTTCATCGAGCTCAAGAAGCCCAGCGTGCCTCTCAGGGGTGCCTACGACGACAACCTGCGCGACTACCGGGGCCAGTCGATTCCGCAGCTATTCCACCCCAACGCCTTCATCTTACTGTCCAACGGCACCGACACCAAGGTGGGCACGCTCACCAGCGCGTGGGAGCACTTCGTGGACTGGAAGCGCGTGCTGGATGAGGACGAGCCCGAACAGCCCCGGCAGGTGTCGCTGGAGGTGGCCTTGCGTGGCCTGTGTGAGCCCGCACGACTGTTGGACTACGTAGAAAACTTCACGGTGTTCGAGGTGGTGCAGGGCGGCCTCATCAAGAAGGTCGCCAAGAACCACCAGTTGCTCGGCGTGAACAAGGCCATCGCCCGGCTGGTGGAGCTGCGCCGGGACAATACGGAGGAACGCAAGCGTCTCGGCGTGTTCTGGCACACGCAGGGCTCGGGCAAGTCGCTGTCGATGGTGTTCTTCACGCAGAAGGTACTGCGCAAGTTGGTGGGCAACTGGAGCTTCGTGATCGTCACCGATCGCGAGGAGCTGGACGATCAGATCAGCAAGACCTTCAAGGCCACCGGGGCCACCACCCGGGAGGACGTGCGGGCTACCAGCAGTGCGAACTTGCGGGAGCTGCTGAGCGGGCAAGAGCGGTACATCTTCACCCTGATCCAGAAGTTCCGCAGTGAGCCGGGCCAGCCCTATCCGCTTCTGTCGGAGCGTTCGGATGTCATCGTTATCACCGACGAGGCGCACCGCAGTCAGTACGACATCTTCGCGCTCAACATGCGCAATGCGCTGCCCAACGCCGGCTTCATCGGCTTCACCGGAACGCCGCTCATCAAGGGCGAAGACGAGCGCACCCGAGAGGTGTTCGGCGACTACGTGAGCGTGTACGACTTCGCCCGCTCCATCGAGGACGGCGCCACGGTGCCGCTCTACTACGAGAACCGCATCCCCGAGGTGCAGCTGACCAACGAACAGCTCAACGCCGACCTGGAGGCGCTGCTCGACTCGGCGGAGCTGGACGAGGCCCAGCAGAAGAAGCTGGAGCGGGAGTTTGCTCGCGAATACCACATCATCACGCGCGAGGAGCGTCTGGAAGCCATCGCCGAGGACATCGTGCGCCACTTCACCGGGCGCGGTTACCGCGGCAAGGCGATGATGGTGTGCATCGACAAGGCCACCGCGGTGCGGATGTTCGAGAAGGTGCGCGTGCACTGGCGGGCTTCTCTGGAACGCCTGAAGGCTGAGCTTACCAAGGCCCACGGCGGCGACCGCGAGCCTCTGATTGCCCGCATCCGGCTGATGGAAACCACCGACATGGCCGTGGTGGTGTCCCAAGGTCAGAACGAAGTCGAGGACTTGCGGGCAAAGGGGCTGGACATTACCCCGCACCGCGAGCGGATGCTGAAGGAAGACTTGGCCGAGAAGTTCAAGGACGAGGCCAACCCGCTGCGACTGGTGTTCGTGTGTGCCATGTGGATCACCGGCTTCGACGTGCCGACGTGCTCCACCATCTACCTCGACAAGCCGATGAAGGCGCACACCCTGATGCAGACCATCGCGCGGGCCAACCGCGTGGCGCCGGGGAAAGAATCGGGCCTCATCGTGGACTACGTGGGTATCTTCCGGGCGCTGCAGAACGCGCTGGCGATCTACGCACGGGCCACGCCAGGCAAGGGGCCGGGTGAGCCCATCCTCGGCAAGCAGGAGCTCGTGGGGGCGCTCAGGGAAGCGCTGGTGGCCGCTCAAGGCTTCTGCGAGACCTGTGGCGTCAATCTGGACGCCATCGCTAGCTCGACCGGGTTTACCCGCATTGGTTACATCGAGGACGCCGTGGAGGGGCTGCTGCAGTCCGACGCCACGAAGAAGCAATACCTGCAGCTGGCCAACCGGGTGGCGCGGTTGTTCAAGGCCATCCTGCCCGACCCGATGGCAAACGAGCTGGCACCCAAGGCCGTGCTGGTTACCTACCTGGCCGCGAAGATTCGCGCCGAGACAGAGCAGCCGGACATCGCTGCGGTGATGTCGGAGGTGGAGGAACTGCTGAACGACTCCATCGCCACCGAGGGATACCACATCGGCCCCGCGAGCCGTCCCGAAGGGCTCATCAACCTCTCTGAGATCGACTTTGAGGCGCTGCAGGACAAGTTCGCGAAGGGCAAGAAGCGTACAGAGGCCGAGAAGCTCAAGCGCCTCATCGAGGGCAAGCTAGCGCAGATGCTGCAGCAGAACCACACCCGCGTGGACCTCGCGGAAAAGTTCGAGCGGCTGATCGAGGAATATAACGCCGGCAGCAAGAACATCGAGGAGCTGTTCAAGGAGCTGGTGAGCTTCACCCGGGAGCTGACCGAGGAGGAGCAGCGCGCCGTGGCCGAAGGGCTGACTGAGGAAGAGCTGGCCCTGTTCGACATCCTCACCAAACCCGAGCCCAAGCTCACCAAGAAGGAAGAGGTGGAGGTGAAGGCCGCCTGTCGTGAGCTGCTGGCCACCCTGAAGCGCGAGAAGCTGGTGCTGGACTGGCGCGAGAAGCAACAGACCCGTGCAGGGGTGATGCAGGCAATCAAGCTGGAGCTGCGCAGGCTGCCCCCTGCCTACACCCGCGAGCTGCAGACGCAAAAACTTGCGACAGCCTTTGCTCACGTCTACGATGCCTACCAAGGCGCCGGGCAGAGCATCTACAAGTTGGCGAGCGTCGCACCTGGGTAGGGGTAACTTTTGGCCTGACTTAGGCAGTTACCATTGCGCGCAAGCTGGATTTGAATCTCCCAGGACCATGTCTTGGCTGGCGAGTGTCGCGCACGGGAACGGGTACGTTTGAGGGTATTTTGGCGATGACAACTCTGGAAATCGTTGTGGCACATGGCTTCCCGAGGATTGTTGGATAGACGCCACCCCAATACAGCGTCACGGGATGCCCTCTGATCCCCCTGAAACCGCGCTCTGGCGCGGTTTTTTGTTGTGCGCTTGTCCCGCAACGTCTCCGGGACGTACCCGTGCATCCCCCAAGTTCGCGGGTATGGGTTGCAGATGCCACCAATTCGTCCTACATCGCGCGCGTGCGAAGCACTCCGGCCATCGACCCGCGCCTCTTAAGTAAGTATGCCAAGACATATATAGCCCGCTCGCACATGGCGTCAGGCTTTGCCTGCACGGTCATACGCCATTTCCCGATAGCTGCTTAGCCATCCTCGCTGCAGATTAGCGAGGCCCGGATGGTCTGGTTCCTCGCCGATGCACCGGGCGCTCCGAGCCGCCGCAACTCCCCCTTGCGCGGTTCATTGGCCCCCGAAAGGGGGCCTTTCTCATATGGAGGGTTGTCCGATGAGCATCCTGTTCGCGATCCAAGAGGATGACGCTGGCATGTGGTGCATCTACCGTGGGCAAGTCTGCCTGGCGAACCGCCTCACCCTAGCGCAGGCCATTACCGAGGCGCGCAAGGTGGCGCGGAACCACCACGCGCAAACCGGCTTGACCGCTTCCGTGGACCTGGCCAGCCCGGAAGGCACGACCCGCCTGGGCCACTATGCCCGTCCAGGCACCGAGTCTGACGACGCTGCGGTGGCCTGACTTAGGTCTTCAGCTGCGCCAGCTTGACAAGTCGCTGCACAGGCAGCGGCAGTGGCCGGTCAACCTGGGCGATTGACCACTCAGGCCACACACATCGCACCTGCGGCCTTGTATGGCGCGATGGTCATACTGATCCGGTCATCTAGACATTGCCATTGGGCGGTATTGCCAGCAATCTGATTGGATTCGCATTCGACCCAAAGCGGCCCTAATCGTTGAGCCCCTTCTGGGATGTTCGTTGACGCTGTTTCTCAAGGAGGAGTCAGGTGCCATCCCTCTACCCGGAAGCCGAGGCGCTGGCCCGGCTTTACCGTGAAAGGCCCAGTGAATGGCTGCGCCAGCAACTCGCATCCGGGGCCCTGACTTGGGCGGCTACCAGCGCTGCGATGGATGAGCTTCAACGGCGCGGCGAGGCACCCCCGCAACCCTCGCTTCGAGGTAGCTCCGACGATGATGGCCCTGATCGGGATGGAATGGATGCTACCCCGATTTCGGAAGAGGTAGAGGACGCGCCACAAGCGAAGGGTGCATGGCCGCGGTGGTCTTGGTTTGTTGTTCCCGTGCTGGCGTTCGCTGCTACCGCATCCCAGGGGACAGCGGCGAATGGCCCGGAAAACCAAGGCTTCCTCTGGCTAGTTATCGCGCTTCAGACACTTGTTCTTAGCCTGGTCGTTGCCGTGGTCGCCTCGATGACCGGGACGCGATCTGCGCTAGGTGTGGTTGGGCGGACAGTCCTGCTCGTTTTCCTCGCGATGTTGATGCTCGGCCTATGGATGCTGGCTTATGTGGCAAGGCACGGCTTAGGTGCCTGACCGCTTAGGCCCAAGGAACATGATGGCGGGCAGGTCCGCTTTCGACCTACGGTGGACCTGAGGGAAGGCGACGCCAGGCAACCCAGGCAAGGTAGTCATCGAGATGCGCTGGAGGCATCCTTGGGGCATGGGGTATCCATCGGAGGTGTGATGCCTCCTGGCTAGAACGCCTCTGCCCACCGACAGTCGTCGCTCACCGAGCGCGTCCGGGCAAGCGCATCGTTTTCCGTGTCACTTCCGACATGGTTCCCGCCTCGCGCAATGGCCGCGTGGGGAGGTTGGTAGTTACGACATGCTGGGAGCACTAGCAGGTGAACAACGGCACGGTGATCGCATACGCCGGTGAAACCGAAAAGGTGCGATGGCTGACTTGGACGGCAGGTCTACCGTCAACGGCGATGGGCGCCTTTCTTGTCCCTGGGGTTTAGCGGTGCCTGGCCAGTGTGCGCCGGGTCGCGCGCAAAGCGTTTCGTCGAGTGGAACTGCGTGGCATGTTCAGCCACGGAGTCGACTTTTTTACTTGAATACACCGCATGGATGTCGGCGGCAGTCAGTGTCTCGGGCGTTTTGCTCATTCGGACGGCTCATGGTGAGAGGATGTCCGGTCACCGTACACCCTAATCGCTGGTCGCGTAGCGAAAGGCATGCTGGCATGACCGCCCAACCGCCCCGCATCGTGCGCGAGGGCGCCCACG
Source organism: Rhodanobacter sp. (assembly GCA_035277325.1). Classification (GTDB taxonomy): domain Bacteria; phylum Pseudomonadota; class Gammaproteobacteria; order Xanthomonadales; family Rhodanobacteraceae; genus Rhodanobacter_A. The sequence goes on from DATEKS010000165.1 coordinate 48,233, forward strand.
GTATGAGTGGTTCCTGGCCGAGCCCCTATTTGACCGACCTGGAAAAGCGGTGCCTGAGGTATTGGCCGAGCGTGGGGTGATACCAGAGCCTGGATGGGCCGACGCCGTCGCGGCTGGCGAGGGTGCCGTCGACCACGTCGTGCAGGGCTTGCTTCATCAGCGGGATCCCGGCGGCGAGCTGGTGCAGCGGGTAAGTGTTGAAGCCATCGCTGTCCTCGACATGGATCCGCTGCTGGTACAGCACGCCGCCGGTATCCACGCCGGTATCGACCAGATGGACGGTGACGCCGCAGTGCTCGGCATCGTTGTGGACCAGTGCCCAGTAGCCGCCGTGCACGCCTCGGTACCGCGGCGTGATGCCCGCATGGGTGTTGATGAAGGGACACCGGACACAGTCGATCACTTTATGCGAAACGATCCGCGTGCCGTTGACCACCACGGCATCGGGATCGAGTTTTCTCAGCAGGCGACGCACCGCTGCCGTGTTGACGCTGTCCACCCGATGGGTGATGTCTGCCGGTGGCAAGGCGGCGTGCAAGCCGTACCGGTGGATCAGCTCGTCGCTGCGGCGACGCTGGAGTTGCACCAGCAAACGGTTGAATGCGATGAAGGCCAGTTGGCCAACGACTGTTGGCCAGCCCAGCAGGCGCAGCCGATGCCGGATCATGGCCCGGGCCGGTGGTTTGCGCTCCACTACGACGGCGAGGACTTCCATCTCGCCCGCCAGTGCGTTGTACATGAACCAGGAGGTCGGTCCGTCGCCGCACAGCATGACGATGCGTGGGGTCCGTCGGTTCATCGTGCAGCCACGGCGCCGGTGAGCTCGGTCATGCCCAGCGAGCGCATGCCTTCCTGCTGTCGCAGGCGTTCGAACTCCACGAGCACCCGTTCCAGGAAATCCATGTTCTGGTCGGTGTCGAGGCCGAAATTGTGCGGATGCCACCACAAGTGGAAAACCTCATGGCGTTGGGCGGCATGCTGCATGGCGCGCGTGATCCGGCGCAGCCGCAAGCCATCCAGCCTGGCCAGTCGCGGATCGTAGGGGCGCAGGAAGCGACTGGCGGGGAAGTTGAGCGGCAGCCTGCCGGCACAGCTTTCCAGCGTGTACGTGTGATGTCCGCTGAGATTGATGTAGCTGTCGAGCAGGCGGCCCAGGCGGCGCACGGGGTTCTGCCCGATGCGATCGGTGGCGGCATAGAGCCAGCCGCGCTCGTTGCCGCGATAGGCGGAGATACCATGTTCGGCGAGCACTTCCAGGTAGGCCGGGTTCCACTGGTTGCGGGGAAACACCAGGCTGCGCAGGACGATGCCTTGCGCAGCCGCGATGCGTACGGCAGCGGCGAGATCGGCCCGGAATGCCGCCACCGTCTGGCCGGCTTCGCGGCAGTAGTAATGCGAGAACGTGTGGCTGGCTACTTCCTGCCCCGGCGTCGCGGCAATCAGCTCGACCAGCTTGGGCGCGAAGTGGTAACGCTCGTCGAGTTCCGCCGACTGTTCCAGATAGCGGTAAGGGCAGAGCGAGGCGTTCTCGTAGCCCGGTCTCTCGGATGGGGCCGCCGCCAAGGCGTCGTTGCGATCACGGCAAAAAAGAAAACCCACCGCTGCCCATGTGGCGTGGATGCGATGCTGTTCGAACAGGTTCAGCATGCGTGGGATGGCCTTTCGGGCGCCATCCAGATGACTGCGGAATGCATCGAGGCTGCGCGTGTCGCGCACGCCCCAGTACAGTTCGAAGTCGATGGATATGGTGAATGTGCCGGTGTTCATTCCATCTCCAGCCCGCTTCACGCTGACCAAAGCGTACCAGCTTCACGGCAGGGTGCAGCCATCGATTGCACTCCGCGGATCTTCTGTTGCCGGTTCACGAGGCCGGCAGCAGGGTGTCGAGCGTCGTCATCACAGCCTCCCGTCCACTGCCTCGCGCGGCAGCACATACTTCACGTCGTAGACCACGGACTCGGGCTTGCCATAGGCGCGCACGCCGTCTGCACCCAGCGCCACGAACTCGCGGTGGCCCACCGCCACGATCACCGCGTCATAGGCGCCCCTGGCCGGCTCGGCCAGCGGAGTGAGTCCGTACTCGTGCGCGGCCTCGGCCGCGTTCACCCAGGGGTCGTGCACGTCCACCTGCGCGTTGTAGCCGCGCAGCGCCTGCACGATGTCCACCACGCGCGTGTTGCGCAGGTCCGGGCAGTTCTCCTTGAACGCCAGGCCCAGCAGCAGCACGCGCGCATGCACCGGATTGATGCCCTTGCGCACCATCAGCCGGATCACCTCGCCGGCGATATACGGACCCATGCCGTCGTTGGTGCGCCGCCCGGCGAGGATCACGTCGGGGTGGTGCCCCACTTCCTGCGCCTTGTGGGTGAGGTAGTAGGGATCGACGCTGATGCAGTGGCCGCCGACCAGGCCGGGCCGGAACGGCAGGAAGTTCCACTTGGTGCCGGCCGCCTGCAGCACCTCCAGCGTGTCGATGCCCAGCTTGTTGAACAGGATCGCCAGGTCGTTGACCAGCGCGATGTTGAGGTCGCGCTGGGTGTTCTCGATCACCTTGGCGGCCTCGGCCACCTTGATCGAGCTGGCCGGGTGCGTGCCGGCGGTGATGATGGAGCCGTACAG
>DATEKS010000166.1:0-25128 GCA_035277325.1 Rhodanobacter sp.
AGCGGCTGGGGCAGGCGATCGACGCTTGCCGGTGACGCGTTCGCGCGCGGGAGCGCGGCGATGCCGTAGGTCGGGATTCATCCCGACTCATGCGGTGTTGTGCGTGTCTGTCGGACTGAAGCCCGACCTACGCCTGGCCCGCGAACGGGACAAAAAAAGCCGGCCAAGGCCGGCTTTTTCGTGACGCGCGATACGAGCCGGCTTACGCCAGTTCGCGGATCTTCGCGTTCAGGCGGCTCTTGTGGCGGGCGGCCTTGTTCTTGTGGATCAGGCCACGCGAGGCGTAGCGGTCCATCACCGGTTGGGCGGCGGCGAAGGCTTCGACGGCGGCAGCCTTGTCCTTGGCCTCGATGGCCTTGACGACCTTCTTCAGCGCGGTGCGCACCATGGAACGGGCGCTGATGTTGCGCAGGCGGCGCTGCTCGGACTGGCGCGCGCGCTTCTTCGCGGACTTGATGTTGGCCAAGGTAAAACTCCCGAATCGCGGGTTGCAGGTTGGAGAAAGGGAGGGATTATGCGGTCGATTCGCCCATGCGTCAAGCATTTAGGCGGCTGGAAACGGCCACTGCCCGCATCCCGTCAGGATCCGGCGGTGATCTTGCCCGCGCCGGCTGGCAGACTGTGCGCCCGTTGCCCGCACTATCCAGGATCCTCCACCGGATGAAGTCCCCCAGCATGTTCCGCGGGCTGCTCTCGTTCAGCAGCATGACGATGGTGTCGCGCGTGCTCGGCCTGGCCAGGGACGTGGCGATGAGTCACGTGTTCGGCGCCTCGGCCGCCACCGACGCCTTCGTCATCGCATTCCGCATCCCCAACTTCATGCGCCGGCTGTTCGCGGAGGGCTCGTTCTCCACTGCCTTCGTGCCGGTGTTCACCGAGATCAAGGAAACCCGCAGCCACACCGAATTGAAGGAACTGACTTCGCGCGTGGCCGGCACCCTCGGCGGCGTGCTGCTGGTGGTGACGGCGCTGGGCATGCTGTTCTCGCCGCAACTGGCCGTGGTGTTCGCGCCCGGTGCAGTGCACGAGCCGCAGAAGCTCGCAATGATCGTGGACCTGCTGCGGCTGACGTTCCCGTACCTGCTGTTCGTCTCGCTGACTGCCCTCGCGGGTGGCGCGCTGAACAGTTTCCACCGCTTCGGCCTGCCGGCGATGGCGCCGGTGATCCTCAACATCTGCATGATCGTGGGTGCGCTTTGGCTGGCGCCGCGCCTCGAGGTGCCGATCATGTCGCTGGGCTGGGCGGTGCTGGTGGCGGGCGTGCTGCAGCTGCTGTTCCTGCTGCCGGCGGTGCGTGGGCTGGACCTGCTGGCACTGCCGCGCTGGGGCTGGCGGCATCCGGCGGTGCGACGGATCATGAAGCTGATGGTGCCGACCCTGTTCGGCGCTTCGGTGGGGCAGCTCAACCTGCTGCTGGACACCATCCTGATCACCCTGCTGGTGACCGGTTCGCAGACCTGGATGTACCAGTCCACCCGTTTCCTGGAGCTGCCGCTGGGCGTGTTCGGGGTGGCGTTGGGCACGGTGATCCTGCCGGCGCTGTCTCGCCATCATGTAGGCACCGATCGCATCGGCTTCTCGAAGGCGCTGGACTGGGGTGTGCGGATGACGCTGCTGATCGCGGTGCCGGCGATGTGCGCGCTGCTGCTGCTGGCCGAGCCGCTGGTCAGCTCGTTCTTCCAGAACGGTCAGTACACCGTGTTCGACACCCGCATGACCACGCTGTCGACCATGGCGTTGAGCTGCGGCGTGCCCGCGTATGCGCTGGTGAAGGTATTGCTGCCGGCGTTCTACTCGCGCCAGGACACCCGCACGCCGGTGCGCGCGGCGGTGGTGTCGCTGATCAGCAACATGGTCTTCAACATGCTGCTGGTGGCCCTGCTGTACCTGCTGTGGGCCACGCCGGCACAGCGCCAGGCCGGCTGGCTGCAGAGCATTGCCGCTATTCCAGGACTGCACGTGGGGCTGGCGGTGGCGAGTGTGCTGTCCAACTACCTGCAGTTCGCCCAGCTCTGGTACTGGCTGAAACGTGCCGGCGTGTACGACCCGCAGCCGGGCTGGCTGCGCCACTGGCTGCGGCTGGCGTTCGCCTGCGCCACGATGGTGGCGGTGCTGCTGGCCGGGTTGTGGCTGTGGCCGCACTGGACGGTGGTGCCGGTGCACACGCGTCTCTGGCACCTGGCGGTGCTGGTGATGGCCGGCGCGGCGGCCTATGCGGGCGGCTTGTTCGCCACGGGCTTCCGCTTGCGCGACCTGCGTGGAAGTTGATCCCGGCCCGATATACTGGCGCAATGACGAGACTTTCCCGCGACATCGCAGACCCCTGCCTTGCGCCCAACGGCAGCGTGGTGGCCATCGGCGCGTTCGATGGCCTGCATCGGGGCCACCAGGCCTTGTTCGCGCAGGTGCAGCGCCGTGCGCGATCCCTGGGCTGTGCGCCGGCGGTGGTGACGTTCGAGCCGCTGCCGCGGGCCTATTTCTCCCCTGAACCGCTGCCCCGCCTTTCCAGCGTGCGCGAAAAACTGCTCGGTTTCGCCGCGGCGGGTTTCGAGCAGGTGCACATGCTGCGCTTCAACGCCGAACTGGCGGCGATGTCTGCCCAGGACTTCGTGCAGCGCGTACTGGTCGAGCGCCTGGCTGCAAAAGAAGTATGGGTAGGCGCGGACTTTCGCTTCGGGCACAAGCGTGTTGGCGACGTGGCCTTGCTGCGCGAGCTGGGCGCAAAGGCCGGTTTCGCGGGCTGCGTGATGCCGTCGATCCTCCTGGATGGCGCCCGCGTCTCGGCCAGCCGTGTGCGCATGCTGCTGGCGGCCGGCGAGTTCGCCGGCGCCACCGCGCTGCTCGGCCGCCCATTCGTGATCGAGGGCAAGGTGCAACACGGCAACCGGCTCGGCCGCACGTTGGGCTTCCCCACCGCCAACATCCACCTGCGCGAGCGGGTGAGCCCGGTGCAGGGCATCTTCGCCGTGCGCGTGGGCCTGGGCGAGGGCGAATGCAGCTGGCCGGGCGTGGCCAGCCTGGGCGTGCGCCCCACGGTGAACCAGGTCAGCGAGCCGCTGCTAGAGGCGCACCTGTTCGATTTCGAGGGTGACCTGTACGGCCGGCGCATGGCGGTGGAGTTTGTCGCCAAGCTGCGCGACGAGCAGAAATTCGACGGACTGGATGCACTCAAGGCGCAGATGGATCATGATGCGCGCTCGGCTCGGGAGATCCTGGGCATGAATCCGGTACTGGCCCGCGCATGAGCACCCGCGACAAGTCCAATCCGAAGTACCCGGACTGCAGCCGCGTGAACGCGGCCGCGGCGATCGTCATTATTATTTGAAGGCATCCGCCCGCAGCGCGAGCGCCTGCCGCCGCGCGCGGCGGGCGGCACAACAGCGCTCCGGGCCGGGCGGCTTCGGGGCGGGATCCAAGAGGCACCCGAAGCGATGAGCACCGACTACAAGAGCACCATCAACCTGCCGCAGACGGATTTCCCGATGCGCGGCGACCTGCCCAAGCGCGAGCCGGGCTGGCTGGCCGAGTGGGAGCAGGTGGGCCGCTACGCGCAGATCCAGGCGAAGACCGCTCGCCGCGACAAGGCCTTCGTGCTGCACGACGGGCCGCCTTACGCAAACGGCGCGATCCACATCGGCCACGCCGTCAACAAGATCCTCAAGGACATGGTGGTTCGCTCCAAGCTGCTGGCCGGCCATCGCGCCCCTTACGTGCCGGGCTGGGATTGCCACGGCCTGCCGATCGAGATCGCGGTGGAGAAGCAGCACGGCAAGCCGGGCGAGAAGCTCGACGCCCGCGCGTTCCGCCAGAAGTGCCGCGAATACGCGGCCGAACAGATCGACACCCAGCGCGCCGGCTTCAAGCGCCTGGGCGTGCTGGGCGACTGGGAAAATCCCTACCGCACGATGGACTTCAAGTACGAGGCCGACATGGTGCGCGCGCTGTCGCGCATCGTCGCCAACGGCCACGTGGTGCGCGGCGCCAAGCCGGTGTACTGGTGCTTCGACTGCGGCTCGGCGCTGGCCGAGGCGGAGATCGAATACGGCGATAAGGTCTCGCCGGCGGTGGACGTGGCCTATGACGCGGTGGACGCCAGGGCGCTGGCCGCGGCCTTCGGCGTGGACGCGGGCGACGCCATCGTCGCCGTGCCGATCTGGACCACCACGCCGTGGACGCTGCCGGAAAGCCAGGCCGTGTCGCTGGGCGCGGAACTAGAATACGCCCTGGTCGAAGGCCCGGCGCGCGACGGCAAGCGCGTGCTGCTGGTGATCGCCGCCGCTCTGGTCGGGAAGGCGCTGGCGCGTTATGGCATCGAATCGCCCAGGGTGCTTGGCCACGCCATGGGCGCAGCGCTCAACGGCATGAAGCTGCACCATCCGTTCTACGAGCGCCAGGTGCCGGTGATCCTCGGCGAGCACGTCAGCGCCGAGGATGGTACCGGCGCGGTGCACACCTCGCCCGACCACGGCGTGGAGGACTTCGTGGTCGGCCGCGAGAACGGCATCGGCCTGCTCAACTACATCGGCGCGCGCGGCACCTACCGCGACGACACGCCCAAGGTGGGTGAGCCTGATGCCGGCGGGCTCGATCTCGCCGGCATGCACGTGTGGAAGGCCAACGACGCCATCGTCGAGCTGCTGCGCGGGCGCGGCGTGCTGCTGGCGCACGCGAAGATCGAGCACAGCTACCCCAACTGCTGGCGCCACAAGACGCCGGTGATCTTCCGCGCCACGCCGCAGTGGTTCATCGGCATGGAGCAGGCCGGCCTGCGCGCCACCGCGCTGAAGTCGATCAAGGACGTGCGCTGGGTGCCGGGCTGGGGCGAGGAGCGCATCGCCGGCATGGTGGCCGGCCGACCGGACTGGTGCATCAGCCGCCAGCGCACCTGGGGCGTGCCGATCGCGCTGTTCGTGCACAAGGCGACGCAGGAACCGCACCCGGATTCCGTGGCGCTGATGGAGCAGGTGGCCAAGCGCATGGAGCAGGGCGGCATCGACGCCTGGTATGACCTCGATCCGGTCGAGCTGCTGGGCGACCAGGCGAAGGACTACGACAAGGTCACCGACGTGCTCGACGTGTGGTTCGACTCCGGCGTCACCCATTTCGGCGTGATCGGCCAGCGTCCCGAGCTGCAGCAGGGCGGCGCGTCGCAGTACAAGGTGATGTACCTCGAAGGCTCGGACCAGCACCGCGGCTGGTTCCAGTCCTCGCTGCTCACCTCCAGTGCCATCCATGGCCGCGCGCCCTACGACGACGTGCTCACCCACGGCTTCACCGTGGACGCGCAGGGCCGCAAGATGTCCAAGTCGTTGGGCAACGTGGTAGCGCCGCAGAAGGTGATGGATACCCTGGGCGCCGACGTGCTGCGCCTGTGGGTGGCCTCGGCCGACTACCGCAACGAGATGAGCGTCTCCGACGAGATCCTCAAGCGCGTGTCGGACGGCTACCGCCGCCTGCGCAACACCGCGCGCTTCCTGCTCGGCAACCTTGACGGTTTCGATCCCGCGAAGCATCTGGTGAAGGTGGAAGACAGCCTGCTGCTCGACCAGTGGGCGGTGCAGCAGGCGTACGACGTGCAGCAGGCGGTGGTCGCCGCCTACGAGCGCTACGACTTTCCCGAGGTGGTGGCGCGCGTGCAGAACTTCTGCACCAACGAGATGGGCGCGCTGTACCTGGACATCACCAAGGACCGCCTCTACACCATGCCCACCGACAGCCACGGCCGGCGCAGCGCGCAGAGCGCGATGTACCGCATCGCCGAGGCGCTGGTGCGCTGGCTGGCGCCGATCCTCGGCTTCACCACCGAGGAGATCTGGCAGGCGCTGCCCGGTCAGCGCAGCGAGAGCGTGCTGTTCGAGACCTGGTACGACGGCCTGGCGGCCACGCAGGCTTCGCCTGAACAGCGGCGCTGGTGGAGCGACCTGCTGGCGATCCGCGACAGCGCCGCACGCGTGCTCGAAGGCATGCGCAAGGCCGAAAAGATCGGCGCGGCGCTGGAGGCGAAGCTGGCGATCCACGCCGACGAGGCCACGGTGGCGCGCTATGCGCCGGCGCTGGACGAGCTGCGCTTCTTCTTCATCACCTCCGACGTGCGCCTGGACAAGGCCGGCGGCCAGCCGGACGACGCCGTGCTCACCGAGCTGGAAGGTGCCGACGTATGGGTTTCGGCCACGGTCAGCGAGGCGGCCAAGTGCGTGCGCTGCTGGCACCGCCGCGACGACGTGGGCCATCACGCCGATCATCCGGAACTCTGCGAACGCTGCGTCAGCAACGTGGAAGGGCCGGGCGAGACGCGCCGCTGGTTCTGACGCTTTGCCTTCTTCCTCTCCCCTCCGGGGAGAGGATCGAGGTGAGGGGCGGGTGCTCGCGGGAACCTTTCCTGATGGGCGCTCCGACCTGGCCCTGCGGCAAGATTGGCCCCTCATCCCAACCCTCTCCCCGAAGGGGAGAGGGGGACAACCTTCGGAACTGGTGTGCCCATGACCCGCAAACCCAACGCACTCCCCTGGTTGCTGCTCTCCGCCGCCGTCATCGTTCTCGACCAGCTCAGCAAGTGGTGGGCGCTGGCCGCATTGCAGCCGGCCGGGCTGCCGCACCCGGTGATCCCGGGCTTCCTCAACTGGACGCTGGCCTACAATCCCGGCGCCGCCTTCAGCTTCCTCGCCTGGGGCGACGGCTGGCAGCGCTGGTTCTTCGTGGCGCTGGCGCTGCTCATCAGTTCGGTGCTGGTGGTCTGGCTGGCACGTACGGCGCGGCGCGACTGGCGCACCGCGCTGCCACTCTCGCTGGTCATCGGCGGCGCGATCGGCAACCTGATCGATCGCCTGCACGCGGCCCAAGTCACCGATTTCATCGACGTGCAGTTCGGCAACTGGCACTACCCGGTGTTCAACCTCGCGGACTGCGGCATCACGGTGGGCGCGGTACTGCTGGTGGCGTTCGGCCTGTTCGGGGGCAGGGGGCAGGGAGGCGTGCGATAATCGCCGCCTGACTTGCTGGTGCTTTGATGGACATCCTGCTCGCCAATCCCCGCGGTTTCTGCGCCGGTGTCGACCGCGCCATCGCCATTGTCGAACGGGCGCTGGAGTCGTACGGTGCGCCGATCTACGTTCGCCACGAGGTGGTGCACAACCGCTACGTGGTGGACAAGCTGCGCCACGACGGCGCGGTGTTCGTGGAGGAACTGCACGAGGTGCCCGACGGCGCCACGGTGATCTTCAGCGCCCACGGCGTCTCCAAGGCCGTGCGCGAGGAGGCCGATCAGCGCGCCCTCAACGTGTTCGATGCCACCTGTCCGCTGGTCACCAAGGTACATATGGAGGTGGCACGGCTGGGACGCATCGGCCGCAGCGTGGTGCTGATCGGCCACGCCGGCCACCCCGAGGTGGAAGGCACGATGGGCCAGTGGAACCCTGCCAACACCGGCGAGATCCTGCTGGTGGAGTCGGTGGAGGACGTGGCCGCGCTGGCGCCGAAATTCCCGCACCTGCTGTCCTACGTCACCCAGACCACGCTTTCAGTGGACGACACCAAGGCGATCATCACCGCGCTGCGCGCGAAATTCCCCGACATCGAGGGACCGCGCAAGGACGATATCTGCTATGCCACCCAGAACCGCCAGGACGCCGTGCGCCGGCTCGCCGACGCGGTGGACCTGATGCTGGTGGTCGGTTCGGTGAACAGCTCGAACTCCAACCGCCTGCGCGAGCTGGCCGAGAAGCAGGGCGTGCGCGCCTATCTGATCGATGGTGCCGAACACATCGAGCGCATCTGGCTGGATGGCGTCCAGCGCATCGGCCTCACCGCCGGCGCCTCTGCGCCCGAGAAGCTAGTGCGCGACGTCATCACCCGCCTGCAGTCCTGGGGCGCCGGCGCGGTACGCGAGCTGGACGGCGAACCGGAAACCATCACCTTCGCCCTGCCGAAGGAGCTGCGTCTACCGGTAGGCGGCCAGTCGGCGGATTGATTCGATCCCCCAGACAGCAAAAGGCCCGCAACGCTGCGGGCCTTTTGCTTGTTCGATGGTGCCGGAAACAGGAGTCGAACCTGCGACCTACGCATTACGAATGCAATTCAATGGGTTGGCGCTATCAACAAGTTACGTTGAATATCAATGATTTGCCGTCTTGCCGCGTATTGCACGACACCGCAAAATAGCCCCCGTTGCACTTACCATGCACTTACGGGAGCTGCCGATGGGAACCAAGCTGACCCTCAGGACGGTCGAAGCTGCTAAAGCGCAGGCCAGGCCGTACGAACTGCGGGATGCGGAAATCAAAGGTCTGCTGCTACGCGTGCAGCCCACTGGAGCCAAGTCCTTCATCGTGGAGTGGGCACGCGGCAAGCGAACAACGATAGGCCGCTTCCCAGTCACAACCCTGGTCGCTGCACGCACGCAGGCCCTGGCGATCCTGTCCGATGCCGCACAGCACGGAACACCCAAGGCAGCCAAGCCCAAGCGCAAGGGCGGCATCGTCACCCTGCGGGACTATATGGACGAGGAGTACCGGCCATGGGCATCGGCGAACCACAAGAACGGCGACAGTGCGCCCGATCGCCTGCTGGCGGCCTTCGCCGAATTCGCCGACAAGCCGCTGGTGTCCATGGACGACTCGGCCATTGAGCGATGGCGCACCAAGCGCGTCAAAGCTGGTGTAGCCCAAAGCACATGCAACCGCGAACTTGCCACACTGAAAGCCGCCTTGAAGCGCGCTCGCAAATGGGGGTTCCTTGAATCTGTCCCGCTAACGGAGGTCAAGCTGGCCAAGGTGGACAACGCTCGCGTGCGCTACTTGAACAAGGACGAGGAAAAGCGCCTGCGCACCGCCCTTGACGTGCGCGATGCGGAAGGTAGGGCCGCGCGTGCCAGGGGCAACGAATGGCGACAGGAACGAGGTAAGGAGTTGCTGCCGGTGCTTGGCCAGGACGACTATAGCGACCACCTAACCCCTGCTGTGCTGCTCAGCCTCAATACTGGCCTGCGTAAAGGTGAGTTGATCGCGCTGGAATGGTTTGACATAAACCTGACAGAGAACTTGTTGACTGTGCGGGCAACCGTGGCCAAGTCAAAAAAATCCCGCCACGTGCCACTCAATCCAGAAGCTGTGCGGGTCCTTAAGCGGTGGCAGCGGCAGCAGCCTGAAGGCCGGTTGTTCCCCGTCAAGGATTTCAAGACCGCGTGGAATGGCCTTATGGATGCCTCCAAGATCGCTCTCTTTCGCTGGCACGACCTGCGCCACACCTTTGCCAGCAACCTGGTCATGGCGGGCGTTGACTTGAATACCGTGCGCGAACTGCTCGGCCACGCCGATCTTCAAATGACATTGCGCTACGCCCATCTGGCACCTGAGCACAAGGCGGCAGCGGTGGCGCTGATAAGCGGAGGTGCGAAGTGAGCGAAAAACAAGCAGGCAACGAGGTCCCTACGCTATTGGATTCCGTTTCACGCGTACTGAAGTCCCATAGCCCTGCGGCACGCATCGAACGATTGCGCAAGCATAAGTCCTTGCAGGAGAGGGCAGATGAACTGGACCAATGGCTCAATGAGCTAGGTGGTCATGCAAATGCCGTCCTTTTGCTTGCCATACAAACTGCCGAGGAGGAGGCCCTGCGTGTGGATGTGGGGCCCAAGGTCGAGCGCGACTATGCCCGGCAGGTAGGAACGCGCCAGAAGCGAGGTAACAAGATGCCGAAGCTCGACGCGTGGCTTGATAAGCAGGACCTTACGTTGACCTGCGACAAGCTATGGGCGTTATTGCCAGACGATTCGGAATCGGACGCTGATATTTATCGCGATGGCGAGCAGGTTTGCGAGAACCACTCACATATTAGCTCTCGCAGCGAGCATACCGTCACTCACCACAGCAAGCGCGATGGCTTTGACAAGCGAGTCACAGCAGCTCGGAAGCGCCGAAAGCCCCGTTAGTAATTAATGGGGGAGCCCGGTTTCTAGCATCACCTACGTCGCAATACGCGGCAATACACGCAAGGGTGATGCCATGCAAAAGCTAAAACTTTCCATTGATGATACCTGCACTGTGACTGGCGAGTCGCGGGCACAGGTCTATAAGGCCATTCAAGAAGGCCATCTCAAGTCATTCCTGGTCGGTCGGAGGCGTTTTATCACGCCGGCCGACGCGCAGGCGTGGGTGGCGTTTCTCAAACGCGAATCTGACGCTGGTCGCCCAGTCACGTACCAGGCACGCGCGAAGGCTTCCGTATGAAGATCCCTCCGCAACCTCGCCCCCAGCGTTCAGACAGCACGGGCAATGTGCACCTGCCTGAGAACTGGCGCGAACGCCTGCCCGATCCTGCTGGCTACTACGCGCAGCGCATCCACGGACTTGGCCACGCGAACACCAGTGGCTGGGCACAGGGCCGCTGCCCGTTTCACGATGACAGCAATGCCAGCCTGTCCGTGCACGTGGAAGGTGATCGCGGGCATTGGCGTTGCTTCGCCGGCTGTGGCGGCGGCGACCTGGTGAACTTCCACATGCGCTTGCACGGCATGGACTTTAAGTCCGCCGTGCGCGACCTGATTGGACTGCGCGCATGACCATGCCTCTTCCTACTCCGGAAGTTCAACGAGCCGCAGACCGGAAAGCCTTTGCTGTGCGCAAAGAGGGTTATGTGCGGGAGGCCCTGCATGCATGGTGCGACAAAGACGGCGAAGTGGCGTTCTGGCGGCTCCGTTACAGGAACCCCACCACCGGCGAAAAATGGATTCGCCCCATGTACATAAAAGACTCCCAATTCACCGTCGGGGAACCAGAGGCACCATCGACTGGGAAGCTTCTGTATCGCCTGCCAGAGCTACATGCTGCCGATTCGACGCAGCCTGTCTGGATCGTTGAGGGTGAGAAGTGCGTCGATAAGTTGGCGGAACTTGGAATGATTGCCACTACGTCCGGGGGTGCCGGTTCGGCGGACGCGGCCAACTGGACGGCGCTTTCTGGTCGCCAGTGCATCCTTTGGCCGGATGATGACGAGCCCGGCAGCGACTACGCCGACGCGGTAATTACCAAGCTGCGGGCACTGGACTGCCAGATGAAGCGTATCGACGTGACCGCGCTTGATCTACCGGAGAATGGGGACTGCGTGGACTGGCTGGGCCAGCACCCCAGTGCAACGGCAGCGGACCTGCTGGCGCTACCTATGCTGGAGGTCGGGGACAGCGGGGACGACGGGGACGCCGCGCCCCACAAGGGTTCCGGCAGTCCCCAAGGCCAGGCGCAAGACGGGGACAGCGGGGACAACCCGGCACCCCACTTCGAGCTAAGGGAGAACGGGCCAACGCCAGGCGTGTACTGGTGCGGGGTTGTGGTGGACAAGAAAACAGGAGCCATCATCGGGGAGGCAGCGCCCCAGTTCATTTGTTCTCCCCTAAAGGTGGCCGCCGCGACCCGCGATCCGCAGAACGGCTCCTGGGGCCGGCTGCTCATCTTCAACGACCGCGACGGCAAAGAGCACCGCTGGACGATGCCAATGAAGATGCTGGCCGGCGATGGCGAAGAGTTGCGCGCGGTGCTGCTATCGGAAGGCCTGGTCATCACGTCGCATCAAAACCGTCGAATGCTTGCCGACTATATTCAGCGCCAAGCACCGGAGGTAACAGCACGATGCGTTGATCGCACTGGCTGGCATGGAGATGTGTATGCACTACCGCGCGAAACGTTCGGCGACACCGAGAATGAGCCGGTACTCTTCCAGGCCGCGTCGCTTGACGGCCTAACGCTTGGGCAAGGCGGCACGTTTGAGGGTTGGCGTGAGCAAGTTGCCATGCGTTGTGCAGGCAACAGTCGTCTCGTGCTTTCAGTCGCCGCAGCGTTCGCCGGTCCGTGCCTGGGGCTCTCGCAGCTCGAAGGTGGGGGCCTTCAATTGCGCGGCAGCAGCTCCACTGGCAAAACAACGGCCTTGCTGGTCGCTGCGTCGGTATTCGGTTCGCCTGCATATGCGCGAGCCTGGCGCACGACAGACAACGCACTGGAAGGTGTAGCAGCGCTTCACTCCGACCTTCTACTAATTCTTGACGAAATTGGCCAGCTTGACCCCAAGCATGCAGGGCAAGTGGCCTACCTGTTGGCCAATGGGCAGGGCAAGGGCCGCGCTCATCGGGACGGCTCGCCACGCGCTTCGGCAACCTGGCGGGTGTTGTTCCTATCCGCCGGTGAGGTTGGCCTGTCTGACCTTGTAATGCAGGCTGGCGGTCGGGTGCGTGCTGGCCAGGATGTACGCGTCATTGACCTGCCGGCAGATGCTGGCGTGGGGCAAGGTCTATTTGAGCAAGTGCCGGCCGGCATGACGCCGAGCATGTTTGCCGATGCACTGAAGACGGCCAGCGCCAAGCACTACGGCCACGCCCTGCCAGCCTTCCTCAAATGCCTGGTGAGCGATCCCGCCAAGGCGCGTGAATATCTGCGGTCGCGCCGAGAGGCAATGTCAGTTCGTCTGGCAGCGGTCGGAGCGGATGGACAGGTACGTCGCGTTGCGGATCGCTTCGCATTGGTGGCGGCCGCCGGTGAGCTGGCGACAGACTGTGGTCTAACTGGCTGGCGTGCCGGCGAGGCCGAGGACGCCGCGCGCAAATGTTTTGATGCCTGGTTGGCCGCACGCGGAACAGCAGGCGCGGGCGAGCCGCAAGCCATGATCGCGCAGGTGCGGACCTTCCTTGAGCTACATGGCGAATCGCGTTTTACGTTCTGGGACGACATGCTTCAGACGAAGCGAGGCGATGACGATGACAATGTTCCGTTCGTCTCGCGCACGATTAACCGCGCTGGCTTTTGGCGCGCATCGCCTGATGGCCCGACGTACTTCATCGAACGCGAAGTATTTAAAAGCCAGGTCTGCGCTGGATTTGATCATGCTGCTGTCGCGCGCACCTTGATTGAAGTTGGGGCGATGGAAAAGGCAGGCGACGGCAGGTTTGATCACAAGATTCGGCTGCCGGACGGCCGCAGCCCTCGGGTGTACATCATCAAACCCGCATTCTGGGATGTGGGTGACGTCCCCGCCGTCCCCAGCGGGCAAGGCGCTGGTGGGGAAGCCGCAGGCGTTGCAGCACAACGTGTCCCCACATTCCCCACCGTCCCCGCACAAAATGATGTAGCTGGGCGCAAGGTCGCACCAAAGCCGCCAAAGGGTGGCCGCCATGCGTAACCGTCGCCGCCCGCCAACCCGTCCAGCCGGCTCCAGGCCGGCCAGGAAACCCCAGGGCGCTGCACGGGCAGTGAAGGCCCGCCAGCCGCGCGCCACGAGGCCTGCTGATGCCCAAACGACAAGGCCGTCCGGAAAGCTGGCCCTCATTTTACGGTTGGGGCTACGGCCACCCGGCTGGACCGTCCAGGCATGCTGCCGGTACTGCGGACCCGTTTGGGTCTACAGCGGATTCGCTGACACCTGGCTGCTAGAACGCTGCCCCTGGTGCACCGTCAACACGCGAGGGTTGGAAATCCAACGCCCCTTTGTGACCTGTGAAGGTTGCCGATACTTCCTTCGGCATCCCGTTGCCTTGAATGGCACTGGTGAATGCGCGATGAGCCAGGGCGAGCACATGCCGCACTCGTTTCATGATTGCCAGTGGTGGCGACCGTGACCACGCTAACCAAGGCATGTCCCCGCTGCGGCGCGCTGGTGGAAATGTCCCACACGGAAGTTGTCACGGCGCGTGTCGAAATCCTGCGTAGGCTTTGCGTCAACAGAGGGTGGCGCATCGTCGCCGGCGATCTTGTGTCCGAAACGATCGCCGCTGAATTGCTCGGCAAATCAAAAGGACATTTGCGCAACCTTCGTTCCGGTAAGCGCCCCATCCCGTGCAGGCGCGTCATGGGCGATTGGATGTACGCGCTGGAAGACCTGGCGGCCGTGCTTGAAAACTCCGGTGAGCAGTAGCGGCAGCGTCATCAATCGTCATCTTTGCGCCTAGGCCCATGCTGGCCAGGACAACACCCTTGGGCTGCGCTGTCGCGTTGTGCGGCGGCCATGCCCAAGGAGTGTTCCTATGTCGATGATCCAAAGTGCCCAAGTGGCCGAATATGTGCTGATGGCGAAAAGCCTCGCCAAGGCGGGCGGCCGGCTGTCCCTAGCTGCGCAGTACGCCGACCAACACCCGAACGGACTGCGTGTGGCCACAGTGCTGCGCTCGGCCATGTCGGCCGGCACCGTGGCGGATGCGGGCTGGGCAGGCAACCTCGTCGGCCATACCCTGGTCGCGGCAGGCTTTGTTGAAACCCTTCCTGCCGTGTCGGTGCTGGATCGCCTGCTCGCTGACAACGTGCTGCGCCGTGTGCCGCTGCGGAAGCGCCTGGCCATTTCCACGATGGTGGCGGCAGGCCATGTTGTTGGCGAGGGTGCGCCCACGCCCGTCAGCAGCCTGGCGTTCAATGGGCAAGACCTTGACCCCTTCAAGGCGCAGGCGCTGGTGGCCCTCACGTCCGAACTGATTAACGGCACCACGGCTGCTGGCAACATCCTGCTCGCGACGGAACTGCGCAATGGTGTCGCGGCTGGCACCAACGCCGCTTTCCTGGCTCGTGTGGCCACAGGTGCGTCGTCGGTAACGGGTTCGGCATCGCCCCTGGCCGACCTTGGCGCAGCGCTTGAGACGGTGAACATCTCGGCAACCGGGAAACCGTACCTCGTGGTTGATGTGCACACCGCCAATCGCCTGGCGACGAAGGCCACCACGACCGGCGAGCAGGCGTTCCCGTCCATGACGCCCAATGGCGGCGAACTGGCGGGCGTGCCCGTGCTGGTCAGCGACCAGGTACCCGCTGCCGACAGCAACGGCCGCAAGGCGGTGCTGCTGGACGCTACGGCTATCGCCGGCGATGCGGAAGACCCGATGCTGGATGCCAGCGACCAGGCGACGTTGCAACTGGCGACCGACCCGGTCAACGGCGCGCAGAACCTAGTGTCGCTCTTCCAGACCGATTCCGCTGCACTGCTCGTAACCCGCTGGCTGGGCTTCGACGTGACGCGGGCCTCGGGTGTGGTCGTGATCGAAGACGTGGCTTGGTGAGGTGCGCCATGACGACGCCGAACAACAACGCGCCGGGGTCATTTGAGGAATTGCTGGCTAGCGTGCCGGACAGCATGCGCAGCCAGCCCCTCACCATGGGCCAGTTCCTCAACTTCATGTCCCTATTGGTAAGGGTCAACGTGGCGCTCAAGCAGCGTGTTGCCCAGCTTGAGCGGCAGGTCAATGCCAAGGGAGGCGGCCATGCCTGACCACCGCATACAACGCACGCCTGCGCAGCGAGGTGTCGGCACTGCGCCATCGTGTCGAACAACTGGAACGACGAACAGGAGGTAGGCCATGAGCCTGCTACATCCCACCCAAGCGCAGCAGCAGTTCCCGCGTGCCTGGCAATGCGTTGCAGACGAAATGGAGCGCGAGGCATGTGGTTACGACACCACCCTCACGCCTATCACGGCCGAGGTGATTGTCGTTGACGGTGAGCAGGTACTTGAGGTTGTTGCGGTGAGCGACATTCGCGTTGTCGAAGGCGACATGGACTCGTTCGCTCGCATGACCTTTCGAGCCAAACTCACTCAATCCTGACCCAAGCCCACCGGGGGGAGTGACGAAGATTTGTTCGTTCGCTCCCTAACTACGCGCGCTGACTTTTTTTCAGAGATCGGAGGATAGCGGTAGCACGATGTATCTAACGTAGGCGGCAATACCGAGTGAACCAACCACGTGCACCGAGTGAAGGTCGATGCACGTGGTATCGGCAACATGTCCTTCTAAATTTAAGCAGGCACTATTGGTCCATGGTTTTAAAAGCCATCGCTTGCATCAGGCTCTCCTCGGTTTGAAAGAGTGTCCATGCCGTTATGTTGAAGCGACGCAGTTCATTCATTACATCGCGCCGCTCGCTGGCGGGCATGGTGAACTTATACAAAATGTCCTGCTTTCCAGCTAATGAGGCGGCGTCACCGTCGAACACCAGCTGATGTTCGACATATTTCCACTCTTGATCATATTGCCGGCAAAAGGTGTATCGCGCTTGCTGAGTAAAGTGCCGTGGGTGTGACCTAACGAAAGGACCAGCGCTAACAATTGTCGGATCGGCAGCACCTGATGCCTTGAAGTTTCCTGAGCGTTCAACGTAAGCATAGATGGCAACACAATTCGTTGGGTCGTCCTGAGGGGCGTCCGCAAACGCAAAATAGGCGGCAATGTACTCAGAGTCAGTCCAATCTAGAAGTGGCGACGGATATCCATGCTGACGCAGGTACACCATGAATTCGTATCCCGGTGGCGGCTCGATCGGCAAATATGCCTCCCTCTGACAGTTCGAGAGCCAATCGTCAAATTCTTGATAGCTTGGGACATTAAACCTTCGGTCTGTAACCGTGGATATTTCGGGGTAGATCGTGGCAAGCAGTCGTGCGTAGCGCCTAAATGAAATACTCCTGTGCCCGGCTCGCTCCAGAGTCGTTTCCAGCGACCACTCGGCCCGGCTCTGGCCCCGGAAACACAGTGGCGAAGGTCGCACGATGTTTGCAGCAAGGTCGCTCATTCGGTAGGCGGCTCGAATGGATCGAATTGCTTCCTGAAATTCTTGCCAATCCGCGCAATGCTGCTCCTGCATATTACTCTCCACCTAGCTGTTGAGATTTCACGTAAAGAATCGAAAGTGCATCATTTCCACTTGGACGAATTTTTCTGCCTGACGATGCGGAAATCCTTGAAGGCGAGCCTGACCTTGAATGCTTCTACTTCTCCGATCATGCTGCCCAGAGCTTCACTCAATTCCGCGCGCGTAAGCGTCGAACATGCACCCACAAGCACTCGCTTAAGCCGCAGAGCATCTGAGAAGTTGGTGTAGAAATTGCCGTCGCTATCGGGAGAGAATCTGCTAGTGAAAAGGCGGTACTCGTCTTCATAGCTCCAGTGCGCGTACTTTGTGTAAAGCAGTTGATCGACCACGTGCGCCTGTGTTGCAGCCGGCCATGGATGCGGAGTTGATGGCCACTCCGGGCGGGATTGGACGTAGTTGACCTGTCGCAAATGAGTGTCATTGATCTCAAAACCAAGACAAAGGCCCCTATGCTGGTCAGCATAGTGAGCCCACTGGACAGGGTTGTGCCAACTTTTGCTGAAGCATAGAAGGCCATGGTCCTTCGCCATATCGAGCCGCCATTGGCGGACAATCTTTCGCTCAGCCTTGGTCGGGGCGGCTACAGATAGGAAATCGAACGGGTCATTTAGGGTCGCAATGTCGGATAGCTTAAGCCGCCTCTCTCGCAGGTCCTTGAGCCCATACTTTTGATTCAAGAAGTGATACAGAATCATCAGCAACACCTCTGCCAGATCGCGTGTTAGGTCTCGCTGATCTTAAGCTGTGCTTAAACGATCAATGCGTGACCATTAATAGACGCGCCAACATTGGCCCTGTTGTGACGGCAATGAAACTGGGGCCGCTAACGCGTTAGTCCTTTGTGGAGGTGTGCGCCGCCCGGGGCGTGTTGGTGCCGTGCCAGCCGCACAACCATGTCCCATGGTCCCCACCTGGCGCTGTTGGGCGGGGACAGTGCAAGCGCTTGTGCGTGGCTGTGTCCCAGCGGTCCCCATGGTCCCCGCGCAAAACAGCCAGGGCGTTACCTGTGCAGCGGGTTCGCCGGCAGAAGGCTGGGCGCAGGGTGCCTTTTTGCACTTACCGTGCACTTACAACGAAAAAGGCCACCCCTTGCGGGATGGCCTAAGTCTTTGTTTTTACTGGTGCCGGAAACAGGAGTCGAACCTGCGACCTACGCATTACGAATGCGCCGCTCTACCAACTGAGCTATTCCGGCGATGCCGAACTGTAAATTTTACGGGGCGACCGGGTGGTGCGCAAGCCGTGCGGCCAGGCCTGAATGGCGTTGCGTGCGCCGGGCGATCGCCTGCTCGACGATCGCCGCGCTGCCGAGCAGGCTGAAGCGGCGGCGGGCGCGGGTGATGCCGGTGTAGAGCAGCTCGCGGGTCAGCACGGCGTTCGGGTCCGGTGGCAGCAGCAGGGCGGTGTGTTCGAATTCCGAGCCCTGCGACTTGTGCACGGTGAGCGCCCAGGCGGTTTCCACGTCGGCGAGCCTTGAAGGCGCGATGAAGCGCAGCCGCGTGCCGTTGCCGCGGTCCGTGGCGAGGAAGGCCACCGTCAGTCGGGTGCCGTCCATGCCATCGCCAGCGGGCAGGCGCAGGCACAGGCCGATATCGCCGTTCATCAGGCCCAGACTGTAGTCGTTGCGAATGAGCAGCACGGGCCGGCCTTCGTACCAGCCGTGCTCGTTCTCGATCAGCCCGCGCGCGTGCAGAGCCGCGGCGAGTTGCCGGTTCAGGCCTTCCACGCCGTGCGGGCCACGGCGCAGCGCGCACAGCAGCTGGAAGCGATTGAACGCCTCCAGCGCGCCACGTGCCCAATCCTCATGCGCACCGGTGCCGGCGCCGGTAGCTGGACGATGCGCGCGCAGCCACTCGAGATAGTGGCGGTAGCCGCGGGCATCGTTGCCCTGCGGCGTGGCCGAGCCGTCGATGGCCAGCGCCGCCAGCGTGCGGGCATCGGCGCCGGGCTGCCATGCGAGGTCCGGCCCTGGCACTTGCAGCAGCGCCAGCGCGGCGGGCGCATCGCCCGCGTTCACGACCTGTGCCAACTGGCCGATGCCGCTGGCTGCACCGAAGCGATGACTCGTGCGCAGCATCGCGACGTGCTGGTCCAGTGCCTGTGCATCGCCTTGCACGAAGGCGCCGACGTCGTCGCCGGTGGTGGCCTTGAGCCACTGCGCGGTGTGGGTGTCGTAATGGCCGGCTTCGGCGCGGCGGCACAGGTCGCCCAGCACTGCGCCGGCTTCCACCGAGGAGAGCTGGTCCTTGTCGCCGAGCAGGATCAGCTTCGCCGATGCCGGCAGCGCGTCGAATACGGCGGCCATCATCTCCAGATCGATCATCGAGGCCTCGTCGATCACCAGCACGTCCAGGTGCAGCGGGTTGCGGCGATCGTGGCGGAAGCGGCGCGTGTCCGGCCGCGCGCCCAGCAGGCGGTGCAGGGTGACGACCTCGGCGGGGATCGCCGCGCGCACGGCATCGTCCACGTCCAGCCGCGCGAGCTGCGCGGAGATCGAGGCGTTGAGCCGCGCCGCCGCCTTGCCGGTGGGCGCGGCGAGGCGGATGCGCAGCGGCCGTTCGTGTTCGCGCAACTGCAGCGTCTGCAGCAGGCCGAGCAGTCGCACCACCGTGGTGGTCTTGCCGGTGCCGGGGCCGCCGGTGATCACGCCGAACGCGCCGCGCGCGGCCAGCGCGCAGGCGATGCGCGGCCAGTCGGGCGTGGCGGCGCCATCCGGGAACAGGCGCGCGAGTTCGGCGGCGAGGTGTGCCGATGGCGCATCCTTGCGTGCCACGCGGGTGAGGATGTCGTCCGCCACATTGTGTTCGTGATTCCAGTAACGGCGCAGGTACAGCCGCGTACCGTCGAGCACCAGTGGCGCGTTGCCCGGTTCGCCGTCCCGGTTTGCGGCGAGCAGTGGCGAGGCGGGCGGACCGCTAGTGCGCAACCCGTCGGCCAGCGCACGCCAGTCGGCGGGCCAGTCCTGCTCCTCAGCCAGCGTGGGCAGCAGTTCGAGATCGAGGCAGAGATGGCCATCGGCGAGTTGCCGACTGAGCACGGCGGCCAGCCAGAGCAGCGCAGGCGCGACCTGTGGATCGCGTTCGGCGAGGAAACGCGCGAAGGCCACGTCCAGCGGGCGCAGGCGTTGCTGCTCCAGCGCACGGTCGAGCAGTGCGAAGGCTTCATGCCGCATGCGCGGGGCCTCCCGTGGCGAACAGGCGATCCAGCGCGTCGATCAGCGCGGACGGCAGCCGCTCGCGGTGCACGCCATGGCCGTCACCGTCCACGCCGCGCAAGTAGAGATAGAGCACGCCGCCCATGTGGCGCTCGTAGTCGTAGCCGGGCAGGCGGGCCTGCAGCTGGCGATGCAGCGCCAGGGTATAGATCGCGTATTGCAGGTCGTAACGGCTCTGCAGCACCGAGTCGCGCATCGCCTCTACGGTGTAGGCGCCGGCGTCGCGGCCCAGCCAGTTGGATTTGTAATCGGCCACGTACCAACGGCCCTCGTGTTCGAACACCAGGTCGATGAAGCCCTTGAGCATGCCGTTGGCGCGATTGGGCGGCAGCGCCGGGCGCGTCGCGCCATCCAGCGTATGCGCGCTCACCAGGCGGTCCAGTGCCTGCACGTCAACCCGGTTCGCCTCGAACCAGAACTCCAGTTCCGCGCGATAGCGGCCCGGATCGGCGAGTGCGGACAAGGACATCGCGCCACCGTCGGGCAGCGGCAGCGGCGTGCGCAGCAGCTCGGGCAACCATTGCGTCAGCGGCTTGATCCAGGCCTGCCAGCCACGCGCCTGGCAGCGTCGCGCGATGGTGTCGCGCAAGCTGGCGGAAGGCGCGGCGGCACGGGCGAAGCCTTCCTCGGCGCAGCTTTCCAGCAAGTCGTGCAGGAAGGTGCCGGCGTTGGCGCCACGATGGAAGGCATGGATGCCATGTGTGTCCGCGCTGGCCGCCTCCACGTCGCCCGCGGCGACGTTCTCGGCAAGCGTGGCCTGGTTGGCGGTCTCGGGCGCGTGGCGTGGCGCCGCGCCGTCGTCGCTGTGCGCCAGCGCGCTGTAACTGGCGATCCACCACGGCTCGGCCGGCTTCAGCGGAAAGCTGCGCGCGGGGCGGGTGATGGTGGCTGCCGTGATGTCATGGTGGCGCTGCTCGTCGGCGGCGTCGGCCAGCTCGACGACGTTGATGGAGGCGCATCCGTCGGCCAGTGTCCGCGCGCATGCCGGCAGCTCCGCGGGCGTGATGGGAGCGCCGCCCGCAAGCACGTAACCCAGCGCGGACTTGTGCAGGTCCGAGTCCTTCTTGTTGCCGTGCTTGAGGTTGGCCACGCCCACCCAGCAGGCGTGGCGGGCGCGGGTGAGCGCCACGTAGAGCAGGCGCAGTTCTTCCTGCAGGCGTTCGCGGTCGGCTTCGCGCACGGCATGGTCGTCGGGCTTCAGGTCGAGCTGCGCGTGGCCTTCGCCGTCGCGCGTCTGCACGGCATCTCCGGCATCCACCTCGCGGAAGCCGCAGGCGAAGGGCAGCATGACCACGGGATATTCCAGGCCCTTGGACTTGTGCACGGTCACCAGCTTGACCAGCGCCGCCTCGCTTTCCAGCCGCACGAGCTGCGCATCCGCGGATTCCCCGCTGCCGGGATTGTCGATCTGCGCGGTGAGGAAGCGGATCAGCGCATGCTCGCCGTCCAGCCCGGTGGCGGCCTGTTGCAGCAGCTCGGCCAGGTGCAGCAGGTTGGTGAGCGCGCGTTCGCCGCCGCTGCGGGCGAGGAGGCGTGCAGGCAGGTCGAAGCGGTGCAGCAGCTCGTGCAGCATCGCCAGCACGCCGTGGCGCTGCCACAGCGCGTGCAACTGGCGGAAGTGCTCGTCGCAGGCTTCGCGCCTGGCGTCGTCGTCGAGACCGGCCAGTTCGGCGAGGCTGCGCGCCATGCTGGGGGTGGCCAGGGCGGCGCGCATGGCGTGCTCGTTGCCGGGGCGGGCGCAGGCATGCAGCCAGCGCAGCAGGTCGTCGGCCTCGTTGCTGGCGTACACCGACTGCTGGTCGGATAGATAGACATGGGCGAGGCCGCGTTGGCGCAAGGCATCGGCCATCTCGGCGGCATCGTCCCTGTTGCGCACGAGGATAGCGATGTCGCCGGGTTGCAGCGGCGTGAACCGGCCGTCCCCGGCCATGAAACCGCAACGACCGGTTTGCGCGGCATCCAGCCAGGCGACCAGTTGCGCCGCCGCGTGCGCCGCCATGCTTTCGCGCCAGGCGCCCGTGCTGACGGGTTCGCTGGACGGATGGATGGCCATCTGCATTGCCGGAAGCGGCGCACCGCCGAGCTGCAGGACTTCCTGGCGCCCCTTGGCCCGTACGGCGGTGAAGGGCAACTCCTTGCCGAAGCAGAACGCACCTTGCGGGTACGTGTCCGCATGCTCGAACACGCGGTTCACCGCGGCTACCAGGCCGCTGGTGGAGCGATGGTTGACGTCCAGCGTCCAGCACGGCTGGGCGGCGCTTTCGCGTGCGCGCAGATAGGTGTGGATGTCCGCGCCACGGAAGCCGTAGATCGCCTGCTTGGGATCGCCGATCAGCAGCAGCGCCGTGTTGCCGTTTCCGCCGTAGATGCGTTGCAGGCTGCGCCACTGCAGCGGATCGGTGTCCTGGAATTCGTCCACCAGCGCCACCGGGTACTGCGCGGCGATGGTGTGCGCCAGCGCGTCGCCGTTCACGCCGTGCAGCGCGGCAGCGAGGCGTTTCAGCATGTCGTCGTAGCCGAGCACGGCACGCGCGCGGCGGGTTTCGTCGAGGCGTTGCGCGATCCATGTGGCGGCGTGGGCGAGCAGCAGCGGCTGCAGGCTGTCGGTCCTGGCCTGTGCCGCCAGCACGGCATCGATGGCGCCGAAAAATGCGTGCGTCGGCGTCAGCTGGTTCTTGCGGGTCGCGCTTTCCAGCTTGGCGGTGGAGTGGCGTTCCAGCGTCTTGTTCTTTGCCAGTTCGGCGACACTGCTCCACACTTCAAAAGCGGCGTGGTCGGCATCCAGCGTGGCTGGCTTGTAGCTGCTGCCGTTGAGCACGCCGTTCTCCAGTGCGTGGCGCATCAGTTGCGCGATTTCGCTGCCGTGTGCGCGCCATAGCTCGCGCGCGCGTGCTTCGGCATCGCGCAACGAGGTGACGGCTGCATGCAGCAGATCAGCGGGATCGGCGATGGCCGGCAGCGGCTGGCCTCCAAGCCGCAACGCCTCGGGCGCGCTGGCAAGCAGCGGCCTGACGGCGCGGCGCAGTGCTTCAGGCTCCTTCCATTGCCGCGCAACCTGTTCGGCAGCGTCGCGATCCAGCGGAAAGAAGAACCGCCGCCAGTAGTCGCGCACGGCTTCGGCAAGGAGTTCGTTCTCGTCGGCGATGACGCCTTCGCCGGCCGCCTCGCCGCTGTCGAAGGCATGCTGGACGAGCATGCGCTGGCACCAGCCGTGGATGGTGAATACCGCGGCTTCGTCCATCCATTGCGCGGCCAGTTCCAGCCGGCGTGCCGCGGTGGCGCGCGCGTCGTCGCCGGGATGGTCGGCGATCAGCGTTTGCAGGAACTCATCGGCCTCGCGCTGGCCGCGGAACGCCACGGCCGCCTCGGCGAGCCGCTCGCGGATGCGTTCGCGCAGCTCGGCGGTGGCGGCCTTGGTGAAGGTCATCACCAGGATCTGCGCGGGCAGCAGCGCTTCGTCGCGGCCGTGGCCCAGCACCAGGCGCAGGTACAGCGCGGCGATGGTCCAGGTCTTGCCGGTGCCGGCGCTGGCTTCGATCAGCTGGATGCCGCTCAGCGGCAGGCGCAGCGGGTTGAGCGGCTCGGGCGCGTTCATGCGGCGTCCTCGTCTTTGCGCGCGGCGATGAGCAGAGGCCGGTACAGGTGCAGCCAATCCTCGAAGCCGGCGCGGTGCAGCGCGTCGAAGTCCGGCCATTCGCGTTCGAGGCAAACATCGTCGCCCACCTCGCCGCGGCCATGCTGATGCTCGACGTGGTCGTAGCTTTGGCGCGCGGCGTAGGCGGGATCCTTCTGCTTGTCGTCCGCGGCCTTCTGGTTCGCCGCTGCGACCTGCAGCCATGCAAACGCGGTCTTGCGTGCGATGGGAAGCGGCGACTGCATGCCGGCGCGCAGCGCGGCGCACAGCTCGTCGAGATGTTCCGCGGCCTGGGCCGGATCGAGTGGCGGCAGCACCAGCGTGGCATCGGGGCCGACGATCCAGCTGCTGAGCCGCAGCGCATTGGCATTGGCGAGCAGGTGCGCAACCCAGGCATCGAGCAGCTTGTCGTGACGCACGGCCTTGCCGTTGGTCAGCGCACTGGCCGTGGGGATCAGGCGGACATGGCCATCCTTGCCGTCGTCGCGGAGGTCGCCCAGCCAATCCTCGATGCACAGGCCGTGCGCCTCGTGGCGAAGTTCGCGGATGCCGGCGGGGCGGGGCCAGCGCGCGTCCAGCTCGTGCCAGGCGCCGCCGGCGTCGCGCGCGGCCTGCTCGATGGGTTCCAGCGCCAGCGTGCCGAAGCTGCCGGGCGGCAGTCCGCCCTGCTCGCGCAGGCGTTGCGCAGCAGGGGCGAGCGCGTCGATGCCGGCGGCGATGGCGGTGCGCAGCAAGCTGTCGGTGGCGCCGTGGCGTTCGAGGCCGTCGAGCGCGAAGGGTTCGTGTTCCTCGCCGGCGTCGTCGAGCTCGTCGAAGCGCACGCCGAGGCGTTCGGCGTAGAAGGTTTTCGCGGGCGACCTGAGGAAGCGCTGCAGCAGGCCGAGGTTGAGCGTGGCCTCCGGTTGCCAGGGCGGCAGCGGCGCATCGTCGGCGCCGGGCGCGGCTTCGCGCGCGCGCTGCCATTCATGCCCATAGGTGAACAGGCGCGCATCCGCACCGGCGTCGAAGTAGCGCTGGCTGAAGGCCTGCAGCGGATAGTCGGTGGTGAGCGCGGCAAGCAGCTTCTGCGCAGCTTCGGGATCGTGCGCATCGCCGCCCGCGCAGCGCCAGCCGGCGGCAAGGTAGTCGCGCAACTGGCCCACCAGCACCGAGGGCGGCAGTTCGGCGTTGTCGCGCGCACTGCGGCCCACCCAGCTCACGTACAGCGCATCGCGGGCGGAGAGCAGGGCTTCGAGGAACAGGTAGCGGTCGTCCTCACGGCGCGAGCGGTCGCCGGGGCGCTGCTGCCTGGGCAGCGCCATCAGGTCGAAGTCGGGCGCATCGTGGCGGCGCGGGTAGCCGCCGTCGTTCATGCCCAGCAGGCAGACCACACGGAACGGAATCGCGCGCATCGGCAGCAAGGTGCCGAAACTCACCGCGCCACCGAGGAAGCGCTGCGAGAGGCGGCTCTCGTCGATGGCGGCGAGCCAGTGCTCGCGCACCACGGCGAGCGGCAGCGCACCGTGGAAGCCGGCTTCCGCGCAGGCCTGCTCCCAGTCGGCGAGCGCATCGTCGAGGCGTTGCAGGGCGAGCGCGTCGTCATCGTCGCGGCCGGCGTCGAACATCGCCGCAAGCAGGCCGCGCAGACGAGCGGCCCATTGCGCGGGCGTGGCCGGCGTGGCGAACAACTGCCG
>DATEKS010000167.1:0-21794 GCA_035277325.1 Rhodanobacter sp.
CTGGCATGGCCGTCCGCGCCACGCCAGCTCGCCACGGCTCCGGTCACCGCCGCCACGATCGCCGGCGAAACCGACAACACGCTGCCGCCCGACCCCGAGCAGGCCGACCCCAACCTGTACCAGAACCTCGACTTCTACGGCTGGCTGGCCGCCAACGACAGCCAGCCACCCACCCACTGAACCCATGACCCTGCTCGCACGTTCGCTGCTGTCGCTCAGCCTCGCCATCCTGTTTGGCGGCTTCTCCGCGTCTGCGCTGCATGCGCAGGACGCGCCGGCGCCGACCACCTGGAACAGCCTCACGCCGGCCCAGCGCGATGTGCTGGCGCCACTGCAGCAGGAATGGAACACCATGCCGCCGCGCCGGCAGCAGCACATGCTTGAGAAGAGCAAGCAGTGGGTGACCCTGCCGCCGCAAAAGCGCGAGGAGATCCGCGAGCGCATCGCACACTGGCAGCAGATGACGCCGGCCGAGCGCAAGCAGGCACGCGAGAACCAGCGCCTGTTCCGCCAGCTGCCGCCCGAGCAGCGCGAACAGCTGCACGCGGCCTACAGGCGTTTCCAGCAGCTGCCGCCGGAACGGCGCGCCCAGCTGATGCGGCAATGGCATGCGATGCCGCCTGCCCAGCGGCTGAATTGGCTGCACCGCGGCCAGGGACGTTGATTCGCCAGGAGCATCGATTCGCATCGACACCAGCGCCCGCATCGCCCGAGACGCGGGCGGGCGCCCGCCCGGTCAGCCCTTGAACAGCACCTCGCCGGCGCGCACAAGGCAGCTCTTCGCCACCAGCTCGTCATCGAAATCCGGCGCCAGCGCGCCATCCTTCAGCAGCAGCTCGGTGAAGTTCGCCACGTTGCGCGCATACATTTCAGAGGCGTGCAGCGGCGCGCCGGCCGGCAGGTTGAGCGGGCCGAGGATGGCGACGCCACCCTGCTCCACCCGCTCGCCCGGGCGCGTCAGCTCGCAGTTGCCGCCACTCTCGGCGGCGAGGTCCACGACCAGCGCGCCTGGCTTCATGCCCGCGACCATCGCGGCAGTGAGGATCTTCGGCGCGGGGCGGCCCGGCACCGCCGCGGTGCTCACCACCACATCGAAGGCCGTGAGGCGTTCGGCCAGTGCCTGCTGTTGCGCCACGCGCTCCTCGGCCGACAGCTCGCGTGCATAGCCGCCGCTGCCGGCGGCGCTGACACCGAGGTCCAGGAACTTCGCGCCCAGCGATTCCACCTGTTCGCGCGTCTCCGGACGCACGTCGTATCCCTCGGTCTGCGCACCCAGCCGGCGTGCGGTGGCGATCGCCTGCAAGCCGGCCACGCCGGCACCGATCACCAGTACCTTCGAGGGCCGGATCGTGCCCGCGGCGGTGGTCAGCATCGGAAAGAATTTCGGACAGGCCTCGGCGGCGATCAGCATCGCGCGGTAGCCCGCCACCGCCGCCTGCGAGCTCAGCACGTCCATCGCCTGTGCGCGGGTGGTACGCGGCAGGAGTTCCAGCGCGAACGCGCTGAACCTGCGCGCGGCCAGCGCCTCGATGCGCGGCGCCGCGCCGTACGGACGCAACTGGCCTACCACCATCGCGCCTTCGCGCAAGCCCGCGAACACCGCATCGTCCGGCGGCAGCACGCAGGCCAGCAGGTCGGCCTGCGCCAGCACGTCCGCGGCGGTGGCGAAGTCCGTGTTCGCATAGCTGTCGTCGGGAAAACCTGCCGCCATGCCGGCACCGCGCTCCAGCAGCACGCGCAGGCCCTTGCCGCCGAGTTTCTTCGCCACCTCGGGCGTGATCGCCACGCGGCGTTCGCCGGCGGCGGTTTCGCGCAAGGCGGCTATCGTGGTCGGCATGGTGCATCCCCTCGTGGAAGATCGCCGCATCTTGCCATGTTTGCGCGCACTTGGACGCGCCGGCGACGCGCGCTAACCTGACCCGCCACCACGGGGACACACGGAGAACACGATGTCCGTATCCACCCCGCACGACGAACTGCTGGCCATGGCGCGCGCTGCCCGCGAACAGGCCTACGCCCCGTATTCCGGCTTCGCCGTGGGCGCCGTACTGCTGGCCCGCGACGGCCGCCGCTTCGCCGGCTGCAACGTGGAGAACGCCGCCTACGGCCTGTGCAACTGCGCCGAGCGCACCGCGCTGTTCGCCGCCATCGCGGCCGGCTGCAAGCCGGGCGACTTCGCCGCGATCGCGGTGATCGCCGACTGCGCGGCACCGGTCAGCCCCTGCGGCGCCTGCCGCCAGGTGATGAGCGAACTGTGCGACGGCGACATGCCGGTACTGCTCGCCAACCTGCACGGCGACACCACGCGGACCAGCGTGGCGGCACTGCTGCCCGGCGCGTTCACCCTGCAGCCGCGCTGATGGCACCCGCCATGCGGGTTACCATGCGGTTTTCCGCATCGCGATCCCGCCATGGCCGCCCCGCTTGATCTGCTGCAGCAGCGCCACTCCGTCCCCTCGCGCCAGCTCGGCGCACCCGCGCCCGACGAAGCCACGCTGCGCGAGCTGCTCGCCGTCGCGATCCGCGTGCCCGACCACGGCAAGCTGGTGCCGTTCCGGCTGATCCGCCTAGCCGGCGAAGCGAAGCTGCGCTTCGGCGAGCGACTGGCCGAACTCGCGATCCGCAAGCAGCCCGAACTCTCCGATGCCAAGCGCGAGAAGGAACGCCTGCGCTACACCTTCGCGCCACTGGTGATCGCGGTGGTCGCGCGGATCGACGATGCCAGCAAGGTGCCCGCGATCGAGCAGCGCCTGTGCGCCGGCAACGTGGCCTACAACCTGCTGCTGGGCGCCTTCGCGCTGGGCTACGGCGCGCAATGGCTCACCGGCTGGGCCGCCTACGATCCCGACGTGGCCGCCATCCTCGGCCTGGCGGCGAACGAGCACGTGGTTGCCTTCGTGCACCTCGGCACGCCGCAGATCGAGGTGCCCGACCGCGAGCGTCCCGCGCTGGACGAGCTGCTGAGCACGTGGTCGCCATGAGTGCGCCGCGCCGCGAAGCAGCCCACCTGGTCGACGGCAGCCTCTACGTGTTCCGTGCCTGGCACTCGATGCCGGACGAATTCCACGACGCCGACGGCCATCCCGCCAACGCGGTGCACGGCTACACCCGCTTCCTGTGCGAACTGCTGGAAAAAGTGCGGCCGGAGCGCCTCGCGGTGGCCTTCGACGCCTCGCTCACCAGCTCGTTCCGCAACGCGATCTACCCGCCCTACAAGGCCAACCGCGAACTGCCGCCGCCCGACCTGGAACGCCAGTTCGTGCTGTGCCGCGAAGTGACCGCGGCGCTGGGCATCCCGGTGATGATCGACCACAGCTACGAGGCCGACGACCTGATCGGCAGCGCACTGTGGAGCCTGCGCGCGCACGGCGTGCCCGGCGTGATCGTCTCCGCCGACAAGGACTTCGGCCAGCTGCTGGGCGAGCACGACGAACAGTGGGACTACGCCCGCAACCTGCGCTGGGGCCCCGCAGGCGTGCACGAGAAGCTGGGCGTGCACCCGCACCAGGTGGCCGACTACCTCGCGCTGTGCGGCGACGCGGTGGACAACATTCCCGGCGTGCCCGGCATCGGCGCCAAGACCGCCGCTGCCCTGCTCGCGCACTTCGGCGACCTCGAAGCGCTGCTCGAACGCGTGGACGAAGTGGCCTTCCTGCGCATTCGCGGCGCCGCCAGCTGCGCCGCGAAACTGCGCGAGCACGGCGAGCAGGCGCGACTCTATCGCCGCCTGACCCGCATCGCGCTGGACGCGCCGGTGCCGGACGGCGCCGACGCGCTGCGGCGCGAGGCCGGCGATGCCGCCGCGATCGACGCGCTGTGCGAGCGGCTGCGCTTCGGGCCGCTGACGCGGACGCGGCTCAAGACCCTGATCGGATGAGGCCGCACCGACAGCCGGCAAGCAAAACCAGCACCTGGTCGGTACACCCGGCATCAATGCCCGCAGCGATCCGCTTCAAGACAATCGCCCCGCGACACGCCATGCTGCACGCATGTTGACGGGTACCCTCTACGCACTCATGGCCGGCCTGATGTGGGGCATGGTCTTCGTCGCTCCCCTGCTGCTGCCGGACTACCCGCCGGCGCTGCAGTCGGTGGGGCGCTACCTCGCCTTCGGCCTGATCGCGTTGCCCATCGCGTGGCTGCACCGAGACGCGTTGCGCCGGCTAGCCCGCGCCGACTGGATCGAGGCACTCAAGCTCGTCGCGGTGGGCAACCTGCTGTACTACCTGTGCCTGGCCAGCGCCGTCCAGCGCGCCGGCGCACCGTTGCCCACGATGATCGTCGGCACCTTGCCGGTGGTCATCGCCATCACGGCCAACCTGCGCAACGGCCGGCGCGATGGCCGACTGCCATGGCTGCGGCTGGCGCCACCGCTGCTGCTGATCGCCGCCGGCATCGCCAGCGTGAACCATGCCGAGCTGGCCGCGCTGCGCCATGCCCAGGGTGGCCTGGCGCGCTACGTCTCCGGCTCCCTGTTCGCCTGCGGCGCCGTGGCCTGCTGGACCTGGTACCCGCTGCGCAACGCCGACTGGCTGCGCCATCACCCCGACCGCAATCCGCGCGCCTGGGCCACCGCGCAAGGCGTGGCCACGCTGCCGCTGGCCGCGTTCGGTTATGCCGTGCTGTGGGGTGTGATGAAGGTTGGCGGCAGCCCTTTCCCGATGCCGCTCGGGTCGCATCCCGGCCTGTTCGTCGGCCTGATGGCGGCGATCGGCCTGTTCGCCTCGTGGCTGGGCACGCTGTGCTGGAACGAAGCCAGCCAGCGCCTGCCCACCGCGCTGGCCGGGCAACTGATCGTGTTCGAGACGCTCGCCGCGCTGGGCTACGCCTTCGTCCTGCGCCATCGCATGCCGGCACCGTCCGCCCTGCTCGGCATCGCGCTGCTGGTGACCGGCGTGGTGCTGGCCGTGCGCGTGAAACCCGTGCCGCTGCCGGTGACCGAGGCGGATGGTGGCCGTATGGCAGGCTGAGCGGCCACGGTGCCGGATCCATTGAGCAGACAACGAGACGGTTCCGCACCGCGGCAGCCGCGCGGAACCGCCGGGAACAGACTGACCGCTGCCGGTCAGTCCGCTCCCTCCGTCGACTGCTTGTCGCCGTTCACCCCCAGCGTGCGCACCTGCAGCTGCTTGCCGTCCGGAGTCATCTCGGACACCTGCAGGGTGCCGCCCTTGTCGCCGCCCTTCGCCATCACCACCGGCACGGCCTGGGCATCCAGCAGCATGAACATGGTGTTGCCCTTGCCGTCGACCATCAGGCCGACGCGATCGCGCGCCGTGCCCTTCGGTGTGTTCGGGGAATCCAGACCGATCGCCACGCGGCCGTTGTCCATGGTTCCCATGCCGCCACGCTCGAGGCCGGTGCTGTCGTAGACGATGACGCCCGCCGCGCGACTCATCCGGTGACCACCGGCAGGGTCCTGGCCGATCCGCACACGCACCGTACCCGTGTCGTCCACCGAGTAGATGCGATGCACCCGTATCTCGCGCTGCACGATGCCGCCCACGCCATACCAGGCGAGGAACAGCGCCACCACGAGCAGCAACAGGCCAAGCATGCCCCAGCGGGCGCGTCGCAACGAACGCTCCAGCCGGGCCAGACGCACTTCCAGGACTTCGGGGCTTGCCGAATTCATGCGCGTTCCTTTTGGAGTTGTGGGGACAGAGCGTGACAAACGCTAGCACCCGGCCAACTCCGGCGACAATCGCCCGGCTTGTCGAAAACCCGCCCGCCCGTTCGTTGCTGTCATGAAAGGCCGCTTGCGTGGCCTCGCCCCAACCGCACAAGGACCCCGCCATGAACCTGCAGCTCTACATGCACCCGCTGTCCTCGTTCTGCCACAAGGTGCTGATCGCGCTGTACGAGAACGACACGCCGTTCGAGCCGCGCGAGGTGCGTCTGGACGAGGAATCCTCGCGCGAGGACTTCCGCAAGGTCTGGCCGATCCTGCGCTTCCCGGTGCTGCGCGACGAGGCGCGCGGCCGCACCGTGCCGGAGTCCAGCATCATCATCGAGTACCTGGCGCTGCACTACCCGGGCAGCACGACGCTGATTCCCGCCGATCCGCAGGCCGCGCTGGACGTGCGCGAGCGCGACCGCTTCTTCGACCTGTACCTGCACGTGCCGACGCAGAAGATCATCACCGACCGGCTGCGCCCCGAGGGCGGACACGACGTAATCGGCGTGGAGCAGGCGCGTGCACAGTTGCGCACTGCCTACGCGCTGGTCGAGCAGGACATATGCGAGCGCACCTGGGCGACCGGCGACACGTTCACCATGGCCGACTGCGCGGCGGCGCCACCGCTGTTCTATTCCGACTGGGCCGAGCCGCTGGACGACTTCCCGCATCTCGCCGCCTACCGGCAGCGATTGATGGCGCGCCCCTCCTTCGCCCGCGCACTGCGCGAGGCAGAGCCGTACCTGCAGTTCGTGCCGAAGGCGTAGCGGGCTTCAGGCCAGCGCCAGCACGTCACCCAGCAGCGCCTGCGCGGTGACTTCCGGTCCCGCGCCCGGTCCCTGGATCACCAGCGGCTGGGTGTGATAACGGGTGGTGGTGAGCGCGAACTGGTTGTCGGTGCCGTAGAGGCGCGCGGCGGGATGGTTCGCCGGCACCTCGGACAGGCCCACGCGGGCACGCCCGCGCTGGTTGAGCCGTGCGAGGAAGCGCAGCACGTTGCCGCGCGCCTTCGCCTCGGCATGGCGGGCGGCGAGCGGCTCGTCGAGTTCCTCCAAACGAGCGAGAAATTGCTCGGTATCCAGCGCGCGCAGCGACTCGGGCACCAGGCCCTCCACCTGCACTTCATCCCAGCCCAGCGCGAAGCCGGCGTTGCGGGCGATGATCAGCAGCTTGCGCGCCACGTCCTCGCCGGAAAGGTCGGCGCGCGGATCGGGCTCGGTGTAGCCCAGTTCGCGGGCTTCGCGCAGCAAGGCGGAAAACGGCCGGCTGCCGTCGTAATTGTTGAAAAGGTAGGAGAGCGAACCGGAGAACACGCCTTCCAGCGTGAGCAGCGCATCGCCGCACTGGCGCAGCCGACGCAGGGTGGAGAGCACCGGCAGGCCGGCGCCCACGGTGGCGGAATCGCCGTAGCGTTTCCCCTTGGCCAGCGCGGTCTGCAACACGCGCCAGCCGGGCAATTCACCGCCGCCCAGCGACTTGTTCGCGGTGACCACGTGGTAGCCGCAGGCCAGCCATTCCGCGTGGCGCGCGGCGAGTTCGCCGCTGGCGGTGGCGTCCACGATCACCTTGGTCGCCGCCGCACTGGCATCGAGCGCGGCGAGCAGGACCGCGTCGTCGCGCTGCGCGCCCGTGCTCTTGAGCTGCTCGCGCAGGTTGCGCTCGGCGAGCTTCGCGGGCTCGGTCTGCTGGCGGCGCGAGTTGGCCGCGCCCACCAGTTGAAGTGCGGCGGCAGCCGGCGTGTTGAGCAGCTTGAGGAAGGCGCCGCCGACTACGCCGGTGCCCAGCAGCACCACCGCGATCGCCGGTGCCGCCTCGCGCTCCACCATCGGCACGGCCTCGGCCAGCACCGCGCTCATGCGCCCACCGCGCGTTTGGATTTGCCCGCGGCCACGGCGCGCGCCAGCGCGGCGTCGAGGTCGCGCAGCAGGTCGTCGCCGTCCTCGATGCCCACCGACACGCGCAGCAAGGTGTCGGCGATGCCGGCCTTGCGGCGGGCTTCCGGCGCCATCGCGGCGTGCGTCATGGTGGCCGGGTGCGCCACCAGGCTCTCCACGCCGCCCAGCGACTCGGCCAGCGAGAAATATTCCAGGCCGTCGACGAAGGCGGCGATCTGCGCCTCGTCGCCCTCCAGCTCGAAGCTGAGCATGGCGCCGAAGCCCTGCTGCTGGCGCGCGGCCAGTGCGTGGTAGGGGTTGGACGCGAGGCCGGGGTAGTAGACCTTGCGCACGGCGGCGTGGCCATCCAGATACGTGGCGATGCGCTCGGCGTTTTCCTGGTGCTGGCGCAGGCGCACGCCCAGCGTGCGCAGGCCACGCAGGGTGAGGTAGCTGTCGAACGGTGCGCCGGTGAGGCCATTGCAGTTGCCCCACCACTTGATCTGCTCGGCCAGCTCCGGCGTGCGCGCCACCACGGCGCCGCCGACCACGTCGCTGTGGCCGTTGATGTACTTGGTGGTGGAATGCACCACCACGTCGGCGCCCAGCGTCAGCGGCTGTTGCAGCGCGGGCGAGAGAAAGGTGTTGTCCACCACAACCAGCGCGCCCGCGGCGTGCGCGGCCTGCGCCACGTGGCGGATGTCGGTGATGCGCAGCAGCGGGTTGGACGGCGTTTCCACCCACACCAGCGCGGGTTTTGCCGCGAGGCCGGCGGCCAGCGCGGCCGGATCGGTGAGGTCGGCGAACTGCACCGCGAAGCGGCCCTTCTTCGCCCAGGCGTCGAGGATGCGCCAGGTGCCGCCGTAGCAGTCATGCGCGGCCAGCACCGTGGTGCCGGCCGGCACCAGTTCCAGCGCCAGCGCCACCGCGGCCATGCCGCTGGCGGTGACCACAGCGCCGGCGCCCTGCTCCAGCTCGGCCAGCGCGTCCGCCAGCAGGTCTCGGGTGGGATTGCCGCTGCGCGAGTAGTCGTAGGGGCGCTTCTTGCCGAACCCTTCGAAGCTGTAGTTGGTCGACAGGTGCAGCGGCGGCACCACCGCACCGTGCTGGGTGTCGCTCTCGATGCCGGCGCGCACCGCGCGGGTACAGGGGGACGTGGTCTCGCTCATGGTGGTACTCCCGGAATTCGATGTGTCGCTATGGATGTTGTTGTGATGAGGCTCAGCGCAGGGCTTCGCGCAGCAGCGGCGCGATCTGCTCCGGTTCCTTGAGGAAGGCGTCGTGGCCGTAGGGCGACTCCACCACTTCCAGCGTGGCCGACCCGCGCAGCCGGCGCTGCAGTTCGCAGAGATCGGCCAGCGGCACCAGGCGGTCGGAGGGGAAGCCGATCAGGGTGGCCGGCAGCGGCACCTGCTCGGGCGCCACGTCGTGCAGGTCGATGGATTCGGACAGCGCCAGGAAGCGCTCGGCGTCGAAGCGCTCCACGAAACGGCGCCCGTGGTGTTCCAGGTAGTCCTCGACCGGGAAGTGGAAGCGGTCGCCGCGCCACTCCGGCTCGCCGGCGAAGCGGCGGCCGAACTCGGCGCTGCCGCGGTAGGTGGTCATCGCCAGCTGGCGCGCCAACGCCAGCGCCTCGTCCAGCTGGCCGCTCTGCTGGCCCAGCCGCACGATGCCGCGCTGCACGCTGCGCTGCGCGGTGGAGAGCGGGTGGGCGCGGTGCGCGCCGCACAGCAGCACCAGCCGTTCCGCCCGCTGCGGATGCCGCGCGGCGAAGGCCAGCGCCACCATCGCGCCATAGGAGGAACCCACAAAGGCATGCGCCCGGGCGATGCCCAGCGCATCCAGCAGCGCGGCGAGCGCGTCGGCCTGGTCCTCGCTGGAGATGGTGGTGGCGCCGAGCTCGGCCGGGGTGAGCCAGTCGATCGCCAGCACGCGGAAGCCGCCGAGGTCGATCGCCGCGCCCTCGGCCACCAGCTCCTGCCACCAGCCCGGTGCGGCATCGGCCGGCGCGGTGACGTCGCGGTTCGCGGAGATGCCGCCCTGCACGATCACCGTGGGCGCGTCCGGTGCGCCGCACCACAGGTAGCGCACGTCGACCTCGCGCGGGCCGCTGCCGTACTTCGGGGTGAACGCGAGCCGCCGCGTACTGCGCTGCACGCCGAGGCCGCCACGCGCACGCGGCGCGACGGGAAGCGCGACCACTTCGGCGCTACAGAGGGGGCGGGTCTCGGGCAGCTGGCTCATGCGTCTCTCCGGTCGGCATCGCCTGCGGATGCCGGAGAGGAGCCCCGCGCGTACGGCACGTCGCCGCCTGCGCAAGCTGCCCATCTGCCGGGGCGCCAAGGCGCCACCGCAGGAGTTGGCACCGTCGCGGAACATTCCGCAGGTTGCCCCGGCTTCAAAGGGCCTGTCCCTCAGCCGGTCTCGATGAGTGCGGACGATATTGCCGGCGCCAGGCAATGCTGTCAATAGACGTCTAAACGTCTGGACGCTTATATGCATATTCGTGATATGTATTTGCCTGCATCGCGGAGGACGGCGCAGGCTCGATGCACCGTTCGCAAAGGAGCACACCCATGAGCCTGCAGCTGGGCGACACCGCCCCCGACTTCACCCTCGATTCCACCGCCGGGACGGTGCGCTTCCACGACTACGCGGAAGGCCACTGGGTGGTGTTCTTCTCGCATCCGAAGGATTTCACCCCGGTGTGCACCACCGAACTGGGCGCGTTCGCCAGCCGAAAGGCGGAGTTCGACGCACGCAACACCAGGCTGATCGGCCTGTCGGTGGATTCGGTGGCCGATCACCACGGCTGGGCGAAGGACGTGGCCGACGTGGGCGGCGCCGCGCTGAACTATCCGCTGCTGGCCGACCCGGAGCTGGAAGTGGCGAAGCTGTACGGCATGTTCCACCCCAAGGCCGACCCCAAGGTCACCGTGCGCTCGGTGTTCGTGATCGACCCGCAGAAGAAGGTACGGCTGATCCTCACCTACCCGCCGAGCGCGGGGCGCAACGTCGACGAGGTGCTGCGCGTGCTCGACTCGTTGCAGCTCACCGATGGCCGCAAGCTCACCACCCCGGTGGACTGGCAGCCCGGCGACGACGTGATCATCGCGCCCTCGGTATCCGACGACGATGCGCGCAAGCTGTATCCCGACGGCTGGAAGACGCTGAAGCCGTACCTGCGCCTGGTGCCCGCGCCGGTCGCGTGAACGCTCGCGCACGCCCACCCGCCGTGGGTCGGGCTTCAGCCCGGCAACTCCTGGATGTCGGGCTGAAGCCCGACCTACGAAACCCGACCTGCTTCGATCCGCGCAACGAAAACCCCGTGAAGCCCTCGCCATGAGCATCCAAGCCGATCTTTCCGCCAGCGTGGGCCGCACCCCGCTGATCCGCCTGCGCCATGCCAGCGAGCTCACCGGCTGCGAGGTGCTGGCCAAGGCGGAGCTGCTCAACCCCGGCGGCTCGATCAAGGACCGCACCGCGCTGGGCCTCGTGCTGGATGCGGAGCGCCGCGGCGAACTGCGGCCCGGCGGCACCATCGTGGAAGGCACCGCGGGCAACACCGGCATCGGGCTAGCGCTGATCGGCGCCAGCCGCGGCTACCGCACGGTGATCTTCATGCCGGAGACGCAGAGCGCGGAGAAGATCGCCGCGCTGCGCGTCACCGGTGCCGAAGTGCGGCTGGTGCCCGCGGTGCCGTACAAGGACCCCAACCACTACGCCCATCACGCGCGCCGCCACGCCGAGGCGCTGAACGCCGCACAGCCGGGCAGCGCCTGGTTCGCGAACCAGTTCGACAACACCGCGAACCGCGACTGGCACGCCGCCACCACCGGCGTGGAGATCTGGGAGCAGACCGGCGGCTACGTGGACGGCTTTGTCTGCGCCGCCGGCACCGGCGGCACGCTGGCCGGCGTGGGCCACGCGCTGAAGGCGCGCCGGCCACAGGTGCGCATCGCGCTGGCCGACCCGGCCGGTTCGGCGCTGGCCCACTACGTGCGCACCGGCGAGCTGGCCGCCAGTGGCAACTCGATCAGCGAGGGCATCGGCTCCAGCCGCGTCACCTCGAACTTCGACGGCGCTCCCGTCGACCTCGCCTGGTCGATTCCCGACGACGAGTCCGTGCCGCTGGCGCACCGCCTGCTGCACGAGGAAGGCTGGTGCGTGGGTGGCTCCAGCGGGGTGAACATCGCCGGCGCGATCCGCCTCGCCCGCGCGCTCGGCCCCGGCCACACCATCGTCACCGTGCTGGCCGACGCCGGCACGCGCTACCAGGCCAAGCTGTTCAATCCCGCCTTCCTGCGCGAGAAGGGCATCCCGGTGCCGGCGTGGCTGGAGCAGGCGTTTCCGGCAGGAAGCCCGGCCAGGCCACAGGCTGAAGTCGTGCACCGCGCGTTCGCCAAGGCGCTCTGAACGCCCTGCCCGCGCGGTGCCACCGGCAAGCCAGTGCCGCTTCATGTGCTTCCTGCTAGCGTGCGCGCATGGATGCCCCCGTTCCCCTTGATCTGCGCGCCGCCCTGCGGCGCGATGGTTTCGCCTTTGCCACTTCCGACATCATGCGCGGCCTGCTCGACGCGGCCACGCTGGGCGACTGGCCCGCGTTCGCCGCGAGCTGGAACGATCTGGGCGACGACCGCTACCTCGCCGCCCGTGGCCGTCATCGCCGCCGCAGGCACGCGGTGTTCGCCGCCGGCGTCGACGGCACGATCCGCCGCGAACCACACCAGCCGCATTACCAGAGCCTCGCCTACAACACCCTGCAGGGCGACATCGAGCGCTGGTTCGAGCCGGTAGCGCCGACCATCGCCGACAGCGCCAGCCTGCAACGCATCCTCGCGTTCTGCCGCGACGGTTTCGGCGCGCTGGCGCCGGAGGTGCGGCAGTGGCGCATCGAGGTGCATCAGTTCCGCATCGAGGCGCGCGCCGACGAAGCGGGCGAACCCACGCCCGAGGGCGTGCACCGCGACGGCGTGGACTACGTGCTGGTGCTGCTGGTCGACCGCGAGAACATCGAGCGCGGCACCACCACCATCCACGCGCCCGACGGCCGGGAGCTGGGCCAGTTCACGCTCGCCCACGCGTTCGACGCGGCCCTGGTCGACGACCACCGCGTGTTCCACGGCGTCACTCCCGTGGTGCCGAAGGACCCGGCGCTGCCCGCGCACCGCGACGTGCTGGTGGTGACGTTCAAGGCCGCCTGACGCCTGCGCATGCCGGCCATAAACACCTGCTTCAAGGAACCTCCATGCCCCAACGACTCCTGAAACGCGCCTGCGCGCTGGCCGTACTGCTCGCCGTCGCGCAGGCAGGCTTCGCCCAGACGCCCGCCACCGTGCAGCTGCAGGACCTCACCTGGACCGAGCTGCGCGCGCAGATCCACGCCGGCAAGATCACGGTCATCATCCCGATCGGCGGCACCGAGCAGAGCGGCCCGTACATCGCGGTGGGCAAGCACAACCGCCGGGCCACGGTGCTGGCCGAGCGCATCGCCGAGGGACTGGGCAACGCGCTGGTGGCGCCGACCGTCGCCTACGTGCCCGAAGGCGGCTACGCGCCGCCGACCTCGCACATGCGCTTCCCCGGCACCATCACCATCCCGGACGCCACGTTCGAGCAGCTGCTGGCGTCGGCCGCGAACAGCTTCGCCGTGCACGGCTTCCGCAACATCGTGTTCCTGGGCGACCACGGCGGCTACCAGAAGGACCTGCAGCATGTGGTGGCGCAGCTCAACCGGCAATGGGCCGGCAAGCCGGCGCGCGCCTTCGCGCCGGCCGAATACTACGAGGCAAGCTCCACCGGCTATGCGCAGATCCTGCGCCAGCACGGCATCCGCGACGACGAGATCGGCACCCACGCGGGGCTGGCCGACACCTCGCTGCAGCTGGCGGTGGCGCCGCAGATGGTGCGGCTGGAACGCCTGCGCCAGGCACCGAAACCCGGCGCGGCGGACGGCGTCTATGGCGGCGACCCGCGCCGCTCCAGCGCGGCGCTGGGCCAAGTCGGCGTCAATGCGATCGTGCAGCGCACGGTCGAGGCGATCCGCCGTGACACGGCTGGGCGATAATGCGCTACCCGCAGCCCGTGCACCTTCCCCTCCCCCAACCTGCCCTCCAGCGAATCATCATGTCTCCCGCATCCCTACGCCTTACGCGCCTCGCCCTGCTGGCCGGCGCCGCCCTGGCTGGCCTCGCCACCGCCCCGCTGGCCGCCGCCGCGTCTCCGGTCAGGACCGTTCCCGGCATGCCGCCGGTACTGAACTCCGCCGACCTGTACAGCGCGGCCGCCGCCGGCGACCTCAGCCCCGCCGTGGCCGGCGACCTGGCGCGCATCTACGTGCCGAACCTGCGCGGCGACAGCGTCTCCGTGATCGATCCGGCCACCTACAAGGTGGTCGGCACGTTCAAGGTCGGGCAGAGCCCGCAGCACGTGGTGCCCTCGTGGGACCTGAAGACGCTGTGGGTCACCAACAACGCCGAAGGCCACAGCGACGGCAGCCTCACCCCGATCGACGCGCGGACCGGCAAGCCGGGCGCCGCGATCGCGGTGGACGACCCGTACAACATGTACTTCACCCCCGACGGCAAGCAGGCCATCGTGGTAGCCGAGGCGCACGCGCGGCTGGACTTCCGCAACCCGCACACGATGGCGCTGGAATCCAGCCTGCAGGTGCCCGGCTGCAAGGGCATCAACCACGCCGACTACTCGATCGACGGCCGCTACGCGATCTTCACCTGCGAGTTCGGCGGCCGGCTGGCGAAGATCGACATGGTCCACCGCAAGGTGCTGGGCTACCTGCAGCTGGACAAGCACGGCATGCCGCAGGACATCCGCGTCTCGCCGGACGGCAAGCTGTTCTACGTGGCCGACATGATGGCCGACGGCGTGTTCCTGATCGACGGCGACAGCTTCACCAGGGTCGGCTTCATCAAGACCGGCGTGGGCACCCACGGCCTGTACCCCAGCCGCGACGGCACGAAGCTCTACGTCGCCAACCGCGGCTCGAACAAGATCCACGGGCCGCGCCACGGCAAGGGCAGCGTGTCGGTGATCGACTTCGCCACCCGCAAGGTGGTCGCCAACTGGCCGGTCCCGGGCGGCGGCAGCCCGGACATGGGCAACGTCAGCGCCGACGGCAAGACGCTGTGGCTGTCCGGTCGCTTCGACGACGTGGTCTACGCCATCGATACCGCCACCGGCAAGATGCGCAAGATCAAGGTCGGCGCCGAGCCGCACGGCCTGGCGGTGTGGCCGCAGCCGGGCCGCTACTCGCTGGGGCATACCGGCATCATGCGCTGACAACTTGAACGACGCGACGTCACGAAAAGCCCGGGCCGCGCCCCGGGCTTTTCCGTTTCAAGGGCCGCACCGGCGCATACACGTGCCTCGCTGGGCAGGTTGCTTGCCGGCCCAGACCGTGTAGGCAGACGCCGCGACCCGCGCAGCACAGCCACGAACGGCGCGCGTCATGCGCGGCGGCTCCTTCCTCTGCCATGCCTCGTACTGCAACCGTTATCGCGTCGCTGCCCGGTACTGCAACACGCCCGACAGCACGGCTTCGAACATCGGATTCCGCTGTGTCGCCGATGTCCAGTCCGAGACCGGCGGTCCGCGTGATTTCCGCCGCGACTTCCGGTCGCGGCCCTGCGGTCACCCGCCGGCCGCCGCCACCTCGACCGTCACATGCACGAGTTCTTCGTGCACGGCGAGATAACCGCGCACGGTCTCCGGCGCCACCGGCTCGCTGGCGACCAGCGCCAGGATGCATGCGTAGCTGCCGCGCGCCACGCGCCACACGTGGAGGTCGCTGATGCCGGCCTGCGGCAGCCGCTCGGCGATCACGTCGCGGATCTCCTGCACCACCGGCGCATTCATCTCGGCATCGAGGAGGATGCGCCCGGACTCGCGGAGCAGCCCGACTGCCCAGCGCGTGACGAGGATCGCGCCCACGATGCCCATCACCGGGTCCAGCCAGGCGGCGCCGTAGAACCTGCCTCCCAGCAGGGCGAGAATCGCCAGCACCGAGGTCG
Source organism: Rhodanobacter sp. (assembly GCA_035277325.1). Lineage (GTDB taxonomy): Bacteria > Pseudomonadota > Gammaproteobacteria > Xanthomonadales > Rhodanobacteraceae > Rhodanobacter_A. The sequence goes on from DATEKS010000167.1 coordinate 15,582, forward strand.
CCGCGTCCGCAACGACGTGGATGTAGGCCGAACGCAGATTCACGTCATGGTGATGATCGTGGCCATGCGGGTGGCCCTGACCGTGGGCATGACCGTGATGATGGCCATCGTCGCGCAGCAACCAGGCGCAGGCCAGGTTGACCACGAGGCCAACAATGCCAATCAGTATCGCCTCGTCGTAGTGGATCGTGCCCGGCGACAGCAGCCGCTCCGCCGACTGGAACAGCATCAGCGCCGCCACCACGGCCAACAGCAGCGCGCTGCTGAAGCCGCCGAGGATCTCGATTTTCCAGGTGCCGAACGCGAAGCGCGGATCGCCCGCATAGCGTCGCGCCAGCACATAGGCCAGCAGCGACAGGCCCATCGCCAGCGCGTGCGAGCTCATGTGCCAGCCGTCAGCCAGCAGCGCCATCGAATTCAGCACGTAGCCGCCGATGACCTCGACCACCATCATCAACGCAGTGATCAGCACCACCACCCGCGTGCGCCGTTCGCCCCGGCCGTTGCCCGGATCGAAACAATGGCTGTGCGTGAAGGGCGCGAGATCGAATGCTTGCATCGGAAGTGTCCGTGGCCGATATACTCCACCCCAGTATATCGAGGGCTCACTCGTGTCGCACGTCAAGCACGACAGGAAACTGCTCGCCCGTGTCCGCCGGATCGGCGGCCAGGTGGCTTCGCTCGAACGAGCGCTGGGCAGCGATGCCGACTGCGGCGCCGTACTGCAGCAACTCGCGGCGGTTCGCGGCGCGGTCAATGGCCTGATCATGGAAGTGATGGAAGGCCACCTGCGCCACCACCTGGAAACGGATGGAGCGGCACGCGAAAAGGGGCTTGCCCCGGTACTGGCCGTGCTCAGGAGCTATCTGCGGTAACCGACGCGGCATGCCGCAGGGAGCCGGCACCGCACTGCGGCACCGGGCGGGTGGGCGCCACACGCTACAATGCGCGGTTCGCCACACTCCCCACCGACTCGCGTCCATGTCCATCCACCTCGCCGAAACCCGCCGCCGACGCACCTTCGCCATCGTCAGCCATCCCGACGCGGGCAAGACCACGCTGACCGAAAAGCTGCTGCTGTTCGGCGGCGCGATCCAGATGGCCGGCTCGGTGAAGGGCCGCAAGGCCGCGCGCCATGCCACCTCGGACTGGATGGCGCTGGAAAAGGAGCGCGGCATCTCGGTGACCTCGTCGGTGATGCAGTTCCCCTACGAGGGCAAGATCGTCAACCTGCTCGACACCCCGGGCCACGCGGACTTCTCCGAGGACACCTACCGCGTGCTCACCGCCGTGGACTCGGCGCTGATGGTGATCGACTGCGCCAAGGGCGTGGAGGAGCGCACGATCAAGCTGATGGAGGTGTGCCGCCTGCGCGACACGCCGATCATGACCTTCGTCAACAAGCTCGACCGCGAGGGCAAGTCGCCGATCGAGCTGCTGGACGAAGTGGAATCCGTGCTGGGCATCGCCTGCGCGCCGCTGACCTGGCCGATCGGCATGGGCAAGCGGCTGAAGGGCGTGTACCACCTGCTGTTGGACGAGGTGCACCTGTTCGAGCAGGGCAAGAATTTCACCCGGCAGGACTCCACCATCTTCAAGGGCCTGGACGCGCCGGGGCTGGAGGCGGCCATCGGCAGCGAGGCGCTGGCCGAGCTGCGCGAGGAACTGGAGCTGGTGCAGGGCGCCGCGCCCTCCTTCGACCTCGGCGAATACCTCGCCGGCAAGCTCACTCCGGTGTTCTTCGGCTCGGCGGTGAACAACTTCGGCGTGCAGCTGCTGCTGGACTTCTTCGTCGAGCACGCGCCCGCGCCGCGCGCGCGCGCCACCACCTCGCGCGAGGTGCAGCCGGAGGAGGAAAAGCTCACCGGCTTCGTGTTCAAGATCCAGGCGAACATGGACCCCGCGCACCGCGACCGCGTGGCCTTCATGCGCGTGTGCTCGGGCACCTACAGCGCCGGCATGAAGATGATCCAGACGCGCACGAACAAGGAAGTGCGCATCGCCAACGCGCTCACCTTCATGGCCTCGGACCGCGAGATCGTGGAGACCGCCTACCCGGGCGACGTGATCGGCCTGCACAACCACGGCACCATCTCCATCGGCGACACCTTCACCGAGGGGGAGCCGGTCTCGTTCACCGGCATTCCCAACTTCGCGCCCGAGCTGTTCCGCCGCGCGCGCCTGCGCGACCCGCTGAAGATGAAGGCGCTGCAGAAGGGCCTGGCGCAGCTGTCCGAGGAAGGCGCCACCCAGTTCTTCCGCCCCTTGATGTCGAACGACCTGGTGCTGGGCGCGGTGGGCGTGCTGCAGTTCGACGTGGTGGCCTACCGCCTCAAGGACGAGTACGGCGTGGACGCCGTGTTCGAGCCGGTGACCGTGGCCACCGCGCGCTGGGTGCATTGCGACGACGCGAAGAAGCTGGAGGAGTTCCGCGAGAAGAACGCGATGAACCTCGCCATCGACGCGGCCGGCGAGCTGGTCTACCTCGCGCCCTCGCGGGTGAACCTGCAGCTGGCGCAGGAGCGTTCGCCCGCAGTGCGCTTCTCCGCCACGCGCGAGCATGCGACCGCCGTGGAAGTCTGACGCGCCGGCCATCTCCCACCGGCGCCTTGTCGGCGTCGGGTCCCGGTCGGCGGGCAACGTCCGGTTTCCTCCCATGCAGCGGAGAGCATGGATCGAGGTTCGACGCCGACCAGGCAGCGCACCGCGGAAAGCCGCGGACACGGTGCTGATAGTCTGCGTGCCTTTCCCGAGAGCGCATCCATGCCCGCCACTCCCGTCGCCTTCGCCACACCATCCGGCGCCGCACGCTGGCAGCGCTGGCTGATCTATTCGCCGCCGGCGCGTCTTGCCATCTTCGTCGTGCTGTTCGTGCTCGCCATGCTGCTGGTCGGGGGCGGGCTGCACCTGCTGGGCTTGGGCACACATGCGACAGCCCTGCAGCGCAGCCTGGCGCAATTCCTGATGCGCGCGCTACCGCCGCTCGCCGCCTACCTGGTGCTGGTGAAGCTGATCGAGCGCCGGCCGCTGGCCGAACTGGCGCCACGCAAGCTGCTGCCGCAAGGCCTGCTCGGTCTCGTTGCCGGCACGCTGCTGTTCAGCGCCGTGGTCGGCATGTTGTGGCTGCTGGGCAGCTATCGCGTCACCGGCATCAACCCGGAAGTGGACTGGCTGCCGGCGCTGCTGATGGTGGGGCTGGGCGCAGGCATCGGCGAGGAGATCCTGTTCCGCGGCGCGCTGTTCCGCATCGTGGAGGAAGGTCTGGGCACCTGGTGGGCGCTGGCGGTCTCGGCGTTGTTCTTCGGACTGGCGCACTTAGCCAATCCCGGCGCCACGCTGTGGAGCTCGCTGGCGATCGCCATCGAGGCCGGCGTGCTGTTCGGCCTGCTCTACCACCTCAGCCGCTCGCTGCCGCTGTGCATGGGCCTGCACGCGGCGTGGAACTTCTGCCAGGGCACGGTCTACGGCATCCCGGTCTCCGGCATGAAGGCCGACGGCTGGCTGGTTTCCACGCGCAGCGGGCCGGACTGGCTGAGCGGTGGCGTGTTCGGCGCCGAGGCTTCGGTGGTGGCGCTGGCGCTGTGCCTGCTCTGTTCGGCCGTCCTGCTGGCGGTGGCGCGGCACCGGCACCCGTTCGTGCCGCAGCGCCGGCGGCAGCGTCTGCAGGCTATGGACTGAAGCCCGCAGCGGTTACCCTGTGCGCAGCAGCAGCCCCGCGCACGGCAGGGACGTGCGACGGCCAGCCCTCCGATACGCTCGGCGACACGACCATGCCCGCACCGACCAGCTCGACGCCCCGCAAGTACTCCTGGCTGGCAAACCAGCCGATCCAGCGCAAGATCCAGCTGGCCATTGCGCTGCTGCTCGGCGTCTCGCTCGCCGCCAACTTGCTGATGCTGAATTCGCTGCACCAGCAGGACGTGGCACGACACTGGTCCGTGCATACCTACTCGGTGCTGCAGCAGATCGACGAGATCCACGACACGGCCAAGGCTGCCCAGGTCAGCGTGCGCGGCTACCTGCTGAGCCAGCGCACCCGGGAACACGACGCCTACCTGGCCAGCATGCAGGCGATCGGGGGGCAGATCCGCCAGCTGCGCGCACTCACCACCGACAACCCGTTGGAACAAACGCGTGTCGACCGGCTCGAAGCCGCGATCAGGCAATGGGACCAGGAAGTGACCGACGGAGTGACGGTGCCAATAGCACGCTTGGGCGCGCTGGGTCAGGCGCAGCAGCCGGTGGAACTGCAGCGCATCCAATCCACCTACATGAATCGCAGCTCGCTGCGGGCCGCAAGCGCCTTTGCACTGCTCAATCAGATGAGCGCCAGCGAGCAGGATCTGCTCACCAGCCGCACCGCGCGCCTGGACAGTCTGATGACGCGCACCCGCGTGATCGACGCCGTGGTCACCCTGCTCATGCTGCTGCTCGGCTGGTGGGTGGTTTCGCTGTGCTACCGCCTGATCACCCGGCCGCTGCGGCGCATCACGAACCAGATGAACCGGCTCGCCGCGCACGACCACGACGTCGAGGTGCGCCAGGTGGAGCGCGGCGACGAGATCGGCGAGATCGCCCGCGCACTGCAGGTGTTCAAGGACATGGCGATCGAGACCCACGACAACGCCCGGCTGAAGAGCCAGATCGCGGCGATCTCGCAGCAGTTGCAGGAAGCCACCACCCACCGCGCATTCGCCGGGCTGTTGACCGGCGAGCTGATGCCCCTGCTCAAGGCCGGCCTCGGCGTGCTCTACCTGCACGACGAAGCCAGCGGGCGGCTCGACCTGATCGGCAGCTACGGCCTGCGGCTGGGCGCCCACCCCGCCGTGCGCTACCTGCCCGGCGAGGGACTGGTCGGCCAATGTGCGCTGGATCACCGGCCGATCGAGCTGGATCATCTTCCGGACGACTACCTGCGCATCGACTCCGGCAGCGGCAACGCGCTGCCGCGCCATCTGCTGATCCTGCCCGTGCTGCTGCGCGACCGCCTGCTCGGCGTGCTGGAATTCGCCGGCTTCGAGGCGCCGACGGCGCTGCAGCGGCAGCTGCTGGAGCAGCTGTTGCCGCTGGTCGCGCTGTCGCTGGACAACCTCAACCGCGCGGTGCGCACCCAGGACCTGCTCGAACAGACCCAGGAGCAGGCCGACCAGCTGCGCGTCAGCAGCATCACCCTGCGCCAGCAGCAGGAGGCGCTGCGCGAGTCGCACGACCACCTGGAGACGAAGACGCTGGAACTGGAGGAGCAGTCACAGCGCCTGCTGGTCTCCGAGGAGGAACTGCGCGTGCAGGCGGAGGAGCTGCAGTCCTCGAACGAGGAACTGCGCCTGCAGAGCGACACCCTGCAGGAACAGAAGCGCACGCTGGAGGCGCTGCAGGCGGAAACCGCCGAGAAGGCGCGGGAGCTGGCGCGCGCCAGCCAGTACAAGAGCGAGTTCCTCGCCAACATGTCGCACGAGCTGCGCACGCCGCTGAACAGCCTGCTGATCCTCTCGCGCAGCCTAGCCGAGAACACGGGTGGCCGACTGGACTCGGAGGAAGTCGAGTCGGCGCAGATCATCCACGACGCCGGCAGCAGCCTGCTGCGCCTGATCAACGACATCCTCGACCTGTCCAAGATCGAGGCCGGGAAGATGGAGTTGGCGCTGGACGACTACGCGCTGAAGGACCTCGCCCGCAGCCTGCGCCGCAACTTCGACCACGTGGCCCGCGACAAGAAGCTGGATTTCGGCGTGCAGCTGGCCGACGACCTGCCCGCACACATCCACACCGACCCCGGCAAGCTGGAACAGATCGTCAACAACCTGCTGGCGAACGCCTTCAAGTTCACCGCCAGCGGTTCGGTGCAGGTGCGTATCGCGCGCCCGTCCGCCGGACTGTCGCTGCCCGCCGCGCTGGCGGGGCAACCGCTGCTGGCGATCAGCGTGCGCGACACCGGCATCGGCATCCCTGCCGACAAGCTGGAGAAGGTGTTCGCCGCGTTCGAGCAGGTCGACGCCAGCACCAGCCGGCAGTACGGCGGCACCGGCCTTGGCCTCAGCATCTCGCGACGCATGGCCGCCCTGCTCGGCGGCGACATCACGCTGCGCAGCGAGAGCGGCCGCGGCAGCGAATTCACCCTGCTGCTGCCCGAGCGCAGCTTGGTTGCCGCGCCGGTTGCGGAACCGGCAGCCGAGGCGCCCGTGCGTCCATTGCCGAACCCGGCGCTGCTTCCGG
>DATEKS010000168.1:0-14136 GCA_035277325.1 Rhodanobacter sp.
CGTGTCCGCGTGGGCGGCGTAGCCGAACGCGGTGCCGATGCGGAACACGCCAGCCGGGCTGCGGCCATCGCCTTCGCGCTTCTGCGGGCCGTCGTGCTGCGCCGGGTTCAGGCCGATGCCCCAGGCCGCGCCGCTCTGGCCGATCACCACCGCTCGCGCCGCCCCCACCTCATGCCACGCGCCGCCGTGGTCGCGCTGGTAGGCATGAAGCGTGCCTTCGATCGTGTTCCAGCCGGGCACGGTGACCAGCACCATCTGGCCGGCGTTGGACCAGGCGGTGGCCGGGCCGGCGGCGGCGATGGCATGGCCCGCGAAGGCAAGGCCGGCGATCAGCAAGGCGGCGAGGCGGTTGCGCATGGCTCGGAATCCTCGGGTGACTTGGACGTCCATTCACGGCTCCAGCATCAGCTGGATGCGGTCGAGATTGGCGACAAGCTGCGCATGCCTGGCGTCGTCGCCTTCGCACAGGCGCACGAAGATGCCGTCCAGCAGGTGCTGCAGCGCGGACTGGTAGAGCAGCGACTGGATGTACGGGCGCTCGTCGTGCGCCGACACCACCAGCGCCATGTCCGCCAGCGTGCGCAGCGGGTTGGCGGTGTGCCGGGTCACGCTGACCACGTGTCCGCGCCGCTCGCGGAAGTAGCGGCTGATCTTGCACAGCGCCGGGTGGTTGCCGTGCTCGGAGAACACCACCAGCACATCGCCGTGGCCGGCAGCGGAGACGTTGGCGGTCATCCGCGCGGTATCGAAGTTGTGCACGGTGAGGATGCCCAGCAGCGACAGCTTCATCGCGAAGCCGCGCGCAGGGATGTCGTCCTCGCCGAGCCCGATGATGAACACCTTGCCGCTGCGTCCGGCGGTGCCGATCGCCCGGGCTACCGCGGCCAGCGTTTGCGGCGGGTTGATCAGCCGGGTCGCCTCCTCCGCCTCGGACTTGCGCCGCCACAGGCTGCCGGCCAGCGACTCGTCCGCCTCGCCGCCGACCTGCGTCGCGGCCTCCTCGTCGTCACCGTTGTCGGCGCGGGCAATCGCCTCGCCCACCGAGTACTTGAGGTCGGGGTAGCCCTTGAAACCCAGCTTCTGGGTGAACTTCACCACGCTGGACTGGCTGATGCCCAGCGCGTTGGCGAGCTGCTGCGAGGAGTAGTCGCGGAGCAGCTGCGCGTTGTCCAGCACGAAGTCGGCGATGCGGCGCTCCACCGCCGACATCTGGTCGCGCTCCGAACGGATCTTCACCAGGGGCGACATGCCGGCTCCCGCTGGCGGCTCAGGCCGCGACCCCGGTTTCCAGCCCGCGGATCTCGCGGATGCCCAGGCCGGGCGCATCCGTCACCGAGATCTCGGACTCGTTGAAGATCACGCCGCCATCCACCGGGTTGAACTGGCACAGCGAGGGGCCGTCCAGGTCCACCTTGGTGATCGCGTTGGACTTGGCCACCGCCACGTGCACCGCCGCCGCCACGCTGATCGAGGTTTCCAGCATGCAGCCGATCATGCAGTCCACGCCGTGCAGCGCGGCGATGTCGGCGATCTTGATCGCGTTGGAAATGCCGCCGGTCTTCATCAGCTTGATGTTGATGATGTCGGCGGCGCGCAGGCGGATCAGCTCGATCACCTCCATCGGCCCGAACACGCTCTCGTCGGCCATGATCGGCGTGTGCACGCGTTCGGTGACGTAGCGCATGCCCTCCAGGTCGCGCGCCTTCACCGGCTGCTCGACCAGTTCCAGCTTGATGCCGGCATCCTCCAGCGTCTGCAGCGCGTACACCGCCTGCTTGGCCGTCCAGCCCTGGTTCGCGTCCAGCCGCAGCAGCGCGCGGCCTTCCACCGCCGCATAGATCGCCTTGACGCGTTCGATGTCGACGCCGATGTCCTTGCCCACCTTGATCTTCAGCGACTCGAAGCCGCGCTCCACCGCGGCGACGGAGTCGGCCACCATCTTGTCGATGTAGTCCACGCTGATGGTGATGTCGGTGGTGATCACCGGGTCGCCGCCGCCCAGCAGCTTGTACAGCGGCGCGCCGTAGAGCTGGCCCCACAGGTCGTACAGCGCGATCTCCACCGCCGCCTTGGCGCTGGTGTTCTTTTCCATCGACGACTGCACCAGATGGGTCAGCCGGTTGAGCTCGGCCACGTCCTGGCCGAGCAGGCGCGGCGTGATGTAGTGGCGGATCGCGTCCATGATCGAGCCATGGGTGTCGCCGGTGATCACCGCGGTGGCCGGCGCCTCGCCGTAACCCACGTGGCCGGTGTCGGTGTGCACCATCACCACGATGTCCTCGACCTGGTTGACGGTGCGCAGCGCCGTCTTGAACGGCGTCTTCAGCGGTACCCGCAGCATGCCGAACTGGATGTCGGTGATTTTCATGAACCTGTCCGAGTGTCCTGTGGAATGCGCTGGCGATCAGCGGCGGATGCGCACGATGCTGGTCATGTGGTCGATGAAGGTGGAGCCGTCGCTACCGTAGAGCATCGGCAGCAAGGGCGTCACCGACACCGCATTGAGCTTGACGTGCGCGGTGGAACCGTCGGGCTTGCGATAGCTCATGCCCAGCACGTCATGGATCACCCACGGCTGCCCTTTCCACTGGCCCAGCACCATCATCACGTGGCCGGGGATGTAGACCAGGTCGCCAAGCTGCAGCTGCATCGCCGCCTGCATGCGCACCGCGTGGCTGTCTGCCGCGGTGAACAGGCGGTGCTCCAGCGCGGGGCTCCTGGCCTGGTCGCCGGTGTTGCGCGGCATCTGCACGCCGAGGCTGCGGTACACGTCGGAGACGAAGCCCGAGCAGTCGCGGCCGTCGTAGGAATGGCCCCAGCCGTAGCGCTCGCCGAGGAACTTGAATGCCTGGGTGATCAGGTTGCGCGGCGTCAGCGGTGGGTAGTCGGCGGCGGTATCGGTGTTCTTCTGCAGCAGCGCGGGCACCAGTTCCAGGCTGCCGTCGTCCTTGCGGATGGGCAGCTGCAGCGTGTACGCGGCATACGGCGTCTGGCCGTTCACCGGCTGGCCGGGCGGCAGCGTGGCGAGCAGCGGCACGCGCGTGCCCATGTCCAGCTGCAGCTGCGACACCGCCGGCTGCTCGGGCGTGAACACGGTACGCACGCTGGCGCCGGTGACCACGCGGTACGGCGTCTTCGCGGCGTAGGTCAGCACCACGTCCTTCGCGCCTTCGGCCACGTACTGTTTCTGCATCCACGCTGCGTAGCGCGGGCTGACCACGAACAGCCACTGGCCGTCGCGGCTGGCGTGCACGATGGCCACCGGCGTGCCGGGGAACTCGGCGCTCTCCTGGAAGCGGTCGATGTCGTGGTCGTCGCTGCTGCTGAATACGCGCAGCGTGGTGGGGAAGGTGCGCAGCGCGGCGCGCGCCACCACCAGGCCATTGCGCACCGTGGTCTGCGCGGGGATCGCATCCAGCGCGAGATCGTTCTCGATCTTGTCCAGCGTGGCCGCCGGCACCGACTGGCCATGCTCGTCGTACAGCGCGTGCGCGGGTCGCTTCGACAGGTGCTCGATCCAGTCGGCCACCTGCGCGCGGGACAGCGTGGCGGGCAGCGCCGCGAGGTCGTGCATGGTGGGATCGCGCTGGAACAGCTTCGCGTTCTGCGCGTCGATCTGCGCGCGGGACAGGATCTGCCGGTCAGGCTGCACCTGCAGGCCGATCCAGAACCCCGGGGTGAGCTGCGCATCGCCCACGCCGAGCACACCGCTGGGCGGAATCGGCAAGGTGCCCGCCGATGCGTCGCGCGCCGGCAGCGGCGCATGGACGAACGCAAGGGCGAGAACCAAGGTTGCAAGAGCCGCTCGCTTCATCGTCGTTCCACCCCTTCGCCGGCACAACATCAGACGCGACGGCACGGTCGCGCAACACTCGCAGGAATATTTGATTCCTGAAAACTCGTATCGAAGCATAATTTATTGACCGCCAATTGCAAGCGTGCTACACAACCCGTTGGGGAAGCATTGCGGGGCGCGTGGAGACCATGAACAGGCTCCTTCAGAGAGCGGGTGCGGCAACCGTAGCGCAGCGGGCGACACGCCTGCTGTTCGCGCTGGCCTTGCTGGCCGTACCGTGTGCGGTGGCCTGGGCCGCCGACACCCCGGCAGGCATCGCCGCGCTGGTCGACGCCGGCCAGTTCCAGGCCGCCGACGCCGACATCACGCAGGCCTTGAACCAGCCCGGGCTGGACGCCGCCACGCGCGATGCGCTGCTATTCCAGCGCGAACGCATGCGCCGCATCCGCTACGACTTCTCGCTCGACGCCGACGCGCTGAAGGCGCGCATCCGCAAGCAGGTGCCCGACCTGCGCGACGACGAGTTCCGCGACTGGGACGAGCGCGGCCTGCTCGAACGCATGGTGATCGACGGCCGCGTGATGTACTTCAAGCGCGACGCCTCCAACATCTTCCGGCTCAGCGCCGAAGCCGCCGCGCGCCGCGCCCATCCCGCACCGTTCAACGACGACCCGATGGGCGTGCTGAACGACTATCACCGTGAAGCACGTGCGGCGGCACTGCGGAAAAACCGCAGCAGCGTCCTGCCGCATCGCGTGCGCATCACCCAGACGCTCACCGTGGACGCCGACGCGGTGCCGGCCGGCAAGACCGTGCGCGCATGGATTCCCTACCCGAAGTCGCTGCAGGGCCAGCAGGAGGACATCCGCTATGTGACCAGCGATCCGGCGAAGCACGAGCTCGCGCCCGATGCCGCGCCGATGCGCACGGCGTACTTCGAGAAGACCGCGCAGGCCGGCAAGCCCACCACCTTCTCGGTCACCTACGAGCTCACGATCTATGCGCAGTACCACGCCATCGATCCGGCGAAAGTGCTGCCCGAAAAGATCACGCCGGCACTGGCGCCCTACGTGGCCGAGCGCCCGCCGCACCTCGTGTTCACCGAGCAGCTGCGGCTGTTCTCGCGGCAGGTGGTGGGTGACGAGAAGAACCCCTACCGCATCGCGCAGAAGCTGTTCGCCGCGGTGGACGAGATCCCGTGGGCCGGCGCGCGCGAGTACTCCACCATTCCCAACCTCAGCGACTACACGCTGCACGCCGGCCACGGCGACTGCGGCCAGCAGACGATGCTGCTGATCGCGCTGCTGCGCGTGAACGGCATCCCGGCGCGCTGGCAGTCCGGCGCGATCTTCGCCGAGGGCGGCTACAACGACATCCACGACTGGGGCCAGCTCTACCTCGCGCCCTACGGCTGGGTGCCGATGGACGTCACCTTCGGCCGCCTGCATCCGGGCGCGCAGCCGAAACCCGGCGACGACGCACTGGAGTGGTTCTACCTCGGCGGGCTGGATGCCTGGCGCGTCGCCTTCAACAGCGATTACGGCCAGGGCTTCACGCCAACCAAGCAGTCGTTCCGCTCTGACAACGTGGATTCGCAGCGCGGCGAAGTCGAGTGGAGCGGCGGCAACCTCTACTACGACCAGTGGCATTACGGCTTCAGCTGGACGCCCGTCGAGCAGCACTAGTCCCACGCATCGATCCCGCATGAACACACAGACCATGGTCGCCTCGCCCTCCACGCATTTCGACGGCGTGGATCTCGCCGCGCTCGCCCGGCGATACGGCACGCCGCTGTACGCCTACTCGGCCAGCGCGATCCGCCAGCGCATCGCCGGCCTGCAGCAGGCGCTGCACGGCATGGACGCGATGATCTGCTACGCGGTCAAGGCCAACGGCAACCGCGCCATCCTGGAACTGATGGAGCAGGCCGGACTGGGCGCGGATATCGTTTCGGCCGGCGAGATGCAGCGCGCCTTGCGTGCCGGCATGCCGCCCGGGCGCATCGTGTTCTCCGGTGTGGGCAAGCGCGACGACGAGATCGCCGATGCGATCGCCGCCGGCATCCAGCGCTTCAACGTGGAATCGCTGGACGAACTGCACGCCATCGAGCGCATCGCCGGCAGACACGGTGCCGTGGCGCGCGCGGCAGTGCGCATCAACCCCGACGTGGACGCGCTCACCCACGCCAAGATCTCCACCGGCAAGTCGGAGAACAAGTTCGGCGTGAGCATCGCCGAGGCGCGCCGCTGGTTCGATGCGCGCGCCACGCTGAAGCATGTGCAGCTCGACGGCCTGCACGTGCACATCGGTTCGCAGATCCTCTCACTGGAGCCGTACCGCCTTGCGCTGCAGCGCGTGGCCGCGTTCTGGCGCGAACTGCGCGAGGCCGGCCATCCCGTCGCCAGCATCGACGTGGGCGGCGGCCTCGGCGTGCGCTACCGCGATGGCGACGTGCCGATCGCGCCAGCCGACTACGTGGCAGTGATCCGCGAGGCGCTCGCCGGCTTCGAAGGGCGCCTGCTGCTGGAACCTGGCCGCTACCTCGTGGCCGAGGCCGGCGTGCTGCTGACGCGCGTGCTGCGCGTCAAGCACGGCGAGGCGCGCGACTTCCTGGTGCTGGACGCGGCAATGAACGACCTCGCCCGCCCCAGCTTGTACGACGCCTGGCACGACATCGTGCCCGTATCGGACGAGCCTCGCCCGCAGACCGTGTACGACGTGGTCGGCCCGGTCTGCGAGACCGGCGACACCTTCGCCCAGGCCCGCCCGCTGCCCGCCTGCGCGGCGGGCGACCTGGTGATGATCCGCGCCACCGGGGCCTACGGCGCCTCCATGGCCTCCACCTACAACTCCCGGCCGCTGGCCGCCGAGGTGCTGCTCGACCATGGCCGCCATGCGCTGATCCGCCGGCGGCAGACACTGGATGAAATGCTCGCCGGCGAACAATCCGCCAGCCAGTGGGAGACGACATGAAACGCATTGCGCGTATGAAACTCCCTCTCCCCCGTGGAAAGAGGGTTGGGGTGAGGGGTCGTCTTTGCCTCGCCCTATTCGCTGTCCTCGGCTTCGCCGGCTCCGTACAGGCCACCACGCCGGCAACACATTCGGCGAACGGCGACTATGACCGCATCCTCGACGCCGTCGTCGCACGCTACCACCTGCCGGGTATCGCCCTCGGCGTGATCGAGCACGGCAAGGTGGTCTACGTCGCCACGCGCGGCGAGACCGTCGCCGGCTCGGGGCAGAAGATCACGCCGCGCACGCTGTTCGAGATAGCCTCCAACAGCAAGGCGATGACCACCGCACTGCTCGGCCGCCTAGTCGACCAGGGCAAGCTGCACTGGGACGACCCGGTGACGAAATACCTGCCGGATTTCCAGATGTACGACCCGTGGGTCACGCAGAACATGCGCGTGGCCGACCTGCTCACCCATTCCAGCGGCCTGCCCGAGGGCGGCGGCGACCTGATGCTGTGGCCGGAACCGAACGCGTTCACCCGTGCCGACATCATCCACGGCCTGCGCTACATCAAGCCCGGCTACAGCTTCCGCTCGAAGTACCAGTACGACAACCTGCTCTACGTGGTGGCCGGCGAAGTGGCCGCCGCCGCGGGTGGCGCGCCCTACGAGACGCTGATGCACCGCGAAGTGTTCCAGCCGCTGGGGCTTTCGCGCTGCCAGGTGGGCGAGTGGAACCGCAATACGGTGGGTGACGTGGCCTCGCCGCACGCACGCGAGGACGGCCGCAACGTCCCGCTGCAATCGGACAACCCGATTGTCCCCGCGATCACTTCCGCGCCCGCCGGCGGCATTCGTTGCGACCTCGACGACATGCTGACCTGGGCGCGCAACTGGCTGGTACCCACGCCGGCGCAACTGCAGTGGCTGTCGCCGGAACAGCGCCACGTGCTGCAAGCGCCGCACATGCTGATCCCCGTCTCCGAACAGCGCCGCGACTGGGACGACAGCCACATCATGGCCTACGGCTACGGCTGGCGCATGACCGACGTGGACGGCACCTGGACGGTATGGCACACCGGCACGCTGGACGGCATGTACTCCGAACTGATGCTGCTGCCCGACCGGAAGGACGGCTTCGTGTTCCTCATCAACGGCGAGGCGGAATCCGCGCGCACCGTGCTCGGCGAGGCGCTGCTCAAGCACTTCACCAGGCCGGACGACACCCACGATGTCATGTGGTACGCAGATGCGCTGCAACGCGCCGACGAGCAGGCCAGCAAGCGCGCCGCCGCGCCCGACACCTCGAAGGCCACGCCCGTCGCGCCCGCTGCGCTGGCCGCGTGGACTGGACGTTACCGCGATCCGTGGCTGGGCGATCTCACGCTGTGCCCGAAGAACGGCCGCGTGCATTTCGCCGTCGCCAAGTCGCCGCGGCTCAACGGCGACGTGATGCGCCTCGGCAAGCGCGACCTGGTGCACTGGAGCAACCACGGCATGGACCCCGACGCCTGGCTGGATTTCCACCCCGCGCAAGGCGGCCAGCCCGCCACGCTGACCATGGCCAAGGTCGATCCGCTGGGCGACTTCAGCTCGGACTACGAAGACCTGCACTTCGTGCGTACGGGAGATTGCCCGTGAAGCCGTACCTGCTGCTTGTCGCCCTGCTCGCGCTGCCGTTCATGGCCCGGCCCGACGAGCCGCCACCGCAACTCTCGCCGGCGAAGACCGCCGCGCAGGCGGGCCTGGTGGACATCCGCAGCCTGGTGCCCGGCATCGCCGAGGACATCAAGTACGCCGGCAGCGACAACTTCGTCGGCCAGCCGGTGCATGGCTACCTCGCGCCCAAGTGCCTGCTGCTGCGCCCGGCCGCCGAGGCGCTGGCGCGGGTCGAACATGAGCTGCGCGCGCAGCATTACCGGCTGAAGCTGTGGGACTGCTACCGCCCCGCCCGCGCGGTGGCGGACTTCGTGCACTGGGCGCACGACCTCGGCGACCAGCACACCAAGCCGCAGCACTATCCGAACCTGGACAAGTCGCAACTGCTGGGCGTCTACATCGCCCCCGTCTCCGGCCACAGCCGCGGCGCCACCGTCGACCTCACCATGGAGCGCTGCGCCGACGACGACACGCATTGCGCGCCGCTGGACATGGGCACCGGCTTCGACTGGTTCGGCGTGCGTGCCCACACCGACACGCCCGGCATCAGCACAGTGCAGCTCGCCAACCGCCATCGCCTGCGCGCGGCGATGGAGCACGAGGGATTCCAGAACTACACGCTGGAGTGGTGGCATTACACCCTCACGCCGGAACCCACGCCGCACACTCTCTACGACGTGCCGGTGCAATGAACGCTTCATTCTTGCCACGCCCTGTCCGCCGCAACCCCTCTCCCAAAGGGAGAGGGGTTCAAGCTTCAGCGCCCGGAGAACCACCATGCGCCTCGCCTCAACCTTCGCTTCGTTGCTGCTCTTAGCCGGCATGGCGCATGCATCGACAGCCGACGCCATCCGCCACGCCAACCAGCTGATGCAGCCTTACGCCGGCAACGTCCCCGGCGCCTCGCTGCTGGTGATCAAGGACGGCAAGCCCCTGCTCGACCGCGGCTACGGCATGGCCGACCTGGAGCACCACGTCGCCGCCACCCCGGCCACCGACTACCGCCTCGCCTCCGTCACCAAGCAGTTCACCGCCGCCGCGATCCTGCTGCTGGCGCAGGACGGCAAGCTGAAGCTCGACGATTCGATCCGCCACTGGCTGCCCACGCTGCCGGCCTTCACCGACCAGGTGACCCTGGGCGAACTGCTCTGCCACACCGGCGGCCTGCTCGACTACGAGGACCTGATCCCGCCCGGCACCACCAGGCAGCTCGACGACAACGACGTGCTGCGCATGATCGCCGCCACCACGCACGGCTACTTCCCGCCCGGCAGCGCCTACCGCTACAGCAACACCGGCTTCGTGCTGCTCGGCCTGGTGGTGGAGAAGGCGTCCGGCCTGTCGCTGCAGGATTTCCTCGCCCAGCGCATCTTCAAGCCCCTGCACATGGACCACACCCTGCTCTACGTGCACGACGACAAGACGGTGCCCAACCGCGCCTATGGCTACAGCGAAACCGATGGCCAGTGGCAGCGCACCGACCAGGACCTGACCAGCGCCACCCGCGGCGACGGCGGCATCTACTCCAGCATCGACGACCTCGCCAAGTGGGACGCCGCGCTCTACGACAACCGCCTGCTCAGCGACGCCTCGCGCAAGCTAGCCTTCAGCCCGCACGCGAAGGTCGTGGGCGAGCCGTATGAAGCCAGTTACGGCTACGGTTGGCGCATCACCGGCGACACGCTGTGGCACTCCGGCGAAAGCATCGGCTTCCGCAACGTGATCGTGCGCTGGCCGAAACAGCACCTCACGGTGATCCTGCTCAGCAACCGCAACGACCCCGAGCCTTACCGCACCGTGCTGGCGATCGCCGAACCGTTCCTGCAACACTGATCCATCCATCGGGACACCGCATCCATGCCCGCTTCGTCCGACACGCCGCGCAGCCGCCACGCCCCCGTTCGCCTTGCGGCGCTGCTGATCGCGCTCCTGCTGCTCGCCGCATGCGCTCACGTGCCGCCGCGCAATCCGCTGGCGACCTGGGTGCCGTCGCCGAACTACGATGTCCGCCGACCGGTGCTGATCGTGCTGCACTTCACCGAGCAGCAGTCCGTCGCGCAGAGCCTGGACACTCTGCGCACGCACAACAGCGGCGGCCCGGTCAGCGCGCACTACCTGATCGGCAGCGACGGCCACATCTACCAGCTGGTGCCCGACCAGCTGCGCGCATGGCAGGCGGGGCCGGGGCGCTGGGGCACCATCACCGACCTCAACTCCGCCTCCATCGGCATCGAGCTGGACAACGACGGCCAGACGCCGTTCGCGCAAGCGCAGATCGCCAGCCTGCTACGCCTGCTCGCCGACCTCACCACGCGCCTGCACATCCCGCCCACGCAGATCATCGGCCACGAGGATCTCGCGCCCGGCCGCAAGGTCGATCCCGGCCCGCTGTTCCCGTGGCAGCAGCTCGCCGAGGCCGGCTTCGGCCGCTGGCCGCGCGGCCCGCTGTGCGATCCGCCGCCCGGCTTCGACCCGTGGATGGCGATGGCCGTGGTCGGCTATGCGCTGGACGACCGCACCGCTGCCGTGCGCTCCTTCCACCACCACTTCCGCGGCATGCAGGGCGACACGCTGGACGCGCAGGACCTGCGCATCCTGTACAACCTCGTGCAGCAAATCGAGCCGGGGCCGAATACCTGCGTGGCGCCGTCGCCGCAGTCGCCAACCGGCTAAGGGCGGGCCAACACGCTCGCGGCATAGCTCTCCACCACCAGGCTGAAAGGCTGGTTGCCCTGCGTGTATAGCAGGGCGCGGTGTTGCAGCACGTGGGGCGGGATCGCCAGCGGCCGGCTGCTTGCCGGCGGCAGTGCTGCGCCACTGTCCCAGCCTTGCGGCAACGGCGACCACAGCAGTTCGGCGGAAAGCGTCTGGCGGCGAAAATGCAACGCCTGCACCACCTTGCCGAACGGCACGTCGGTGCTGTCGAGTTGCCGGTTCATCGCCGCCGTCAGCCGCGACGGCACGTACCAGTTGTCGGCATCGGAAAGCACCGCGTCGCCGCAGGCCAGCTGCACGCGACGGTAGCGCACCGGTTCATCCGGACCGATGCCGAGCAGCGCACGTCCATCCGGCGGCAGCGGCTTGTCCTCACCCTGCACGCGATGCGCCACGACCTTCGCCTGCGCCGCCAGATGGTGCGCGCCGCACCAACGCTCTAGCGTCAGCGTGGCGCTGGGATGACTCAGCAATTCGGCGTTGAGCGTCTGCAGTTCGGCCAGCGCCTGCGTGCGGGCGAGCGGCGTATCCGGCCAGCCCTCGCGCGCGGAGGCGACGGGTGCAGCCGCCAGCGCCAGCGCGACACACGCCACGAGGTTTCGCGGGCGCACGCGCCTACAGCCCCTGCGCCGCCTGCGCCACCGCGCGGAACAGCGCGCGGCCCTTGTTCATCGTCTCCTCCCACTCGGCGGCGGGATCGGAGTCGTAGACGATGCCGGCGCCGGCCTGTACGTGCAGGCGGCCGTCCTGGATCACCGCGGTGCGGATCGCGATGGCGGTGTCGGCGTCGCCCCACCAGCCGATCCAGCCGATCGCGCCGGCGTAGATGTTGCGCTTGTACGGCTCGAGCTCCTGGATGATCTCCAGCGCGCGGATCTTCGGCGCACCGCTGAGCGTGCCGGCCGGGAAGGTGGCCTTGAGCACGTCCATGTAGCTGAGCCCCGGCTTCGCGCTGCCCTGCACCTGCGAGACGATGTGCATCACGTGCGAGTAGCGCTCGATCGCGAAGGATTCGCTCACTTCCACCGTGCCGGTCTCGCTGATGCGGCCGATGTCGTTGCGGCCGAGGTCGATCAGCATCACGTGCTCGGCGCGCTCCTTGGGATCGGCCAGCAGCTCGGCTTCCAGCGCCTGGTCCTCTTCCTCGGTGGCGCCGCGCTTGCGCGTACCGGCCAGCGGGCGCACCAGCACCTTGCCGTCCTTCAGCCGCGCGAGAATTTCCGGCGAGGAGCCGACGATCTGCGTGCTGCCGAGATCGACGAAGTACATGTAGGGCGAGGGATTCAGCGCGCGCAGCGCGCGGTACACGTCCACCGGCCGCGCGTTGAAGCCCACGCTGAGCCGCTGCGACGGCACCACCTGGAAGATGTCGCCGGCGCGGATGTATTCCTTCGCCTTCTCCACCATCGCCTCGAACTCGGGCTTGGTGAAGGAGGATTTGAAATCGCCCTCGTCCAACGCAACGGACTGGGTGAGCTGCGGATACGCCGCGCCGCCCTGGCGCAGCCGATACACCAGCGCGTCGAGCCGGCGCTGCGCAGCGGCGTAGGCCTGTGGTTGCGACGGATCGGCGTGCACGATCAGGTACAGCCGGCCCTTGAGGTTGTCGAACACGGCGACTTCCTCGGCCAGCATCAGCAGCACGTCGGGCGTGCCCAGTTCGTCGGCGCGATCCCACTGCGCCAGCCGCGGCTCGATATAGCCGATGGTCTCGAAGCCGAAATAGCCGACCAGGCCGCCGCTGAACGCCGGCAACTGCGGCAGGCGCGGCACGTCGTACTGCTGGCGCAGCTTCTCGATCTCGCCCAGCGGGTCGTCGAGGTGGCGTCGCTCGGTGACCTCGCCGGAATCCTCCACCTCGAGCTCGTGCCCGCGCAGCCGGTACACGCGCTTCGCGGGCAGGCCGATGATCGAATAGCGTCCCCAGGTAGCGCCGCCCTCGACCGACTCGAACAGGAAAGTGTACGGGCCATCGGCCAGCTTCAGGTACACCGACAGTGGCGTATCGAGGTCGGAGAATACCTCGCGCACCAACGGGATGCGGGTGTAGCCCTGCGCAGCCAGCGCAGCGAAGTCGTCGCGGGAAATCACGGATTGGCCATCTATACGGGAACAGGGCTGCACACGATAGCAGGCACCGTCGTGGCGTGCGCTACAGACGCTGCCGCGGCATGCCGTGCAGGCTCAGGCTGAAGGCCACGCCACTGCCGTCGTCGAGATTGCGCGCGCTGGCGACGCCGCCGTGGCGCTCGGCCACCAGCCGCACCACGTAGAGGCCCAGGCCGAGGTGTGGCGCGTCGCCGGGCGTGGCCTTGTCACGCAGGCTCACCAACGAATCGAACAGCCTGCCCTGCATCGCCGCGGGCAGCGGCGGGCCCTGGTTGGCCAGCTCGATCTCGGCGCCGCCGTCGACGGCGTGCAGGCTGAGCCGCAGCCAGCCATCGGGCGGGGTGAACGAGAGCGCGTTGTCGAACAGCTTGTCCAGCGCCTGCGCGATCGGCTCGGGGGCGCAGTGCAGATGCAGTGGCGCGTCCGGCAGCACACAGTCCAGCCGTCGCGCGCCGGCCAGCGGCCGGTAGGCCTCGGCGCAGCCGCGCACCACCTCGCGCAGGTCCACGTCCTCCGGTTCGGCGGCGGCGATCGCGCGCTCCATGCGGCTGGCCTCGCTCATCGCGCGCACCAGCGCGCCCAGCCGCGCCACGCCGTCGCGGGCACGGGCGAGGTAGGGCTGGGCGTCGGGCGGCAGCTCGGCGTGTTCAAGGTTGTCCAGCGAGGACTTCACGATCGCCAGTGGCGTGTTGAGCTCGTGCGAGAGCTTGGACGCCAGCGTGCGCAGATAATCGGTGTATCCTCCCACCGCCTCGAACAGCCGCTCGAAGCTGCGCGCGAGGTCACCGATCTCGTCGGGCGCATCCGTCATCGGGAAGCGGCCGCGCTCGAACAGGCCGTCCAGACGTCCATCCGACAGCTGCGCGCGCTCGGCCGCGTTGCGCAGCCGGCCCAGCCGCA
>DATEKS010000169.1:0-4795 GCA_035277325.1 Rhodanobacter sp.
AGCGGTGACCGCACTGGCTGCATTCGAATTCGTAGATGGGCATGGGTACTCCGTGACTGCCGGATCGCGGCGCCCGGACCGGGCCGGCAACGCGGCAGCACCCCATTATTCGGGCCGCGCCCCCGCTTTTCAATGCGTCACATGGCGCATGGACAGGTGGGCATGAATCGCGTCAGGCTGGGCAGCAGGGGCCCTCCGCACCATCGTGAACGGTGCACCCCGGCACGCGCAAGCTATTTCATTTGGACGTCTATACGGCTATTGACGGGCAGCGACCACGGCACTAGCCTTTGTTTGTTGCGCCGCACCACCCATTTCCCGGGGAGACACCATGAACAAGCCGCACCGTATCCTGCTTCCTTCCGCGCTGGCCGCCGCCGTGCTGCTGGCATTCGCCGGCACCGCCGCCGCCCAGGACAACGCCCAGACGGGCACGAACACCACCGCGAACGCCACGGCCGCCAAGGCCAAGCAGCTGCAGACGGTGATCGTCACCGGCACCCGCTCCAGCGACCGCACCGTCAGCAGCTCGCTGACGCCGATCGACGTGGTCTCCGCCCAGGTGCTGCAACAGACCGGCACCACCGACCTGCCCACCGCGCTGGCGCGCATCATCCCCTCGCTGAACTTCCCGCGCCCGGCCGCCGCCGACACCGCCGACACCCAGCGCCCCGCGCAGCTGCGCGGCCTCTCGCCCGACCAGGTGCTGGTGCTGGTGAACGGCAAGCGCTGGCATCCCGGCGCGATCCTGCTCAACAACGGCGTGATCGGCCGCGGCTCGCAGCCGGTCGACCTCAACACCATCCCGGTGTCGGCCATCGACCACATCGAGGTGCTGCGCGACGGCGCCTCGGCGCAGTACGGCTCCGACGCGATCGCGGGCGTGATCAACATCATCCTCAAGAAGGGTGCGAAGGGCGGCGACGTGGAGGTGAGCGGCGGCCAGTACTCCGCCGGCGACGGCCGGCAGTGGCTGGGCTCGGCCAACTTCGGCATCCCGCTCGGCAACGACCAGGGCTGGATGCGCTTCACGCTGGAAAGCGGCAACGAGGGCAACACCAACCGCGCCGGCCCGGACAACCGCTCGCCGGCTTGGCAGGCGCTAGGCGTGAACTTTCGCCAGGGCGACCCCTGGGTGCATAGCCACAACGTGCTGCTCAACGCGCAGTACGACATCACGCCGAACGTGCAGTTCTACGCCTTCGGCCACTACGGCCGCCGCAACAGCGTCTCGCCGGCGTTCTTCCGTTACGGCCTGAACTCGCCGTCGCCGAGGAGCCCGTTGATGGCCTCGATGTATCCCGACGGCTTCCTGCCGCTGGAGAACGCCGACTCCTTCGACCAGTCGCTGGTCGCCGGCCTGCGCGGCACGGTGGACGGCTGGCGCTGGGACGTCTCGGCCAATGCCGGCGGCAACCGCGTCTCCTACGAGACGCAGAACAGCATGAACTTCGCCTTCTTCCACGACTTCGGCACCTCGCCCAGCGTGTTCCAGGACGGCATCCTCAAGGCCAACCAACAGTCGTTCGACATCGACATCGCCAAGGACCTTCGCCCGGGCTGGCTGCCGAATCCGCTGACCGTGGCCTTCGGCACCGAGTACCTGCGGCAGAGCTACCAGATCAGCCCGGGCGACCTCGCTTCCTGGTACGTCGGCACCTCCGGCACGCCCGGCGGCGCGCAGGGCTTCGCCGGCTGGCAACCGGTGAACGCCGTGAATGCCGCACGCCACGACGTGGCCGAGTACATCGACTTCGAGACCAATCTCACCGACAAGCTCGGCACCTCGCTGGCGGTGCGCCACGAGGACTACTCCGACTTCGGCAACACCACCTCGGGTTCGCTGTCGGCGCGCTATGACTTCACCGATAGCTTCGCGCTGCGCGGCAGCGCCTCCACCGGTTTCCGTGCACCGGCGCTGGGCCAGGAGTACTTCTCGCAGACCTCGTCGCTGTACTTCGCCAACGGCAACTCGGCCGGTTTGCCGGCCGGCATCTACAACAGCGGCCTGGTGCCGGTGGGCAGCCAGATCGCCACCCTGCTCGGCGCCGAGGCACTGAAGCCGGAGAAGTCGCGCAACTACACCCTCGGTGCGGTGTGGAACCCCACCGACTCGCTGAACCTGAGCCTGGACGTCTACCAGATCTACATCGACAACCGCATCGCGTTGTCCGGCGCCATCTCCACCACTTCACCCAGTGTGGTCAGCTATCTCGCTGCCAACGGCATCGGCAATCTCAACTACAGCAGCGTCAACTACTTCACCAACGCGGGCGACACGCGCACGCGCGGTGTGGATTTCGTGGGCAGCTACGTGTCCGACTTGGGCAACGCCGGCACGCTGACCAGCACGCTCACGGCGAACTACAACCAGAACAAGGTCACCAGCGTCAAGCCGAACCCGGCGGTACTCAGCAACCTGGGCGTCAACTTCGTGCGCCTCAACCGCCAGGACATCGAGGGCTACCTGGCCAACTCCTCGCCGCGCAGCAAGCTGATCTGGAACGAGCTGTACACGGTGGGCAACTGGAGCGTCAACGGCACGCTGACCCGTTACGGTCGCTACACCAGCTACGTGAGCAGCATCGCCAGCTACAACCCGGCGAAGGGCGTCGTCGACCAGACCTTCAGCCCCAAGTGGATCCTCGACCTGTCAGGCAGCTACCGCTGGCAGAGCTGGACCTTTACGCTGGGCGTGGACAACGCGCTGAACATCCACCCCGACAAGAACATCGCGAACAACACCAACAACGGCACCCTGCCCTACTCCACGTTCTCGCCGTTCGGCTACAACGGCGCCTACGCCTACGGCAAGGTGCGCTACAGCTGGTAAGCCTGCCCGCAATCCACGGCATGCGGCACGAGACCCCGGCGCAAGCCGGGGTTTTCGCTGGTGTCGGGCCTGCTGCAATTTCGTTCAATACGCCGCGCACGCGCACCTCGACACTGCGGCCTCCCGCAACCGGAGGTCCGCATGGCATCCATTTCATCCCATCGTCCCGCCCAGCTTTGCCTCGCGCTGGCCATGCTCACCGTCGGCAGCACCGTGGTGGCGGGCAAGCTCGCCGTGGACGGATTGCCACCGTTCCTCGCCACCACGCTGCGCTTCGCGCTGGCCACGCCGCTGCTCGCGCTGGCGATGCGGCTGGGCGGCGTGCGCTGGCCGCGACTCGATCCGCGCACGCTGGGCTTGCTTGTGGTGCAGGCCGCCGCCGGCAGCACGGGCTATACCGCCTTTCTGCTGGCCGGCCTCAAGCTGACGCCGGCCGCCGATGCCGGCGTGCTGCTGGGAGCCCTGCCGGCGGCGGTCGGCGTACTGTCCATGCTGTTGCTGCGCGAACGGCTGCGTCCGCGCGACCTGCTGGCCATCGCCCTTGCCACCCTCGGCGTGCTGTTGACCGCGCTGCAGTCGGGTACCGGCGCCCCCTCGGCGCGCGCACTGCTCGGTGACGCGCTGGTGCTGGCGGCAGTGGGTTGCGAGGCCTTGTTCCTGCTGCTCAACAAGCGACTGCGTACACCCATCGCGCCGCTGGCGCAGGCCACGATGATGAGCGCGTTCGGCCTGCTGCTGGCGTTGCCCCCTGCGCTGCTGGAACTGGCCGGCCAGCCGGCGCCGGCATGGCCGCCGACTGCCTTGCTGGCCGTGGCTTGGTATGCGATGGGTCCCACCGCTCTGGGTTACTGGCTGTGGTACCGCGGCGCGGCGCGACTCAGTGGTGCGCAGGCAGCACCGTTCACCGCGCTGGCGCCGCCAACTGCCTTGCTGCTCTCGGCATTGCTGCTGGGCGAACACCTGCACGCGGCGCAGGTCGCGGGTACGGTGCTGGTGGTGGCCGCGGTGTTGCTCGGCATCGACCGCATGGCAACGAGGCGCACCGGTGCAGCCAACGAAGCGGTGTGAGTCAGCGCGTGGCGCGCCGTGTCCGGGCCAGCATGCCCGGCGTCAGGCCGGCGCGGGAGCGCATCGCGCGAGTGAGGTGGGCCTGGTCGGCGAAGCCGGTGGCCGCCGCGGCCTGCGCGATCGGCAGGCCGCCGAGGATCAGCTCGCGCGCACGCTCCAGCCGCAACTGCAGGTGATAGGCATGCGGCGGCAGGCCGGTGGCGGCGCTCACCGCGCGGATCACCCGGTAGCGGCTGGCGCCGGCCTGCCCGGCGAGCGTCTCCAGCGCCACTGGCGCGTCTGGCGTGTCGTGCAGCAATTCGAGCGCGAGGCGAGCGATCCGCTCATCCGATACCGGACGCGCGTACGAGACATTTTCCGCGTGACGCAAGATCAGT
This sequence comes from Rhodanobacter sp., assembly GCA_035277325.1. Taxonomy (GTDB): domain Bacteria; phylum Pseudomonadota; class Gammaproteobacteria; order Xanthomonadales; family Rhodanobacteraceae; genus Rhodanobacter_A. The sequence goes on from DATEKS010000169.1 coordinate 4,279, forward strand.
CGCGTCAACGCCTGCACCGCAGCTTCCTCACAGGCCGCCGCGTCGTGCTGCGGATCGAGACAGAGTTGCAGCCAGCGAGCCAGTTCCACAGCGCAGAGAGGGTCGTCGAAGCCACCGGCGGCGAACGCGGGCACGCCGTCCATCTCCACGTCCTGGGCCAGTTCGCGCAGCAGCGCGGCCGGCAGCTGCACGTCGAGGTAGGACCAGGCCTGCCGCGCAAGGCCGCCGTCGTGCACCTCGCCGGGCTCGGCGAGGCACAGCGCACCGCGCGGCACCTCCACGCGCCGCCGGCGGTAGCCGAACACGTTGGCGCCGGCGGTGATCACGCCGATCGAGAAGCCCTCGTGGTAATGGCGCTCGAAGCGCTGCGCGCCGAACGTGGCCTGCAACACTTCGCAGCGCTGCCCGAGCACGTCCAGCGCCGTATGGCGCGCCGGCGGCGCGTCGACCTGGTATCGCCCGGGCCGACGCGCCTCGCTCATGCCGTGGTGAACGCCAAGTGTCCGCCCCGGACATC
>DATEKS010000170.1:0-21649 GCA_035277325.1 Rhodanobacter sp.
GCGGGCCGCGCCGCGCAGCGGGCGTCGCGCAACGAAAAAGGCCACCTTGCGGTGGCCTTTTTCGTCTGCATCGATTGGTCGGGGTGACATGATTCGAACATGCGACTTCTACGTCCCGAACGTAGCGCTCTACCAGGCTGAGCTACACCCCGCGGGAGCCGCACATCTTAATGATGGCCGGGGGGCTTGGCAACAGTTTCCGTGCCCGGCGCGAGGCCGTGACGTGACTGCGGCCGGCAGAGGGCCATCTGTTAATCTTGGCGGCTGCTGCGCGGTGATTCGACCGCGCGGTGCGTTCTCCCCGTCCACAGAGGTTTCCATGGCGCTTACCCCGGCCCGCACCATGCCCGGCGTGCTCGAGCTGTTGCCGCTCGACCAGATCGCGTTCCAGCGCATGCTCGACACGATCCGCCGCAACTACGAGCGCTTCGGCTTCCTGCCGGTGGAAACGCCGGTGATCGAATACGCCGACGTGCTGCTGACCAAGACCGGCGGCGAGACCGAGCGGCAGGTGTACTTCGTGCAATCCACCGGCGCGCTGGAGCAGGGCGAGAAACCGGACCTGGCGCTGCGCTTCGACCTCACCGTGCCGCTGGCGCGCTATGTCGCCGAGCACGAGCGCGAGCTGAGCTTCCCGTTCCGCCGCTACCAGATGCAGAAGGTGTACCGCGGCGAGCGCGCCCAGCGCGGCCGCTTCCGCGAGTTCTACCAGTGCGACATCGACGTGATCGGCAAGGACAACCTGTCGATCCGCTACGACGCCGAGCTGCCGGCGGTGATCTACAGCGTGTTCCGCGAGCTGGCGATCGGCCCGTTCACCATCCAGCTCAACAACCGCAAGTTGATGCGCGGCTATTTCGAGAGCCTGGGCGTGTCCGACGCCGAGCGGCAGATGCTGGTGCTGCGCGAGGTGGACAAGCTGGACAAGCGCGGCGCCGACTACGTGCGCGACACGCTCACCGGCGAAGCCTTCGGCCTCTCGATGGACGTGGCGACGAAGATCCTCGCCTTCGTGCAGGTGCGCTCCACCTCACTGCAGGACGCCTACGACAAGCTCGATGCACTGGGTGCCGGCCCCGAGGCGCTGGAGCAGGGTCGTGCCGAGCTGAAGGAAGTGCTGGGCCTGATCCATGCGCTCGGCGTGCCGGAGACGCATTACGCGCTGAACCTGTCGATCGCGCGTGGTCTCGACTACTACACCGGCACGGTCTACGAGACCACGCTCAACGAGCACCCGCAGATCGGCTCGATCTGCTCGGGCGGCCGCTACGAGAACCTCGCCGGCCAGTACACCAAGTCGCACCTGCCCGGCGTCGGCATCTCGATCGGCCTCAGCCGCCTGTACTGGCAGCTGCGCGAAGCCGGCCTGGTGCATACCGCGCAAAGCACGGTGGACGTGCTGGTGACCCAGATGGACGAGGCGCAGCTGCCGGCCTACCTCGCGCTGGCCGGCGAACTGCGCGCCGCCGGCATCGCCACCGAGGTAGTGCTGGAGGGCGGCAAGCTCGGCAAGCAGTTCAAGTACGCCGACCGTGCCGGCATCCGCTTCGCCGTGGTGCTGGGCGAGGACGAGCTGGCCAAGGGCGTGGTCACGGTGAAGGACCTGCGTCGCGGCGACCAGTTCGAGGTGGCGCGCGCCGAGCTGGTCAAGACCTTGCGGGTGGAGCTGGAGCAGGCCGCGGCGATGGGCTGAGGCCCGCCTGCTGTCACCGCCGCGTCGCGCGGCGGTCGTTGCATGAACCTGTTGGAGCATTTGTGAGCGAAACCATTCTTCTCGACGGCAGCAGCCTGACCCGGGCGCAGCTGGTGGCGGTGGCCCGCGGCGGCGCGAACGTGGCGCTGGACGCGAAGCAGTTGCAGCGCGTGCAGCGTGCGGCGGATTTCCTCGCCGACAAGGTCAACTGCGGCGAGCCCACCTATGGCGTCACCACCGGTTTCGGCAGCAATGCCGACAAGCTGCTGGGCGCGCACCGTGTGCGTGATGAATTGCCCAGCAGTCGCGCCGAAGTGCCGGAAGGCACGCTGCTGGAAGAGCTGCAGCACAACCTGATCACCACCCACGCCGTATGCGTGGGCAAGCCGTTCGGCGCCGACGTGGTGCGCGCGATGCTGGTCATCCGCATCAACACCCTGATGCGCGGGCATTCCGGCATCCGCGTGCAGACACTGGAAGCGCTGACCGCGATGCTCAACGCCGGCGTGGTGCCGGTGGTGCCGGAGAAGGGGTCGGTGGGCGCCAGTGGCGACCTCGCGCCGCTTTCGCATCTGGCCATCGTGTTGCTCGGTGGCGGCGAAGCCTTCTACCAGGGCGAGCGACTGCCGGGCGCCAAGGCGCTGCAGCGCGCCGGCCTGGCGCCGGTGCGGCTGTCGTTCAAGGAAGGCCTGGCGCTCAACAACGGCACCGCGCAGATGCTGGCCACCGGCGCATTGGCCCTGCACGACCTGGAGCGGCTGCTCGACGCCGCCGACCTCGCCGCGGCGATGACGCTGGATGCCTTCGCAGGCCGCAGCGGCGCGCTGCGGCCCGAGGTGCACGCCTTGCGTCCGCATCCGGGCCAGACGGCCGTGGCCGCGCACGTGCGCGAGCTGCTGCAGGGCTCCACCCTGGTCGACATCCCTTATCACCTGGTGCCGCACTTCAAGCCGTGGACGACCGAGGCGTGGAGCGAGCAGGACGACCAGGCGCTCAGCTTCGACATCGGCTGGAACTGGGTGCCGGCCAACCAGCGCCACGGCCGCGAAGCGTTCTACAGCCGCTTCCTGCCGTTCAAGGGCGGCAAGAAGCACCAGCCGCAGGATGCCTACTGCCTGCGCTGCATGCCGCAGGTGCACGGCGCGGTGCGCGATGCCTGGGCGCAGGCCTGCCGCGTGTTCGACATCGAGTTGAACGCGGTCACCGACAACCCGCTGATCTTCCCCGATGCGGAAGGCGCGCAGTTCATCGAGGAACAGGTGATCTCCGCCGGCCACTTCCACGGCATGCCGCTGGCGCTGGCGATGAGCTACGTGAAGGCCGCGATCCCGGTGCTGGCCTCGATCTCCGAGCGGCGCCTCAACAAGCTGGTTGACCCGGCGACGAATGACGGCCTGCCGGCCTTCCTCACCGGCAACGAGGACGGTACCGATTCCGGCTTCATGATCGTGCAGTACACCGCCGCCGCACTGGTCAACGACCTCGCCACGCGCGCACACCCGGCCAGCGTCTACTCGGTGCCGACCAGTGCGAACGCCGAGGACCACGTTTCGATGGGCGCCAACGAGGCGCGCCACGTGCTGGAAATGATGGAAGACCTCGGCCACGTGGTCGCGCTGGAGCTGTATACCGCGGCGCAGGCGCTGGATTACCGCCAGGAGATGCTGAACGCCGCGCGCCGCCTGGCGCAGCGCGGCGGCTGGCAGGCACTGGCGGCGAAGGTGGCGAATGCACCGCGCGAAGGCCAGCCGCACCACGAGCAGTTCGTCGCCGAGGTGCGCCAGCTGGCCGAGGCGCTGGCGGGCACCAGCGATTTCCACGCCGGCACCGATGTGCGCCGCGCCCACGCCACGCTGCGCAAGCACATCGGCTTCTTGCACCGCGACCGCGCGCTGGACGGCGATGTGCGCGTTGTGTGCGAACTGGTGCGCAAGGGCGCCTTCCATCCTGCCAGCACCGCCTGAACTTGGAGTACGACATGAGCCTGATCCAGACCCCGGTGTCCTACGGCGAGCTGATCGACAAGATCACCATCCTCGAAATCAAGTCGCAGCGCATCGCCGACCCGGCGAAGCTGGCCAACGTGCGCACCGAGCTCGACCTGCTCAACGCCACCTGGGCCGCTCATCCCGCCTCGAAAACCGACATCCGCGACGAGCGTGCGCGCCTGCTCGCGGTGAACGAGGCGCTGTGGGAAATCGAGGACGAGATCCGCCTCAAGGAGAAGGCGCAGGCCTTCGACACCGGGTTCATCGAGCTGGCGCGCTCGGTGTACTTCCGCAACGACGAGCGCGCGGCGGTGAAGCGCGAGATCAACGTGAAGCTCGGTTCGCAGCTTGTCGAGGAAAAGTCCTACCAGGATTACCGCGCCGTCTGAGGCTGAACCTTCTCCCTCCGGGAGAGGGGGCCGGCAGGCGGGTGAGGGTACGGGCGGAACGTGGCGCTGAGGTTTCGCCGAACCCTCACCCCAACCCCTCTCCCATGGGGAGAGGGGCTTTCAAGCCAGGCCGAGGTGGCTTGCGGCCGCCTCGAAGCGTTCGATCACCTCGTCGACGCCGACCAGATCCATCACGCCGGGTTTCTCAATCTTGGTGCCCCAGGCGATTTCGCTGGCTGGCTTGCCGAGGTACTTCCGCGCGGCCTCGTCGTACTTGTCCACGCACCAGCGGCGATCCGAATACGGTCCGGAGCGGTGGGGGTTGCTGGCGGCATGCAGGCCCAGCACCTTCATGCCTACCGTGTTGGCCATGTGCATCGGACCGGAATCCGGCGTCAGCAGCAGGTGCGCGCGAGAGAACAAGGCTTGCGCCTTCTTGAGCGTGTCCTTGCCGGTGAGGTCGAGCGGGGCCGACTTGCAGGCCGCCAGCACCGCGTCCGCCATCGCGCGCTCTCCCGCGGAAGGACCGCCCATCAGCACCACGCGCCAGCCACGCATGGCGGCGTGGTCCATCACGGCTGCGTAGCGTTCCGGCCGCCAGTTGCGCAGTGCATGGCTGGACGTGGGACTTACCAGCATGGTCGGCGTGTTGCCGGGCAACTGCTCCGTGGCCCAGCCATGCGCCTCGTCGGGGATGGGGATGTCCCAGCGCACCGCGGTCTGCTTCAGCCCCAACGGTTCGCAGAAGCTGCCGATGGCATCGAGCACGTGTTCGCCGGTGCGCGCGGGAATGCGTTCGTTGACGACGAGGCCGTGCAGGTCCTTGGCACGCGCCGCGTCGTAGCCGATGCGGCGGTCCGCCCCGATGCCCAGGCTCAGCAGGTTGGAGCGCAGCGCCACCTGCATCTGCAGCAATGCGTCGAAACGGCGGCCGCGCAGCGCCGCCCACACGGCGCGCATGCCGGCCCAGCCCGCCGCCTTGTCGAAGGTGACGAAATCCACGCCGGGCAGGTCGCCCACCAGTCGGCGTTCCAGCTTGCCCACAATCCAGGTGAGCTGCGTCTGCGGCCAGGCCGCTTGCAGCGTGCGCACCAGCGGCACCACGTGGGTGACGTCGCCGATGGCCGAGGTGCGCAGCAGGCAAATCGAGGTGGGAACGGGCATGTAGAATCGCCGGAGATGATCGGATGAGGGGCGGCGGTACCAATGCGGGAGCAGCTGCGGATGGATGCCGGTGGCGCGATTCTGTTCGACGCCGCGGCATCGCCACAAGTCGACGCCGACTGGTTCGTGCCGGAACACTGGCGCGGGCACGGGGCGCTGCGCCCTCAAACGGGCGGCCGCGGCGGCGTGCAGCTGATCGCCACGCCGGCCGGCGAATGCGTGCTGCGGCATTACCGGCGCGGCGGCATGGTGGCGAAGCTGATGGGGGACCGCTACCTGTGGCGCGGCGCGGATGCCACGCGCTGCTTCGCCGAATTCCGCCTGCTGGCCGAGATCGCGCGGCTGGGCTTGCCTGGGCCGGCGCCGGTGGCCGCGCGTTACCAGAGGCATGGCCTGTTCTACCGCGCCGACCTGATCACCCGACGCATCGCGAACGCGCAGACGCTGGCCGAATGCCTCGCCGCCGGCCGGCTGGATGCGGAGCTGGCGCGCGAGGCCGGCGCGCTGGTGGCGCGTTTCCACCGTGCCGGCATCTGGCACGCCGACCTCAACGCGCACAATGTGCTGGTGGCTTCCTCCGCGCTGTACCTGATCGATTTCGATCGCGGGCGCCTGCGTGCGCCGGCTGCAGGTTGGCGACTGGCCAACCTGCAGCGGCTGCATCGCTCGCTGGTCAAACTGGGTGCCGACAAGCAGGGCGAGGCGGCGTTCCGCGCGACTGTCTGGACACCTCTCCTCGACGCCTATGAGGCTAGCTTCGGCGCATGAACTGGCATCTGCATTTTCTCGGCACGGGTGCGGCGCATGCGGCTGGCGAGCTGGGTTCCTCGGCCGTGGTGCTGGAACGCGACGGCGTGCCGGTGCTGCTGGTCGATTGCGGTCCGGATACGCTGAATCGCTATCTTGATGCCTACGGCGCGCTGCCGCCTGCGCTCTACGTCACGCACACCCACATGGATCATGTGGCGGGGCTGGAAGGCCTGTTCATCAAGCTGTGGTTCGACGAACACCTGCGCGGCACCACGCGCCTGTTCGCGCATGCCGCGCTGCTGCCGTGGCTGCAGGTGCGCGTGGCCGACTATCCCGGCGTGCTGGCAGAGGGCGGGGTGAATTTCTGGGAGGCATTCCGGCTGGTGCCGTGCACGCGCGGCTTCTGGCTCGACGGCCTGTGGTTCGACGTGTTCGCCACCCGCCACCACCGTCCCAACACCTCGTTCGGCCTCGCCTTGCCAGGCAGCTTCGCCTACACCGGCGACACCCGGCCGATTCCCGAGGTGCTGGTCCAGCATGCCGGCGGCGGCGAGCTGGTGGCGCATGACTGCGGCCTGGTCGGTAACCCCTCCCACACCGGCATCGAAGACATCGAGCGCGAGTACGACGCGGCGCTGCGCGCGCGGCTGCTGCTGTATCACTACGGCAGTGCGGCCGATGGCGCGGCATTGGCGGCGCGTGGCTATCGGGTTGCCGCAGCAGGGCAGCGCATCGCGCTGGGAGCGCCGTTGCCGCCACATGCGGATGCCGGTTGAGCCTTGTCAGTAACGTTGCCGACCGGTATCCTTTCCCGTCTTCACCCGGGCGGATTGATGCCGGTGGAAGCGTGCGGAGAGGTGTCCGAGTGGTTGAAGGAGCACGCCTGGAAAGTGTGTATACGGCTTATCCCCGTATCGCGGGTTCGAATCCCGCCCTCTCCGCCAGTTGATTGAAATACGCGACGGCCTCGTCCGGCGCGCAGGGCGCGAAAGCCCAACGTCCATGGTGGCCCCGTCGGTCCCCCCGCGACGATAGTCCGCAAACCCCGCCAGGTCCGGAAGGAAGCAACGGTAGTGGATGATTCGGGTGCCGGGGTGTGGCTGGCGGGGCCGCCGCCATTTGGACCCAACCTTTTTCGAGCATGAAACCATCCGGTTGCCGGCGGCTGGCAAAAGCGAGCCCGCCCGGCACGTTCGCTCCCTCGCCCCGACGGGGAGAGGGTTAGGGAGAGGGGCCAGTCTTGCGATATCCCGGACAGCTTTACTGACTTGTCGTCCCCGGCTTGGCACAATCGACGCTCGCCCCAAGGTAGTCAGGCATGTCCTATCAGGTTCTCGCCCGCAAATGGCGCCCGCGCAAGTTCGCCGAACTGGTGGGGCAGGAGCATGTGGTGCGCGCGCTCACCAACGCGCTGGACACCGGGCGCATGCACCACGCCTACCTGTTCACCGGCACGCGCGGTGTGGGCAAGACCACCATCGCGCGCATCTTCGCCAAGTCGCTGAACTGCGAGCGCGGCGAGTCGGCCGATCCCTGCGGCGAGTGCGCGGTCTGCACGGCGGTGGACGAAGGCCGCTTCGTGGATCTTCTTGAGATCGACGCGGCCAGCAACACCGGCGTGGACGATGTGCGCGAGGTGATCGAGAACGCGCAGTACGCGCCGTCGCGCGGCCGCTTCAAGGTGTACCTGGTGGACGAGGTGCACATGCTCTCCAAGCCGGCGTTCAACGCGCTGCTGAAGACGCTGGAGGAACCGCCGCCGCACGTGAAGTTCCTGCTTGCCACCACCGACCCGCAGAAGCTGCCGGTGACGGTGCTGTCGCGCTGCCTGAAGTTCAACCTGAAGCGCCATCTGCCCGGGCAGATCGCCGACCATATGCGCCACATCCTCGGCGCCGAGAACATTGCCTACGAGGATGCCGCGGTCGAGGAGCTGGCGCGAGGCGCCGACGGCTCGATGCGCGACGGCCTGTCGCTGCTCGACCAGGCCATTGCCTACGGCGGCGGTGCGCTGCGCGCGGACGACGTGCGCACCATGCTGGGCAGCGTGGCGCGCGGCCAGGTGCTGGGCGTGCTCGATGCGCTGGCTGATGGCGACGGTACGCGCCTGCTCGCCGAATGCGCGCAGATCGCCTCGTACTCGCCGGATTTCGGCGGCGTGCTGGACGACCTCGCCGGCGTGCTGCACCGCCTGCAGCTGATCCAGCTGATCCCCGGCTACCGGCTCGACGACGATTCCGACGGCGAGGCCCTGCATACGCTGGCCGCGCGCATCGCGCCGGAGGACGTGCAGCTCTATTACCAGATCGCCATCGGCGGCCGCCGCGACCTCGCGCTGGCGCCCGATGCGCGCACCGGCTTCGAGATGGCGCTGCTGCGCATGCTGGCGTTCCGTCCTGGCGACGAGGCGCCACGTCCGGCGGCGGAGCGCGCCACGGCACCTGCGTCGCGCCCGGTGCCACCGCCCGTGCGTGTTGCGGTGTCTGCACCGCCGCCGTCACCTTCGACCCAGCACGCTGCACCGCCGGCCATCGCGCCCGCGCCTGCCGTCCGCGAGGACCCCGCGCCCGTGGCGCGTGCGGCGCCGTGTGACGCCAATGGTCTGCCGCACTGGGAAAGCCTGATCGAGCAGGCCGGCCTGCGCGGCCCGTTCAGCGTGCTGGCGCAGAACGCGGTGCTGCGCGAACGCGACGGCAACACCCTGGTGCTGGCCTTGCAGCCGGCGCACATGGGCATGGCGGTGGAGCCGATGGTCAGCCAGATGGAGGAGCGCATCAGCCAGGCGCTGGGCGAGCGCATCAAGCTGCGCTTCGTCGGCATCGACAAATCAGCGGCATCCGCGACGCCGGCGGCGCGCGCCACCCAGGCGCGCAACGAGGCGCAGGCCGTGGCCGAACAGTCGATCGAGGACGATCCCTTCGTGCAATCCATGAAACGCGACTTCGGCGCCCGTGTGGTGCCGCAGTCGGTGAAACCCTTTGGCAGTTGAAGACGGAGCAGTGCGATGAGAGGTCAGATCGGCCAGCTGATGCAGCAGGCCCAGCGCATGCAGGAAGACATGAAGCGTGCGCAGGAGGAGATCGCGAAGCTGGAAGTCACCGGCAGCGCCGGCGGCGGCCTGGTGAGCGTGACCATGAGCGGTGCGCACGAGGTGCGCAAGGTGAGCATCGACCGGCAGACCTTCGCCGACGATCCGGAGATGGCCGAGGACCTGGTCGCCGCCGCGATCAACGACGCGGTGAACAAGGTGGCCCAGGCCAGCCGCGACAAGATGGGCAACGTCACCGCCGGCATGAGCCTGCCGCCGGGCTTCAAGATGCCGTTCTGAGAGGCTGATGTCTTCCTCGCCGCTCCTGTCCAGCCTCATCGAGGCATTGCGCTGCCTGCCCGGCGTGGGCGGCAAGAGCGCGCAGCGGATGGCCTTCCATCTGCTGGAACGCGACCGCGAGCGCGGCCTCAAGCTGGCCGACGCGCTGCGCGAGGCGATGCAGCGCATCGGGCATTGCGGACGCTGCCGCAATTTCAGCGAGGAAGCCTTGTGCGCGATCTGTGCCGGCGCCAGCCGCGACCGCCAGCTGCTGTGCGTGGTGGAGTCGCCGGTGGACCTGGCCGCGATCGAGCAGGCCACCGGCTATCGCGGCCAGTACTTCGTGCTGCATGGCCGGCTGTCGCCGCTGGACGGCCTGGGGCCGGAGGAACTGGGCCTGCCGCAGCTCGCGCAACGACTGGGTGAGGGCGAGGTGGAGGAACTCATCATCGCCACCAACCCCACCGTGGAAGGCGAGGCTACCGCGCACTACCTGGCGCAGCTGGCGCGCGCCGGTGGCATCAAGCCGACGCGGCTGGCGCACGGCGTGCCGCTGGGCGGCGAACTGGAATTCGTGGACCGCGGCACGCTGGCGCATGCGTTCGGCGGCCGCCAGCTGCTGGATTGAGCGGAGTTGCCGATGGCCGCCGACGACGCCTGCGAGCCGGTGCTCCGGCTGGAAATCCCGGCCAGCGAGGAGTACCGCACGTTGCGCGTTGCGGCGGGATTGAGCGCCATGGGCGCCGAGGGTGCTGCCATCGGCCTGCCGGCGAGCTGGTGCGCGGTGGTGCGTGCGCCATGCGGGTGAGCTGATCGGGATGGGGCGCATCGTCGGCGATGGCGGCCTGTTCCTGTTCGTGGTCGACATCGCGGTGACGCCGGCCTGGCAGGGGCGCGGTTGGGGGCGGCGCATCATGGCCGCGCTGGTCGAGCAATTGCGCGTGCGGGCGCCGGCGCGGGCGATGGTCGGCCTGATCGCCGACGGCACCGCATTCCGGCTCTACGAGCAGTTCGGCTTCAGGCTGGTGGCGCCGGCCGCGCACGGTATGCTGTTGCGTCTGTAACCGGGGAGACGAACGACATGGCCGACACCATCTTCGACAAGATCATCCGGCGCGAAATCCCGGCGGACATCGTCTACGAAGACGAGGAGATGCTGGCCTTCCGCGACGTGAACCCGCAGGCGCCGGTGCACGTGCTGTTCATTCCGAAGAAGCCGATCGCCACGCTGGACGACGCCACGCCGGAGGACGCGGCGCTGCTGGGGCGCCTGCTGCTGGCCGCCGCCGGCTACGCGAAGCGCGAAGGCTTCGCTGCGCAGGGCTACCGTGCGGTGGTCAACTGCAACGAATACGGTGGTCAGACCGTGTTCCATCTGCACGTGCACCTGCTGGCCGGCCGGCACATGCACTGGCCGCCGGGCTGAGCCAGATCCGTTGGCGACATGAAAAAGCCGGCCTCCAAGGCCGGCTTTTCGTTCGTGTACCGTCTACTTCTTGGGCGGCGGCGGCGGCGGTGCCGGGCGCACCACGATCACGCGCGGGCCGCCCCAGTACGGATACGGGCCGTAACCCCAAGGACCCCACGGACCCCAGAACGGGTCGTAGAAACCAGGCGGGTAGGGCGTGTTCACGTACACCGGGCGCTTCGGCCACAGATACACCACGTTCGCTTCCACGCGCGGATAGGGGTAGTCGTAGTCGCCCACTTTCTGCGTCACCGTGCCATGGATGGTGCCGGTCACGGTCAGCTCGCGGCCGCGGGCGAACACCTCAGGGTCGTAGAAGCCGCTGTGGCAGGCCACGAAGCGGCCCTGATCACCGCCGGAGCGGCCCAGTTCCGGCCGCGCCTGGCTGTCCAGCGGACGGGCCAGGATGTAGAAGCAGGTCTGCTGCGGGCCCGGCTCGGTCTTGATGATCTCGCCGCCCCAGCGCACCTGGGTGCCACCGGCGCCACCCTGCTGGGCGGCGGTGCTGGAGATGGCGGTGTAGTTGCCTTGCAGCGGCTGCGGAATGGTCGCGCAGCCACCCAGCAGGGCGACGGTCGCGACTAGCGCGAGGGGACGGTACAGGGACATGGCGGTTTCTCCATCATGGATGTTTGTGTGCACAACCCTATCAACGCTCATTTGACCATGCGGACGACAGGAAAATCCCGCACGGCGCGCCGAAATGCGCGCAGGGATTCAGACGTCGGTTCGGGCTGGGCATAGCGCAGTTCAAGGTAGCGGTGCATCAGTTCGGTCAGCCTGTCTCGCTGCGCAGGCAGCGCGCAGGCAGCGCGTTGCAGATAGTCCCGCGGGCCTTCGCCGGTCCGCCGCGTCACGCCCAGCCGTGCCAGTTTGCGTTCCAGTCGGCGCAATCCCGCGCGCGCGGCATCTTCCGGCTCGCGCCGCCGCCACACCCACGCCAGCCCGGCGGCCATGCACAGCACGCAGCCGACGGCCAGCAGCAATGCCAGCGTGGAAGCGTCTGTCTCGCGGATGCCGAACGGCTTCAGCAGCCCGCGCTGGCGCAGCGCATCGAAACCGTTAACGCTCAGGTTCCACCACCGGTTGACGATGTCCCAGTGGTTGCGCAGCGATTGCAGCCAGCCGCTCTGGTACCACGGCAACTGGCCGGATACCGCGGCGGCCGCGCCCTGGCTGATGCGCTGGGGGCGTACCGCGGCGGTGGGGTCGACCCGCACCCAGCCACGGCCGGCCAGCCACACCTCGCTCCACGCGTGCGCGTCGGAGTTGCGCACCAGAAGGTAATTTCCCATCGCGTTCCAGTAGCCGCCCTGGTAGCCGGTGACCACGCGGGCGGGGATGCCGGCGGCGCGCATCAGCACGGTGAAGGCCGACGAGTAGTGCTCGCAGAACCCTTCGCGGGTGTCGAACAGGAAATCGTCCATCGCATCGCGGCCCAGCGGCGCGGGCGCCAGCGTGTAGCGGAAGCCGCCGTCGTGGAACAGCGCGAGCGAGGCCTGCACGATGGCGGCATCGTCGCCGCCGTAGCGTTCCCGCCATGAGCGGCCCAGCGCCAGCGTGCGCGGATTGAAGCCGTGCGGCAATTGCAGCCAGCGCGCACGACGTTGGCCAAGCTGCGGTTCCAGCCGGTAGCGGGTGGCGGACTCCAGCGTGTAGTCGCGCAGGCTGTCCACCGGCTTGTCGGCGATCACTTCGCGATCGCGGCGCAGGCTTGCATCGGGCGGCGCGGCCAGCGGCACGTCCAGCGTGGGCAGCACGCGTTGCCGGGTGGGCTCGAGGCTGACGTGGTAGCGGATGGTCTGCGCGGCTTCGATGGGTGCCGGCGGCTGGTTGGTCACGTCGCGGTAAGTCCAGCTGGCGCCGTCGTAATGGCTCATCACGAAGGCGCGGAAATAGCGCTGGCCGGGCGATGGCGGCGGGCCGTCGAAACTCACCCGCAGCGCGGGGCTGTCGTCGACCAGCAACTGGGTGAAGCCGGCCGGTGTCATGCGGTCGCTGAGGCCGCTGCGTTGTTCGCCGGCGTTCGGCGCACCCCACAGCGGCGAGTTCAGCCGCGGCAGCAGCAGGAAGGCCAGCAGGGCCAGCGGCAAGGCGGCAGCCAAGAGGCCAAGGCCGGGCAACAGCTCGCGCCACCATGCGGTCGGCGGTCGCCGCCCCGGCTCCAGCGAGCGCAGCGCGGCCAGCGGCGGCAACAGGCCCAGCGCCACCGTGGTGGTGGCAGTGAGGCTCTGGTCGAACAGCAACGCGGCCATCAGGGTGAAGCAGGCGAAGCTCATGCCGACGCGGGCGTCGCGCGCGGTCTCGGTTTCCAGCAGCTTCAGCACCAGCAGGCCCACCGCCAGCGCGGCGCCTGGCGCCTGGCCGAACAGGCTGCCGTACCAGCTCACGATGGCCAGCAGCAGCGCAGCCAGCAGCGGCAGCTTCAGCCACGCCGGCGTGCGCGCGTGACGGCTGCGGCGTTGCCACCAGCGCAGGCCGAGGATCGGCGCCAGCGTGGCGGCCAGCCACCACGGCAGGTGCGGTACGTGCAGCGCCAGCACGGCGGCAAAGCCGAGCGCGACCAGATCGAAGCTGCGGACATCGAGCGGCGTGGCGGCGGGATTCGTCACGGCAGCACCGCCAATGCGCTCATGCAGCGCGCGTAATGGGCCGGCCCGCTGCCGATGTCGATGCGCTCGGTCGGCAGTTGCAGGCTGTAGCGCCGGCCTTGCGCCTCCGCCTCGCCCAGCCAGCGCGCCAGCCGGGCGATGCGTGCCTCGTGGTCCAGCGTGCGTAGCGCGTGCCAGTCCAGGCGCCAGGTTTCACGTGGCTCGGGGCGGTCGAAATCCTTCACCAGCAGGTCGTGGTGGCGGGCGCTGGCCTTCCACGCGATGTGCCTGGGCGCATCGCCGCGGCGGTAGTCGCGCAGTGCGGCCAGTTCCTCGCCCGCCTGCGGGCGCAGGCGTTCGCGCGCGTCGCCCGGCAGCAGCGGCGGTGGACCCGCAGTTTCCGGGTGCGGCCACACCAGCACGGCGTGCTGCGGATGCAGCCAGCTCCAGGCGCGGAACAGACCCAGCGGCCAGGTGCTCCACAACTTGAGCCGCGGCAGGGGCTGCCAGCCGCGCCGGGTGGTGGCCAGCCGCAGCCGCAGTTCCGTGGCGTTCTGCAGGGCGAAGGCGAGCGATTCGCCGGCGCAGTCCATGCGCACCGCTTCGCGGGGGCGTTGCGCCGCGAAGTCCAGCACCAGTTCCAGCGGTTCGCCGGCGATGGCGTGGCCGGCGCGGATACCGCGCAGGCGCAAGCCGTCCAGGGCGCGGAACGCGAGCAGCATGCTCGCCGCCGCGGCCGAGCCCAGCATGCAGGTCAACAGCAGCGCCGCGTTGTTGGCGTAGTTCAGCGCACCCACCAGCATCACCAGCAGCAGCACGCCGAAGCCGAGGCCGAACGCGGTGGGCACGATGTAGATGCGACGCCGGCCCAGTTCGATCGGCAGCGGTTCCGGCTGACGCAGGCGGGTGAGTGCGGGCAGGCGGCGTTCGGACCATTGCTGCAGCCCTTGCAACCAGTCGCGCATCAGTCCACCGCCACCTCGGCGAGCAACTGGCGCGCCAGTGCCTCGCCGCCGACGCCGCGCGCGGCCACAAGCCTGTGCGCGGCCAGCGGCACGAACAGCGCCTGCAGGTCTTCCGGCAGTACATAGGCGCGGCCGTCCAGTAGTGCCCACGCGCGTGCCGCGGCGAGCAGCGACAGGCCGGCGCGCGGCGACAGCCCCGTGCGGATCTCGGCATGCCGGCGGCTGGCGGCGAGCAGTGCCTGCAGGTAATCGAGCAGGGCAGGGCTGGCGGTGATCGCCTGCGCCTGCCGGCGCAGCGCGAGCAGGGCGGCGCCGTCCAACTGCGGCATCAGCCGCCCCAGCAGGTCGCGGCGGTCGACCCCGGTGAGCAGTTCGCGTTCGGCGGCGGGGTCGGGATAGTCCAGGGACAGCCGCAGCATGAAACGGTCGAGCTGGGAGTCGGGCAGCGGGAAGGTGCCGGCCAGGTCCAGCGGATTCTGCGTGGCGACCACGAAGAACGGCTGCGGCAGGACGTGGGTCTGGCCGTCCACGGTGACCTGGCCCTCGGCCATGGCCTCCAGCAGCGCGCTCTGCGTTTTCGGCGTGGCGCGGTTGATTTCGTCGGCCAGCAGCAGGCCGCCGAAGATCGGGCCGGGATGGAAGCGGAACTGGCCGGTCTCGCGCTCGTAGATGCTGACGCCGAGGATGTCCGAGGGCAGCAGGTCGCTGGTGAACTGCACGCGCTGGAATTCCAGCGCGAAGCTGGCCGCCAGTGCATGCGCCAAGGTGGTCTTGCCCACACCGGGCACATCTTCCAGCAGCAGGTGGCCGCCGGCGACCAGACAGGCCAGCGCCAGCTTCACCTGTCGTGCCTTGCCCAACAGCACGCGGTTGAGCTGCGCCTCGGCGGCAGCAAGGCGCTGGCGCAGTTCGTCAACGGACGGGGTGGCGGGTAAGGGCTGGCTCATCGATCGGGCTCGCGGCAGTTCGT
Organism: Rhodanobacter sp.; assembly: GCA_035277325.1. GTDB lineage: Bacteria > Pseudomonadota > Gammaproteobacteria > Xanthomonadales > Rhodanobacteraceae > Rhodanobacter_A. Next base: position 15,286 of record DATEKS010000170.1, read on the forward strand.
GGGTGGGGGCGTCGAGCGGCGGCGGGGTAGCGGCAGCGTACCCGGTTTCTGACGTGTCGGGCTTCAGGGCACGGCGATGCCGGCAGTGCGCAACAGCCTTGCCAGTGCGATCAGCGGCAGGCCGACCAGCGCGCTGGGATCTTCACTGTCGATGCGCTCGAACAGGCTGATGCCCAAGCCTTCGCATTTGAAGCTGCCGGCGCAGTCCAGTGGCTGCTCGCAGGTCACGTAGCGTTCGATCTCCCTAGCGTCCAGCATGCGGAAGTGCACGCGGGTACGGTCGACGTGGACTTGCTGCAGGCCATCGCGCGCATCGAACAGGCACAGCGCGGTGTGGAAATGCACTACGCGACCGGAAGCGGCGGCAAGCTGGGCGCAGGCATTCGCCACGTTGCCGGGTTTGTCCAGCGTCTCGCCGTCCAGCTCGGCTACCTGGTCGGAGCCGATCACCAGTGCATCCTGCAGGCCGGCGGCGACCGCTGCGGCCTTGGCGATGGCGAGTCGCGCCGCGCGTTCATCCGGCGCCTCGCCGGGCAGGGCAGTCTCGTCGGTGCCGGGTGCGCGCTGCTCGAAATCCGGCAGCAGTCGGCGCAGCAGTTCGGCGCGGTAGCGCGACGTGGAGGCCAGCACGACTCGGGGCGGAGCCGTGTTCATTCGGCGTCGCGGTGGATGTGTTCGCGCATCGCGCTGTCCAGGTCGCGCTGGGCGGCGTTCAACGCCTGCAGCAGCGGTTGCAGGCGGTCGCGGCTGGCGCGCATCGCGGCAGCGGTTTCGTCCAGTTCCTGCTGGCTGGCCCGGGCGGCGCGGTCGCGGATCCAGATGCGCTGGCGCAGCAATGCCTGCAGCCCGGCGTCGACCGCCTGGCGGGCGTCCTGTTCGCTGGCGCCGGGCAGGTCCGGGTTGATAGCCATCACCGCGTGCGCCTGGGCTAGGCCGCTGCGGCAGCTCTTCAGGTCGCTTTCCAGCCGGTCGGCGAGGTCGAGCAGCTGTTGCAGGTCGGCGGCGCGCCGGTTCTGCCAGCGGCGCGAAGACAGAGCCCAGGCGGCCGCGATGACCAGCACCAGCAGCGCGAGCACGCCGAGCGTGAGGGAAAGGTTCAAGCGGCAAGGCCCGGATGGGGTGGGCGTGCAGTCTGCCGCAAGCGGGGCGCATGAGGCAAAATGCGCGACCCGGCCGGCGGTGTGCGGGTGACGCAAGCGCTTGATCCGTCTGTTGACTTCGCCCGTTCAGGAATTTACCATTCGCCGATTATGTCCGTGACACTGCCAGAGTCCGTGGACGCTTGGCGCATGGTCTCGGCGCGGCGTTCGTTCGAGGGATCGATGCCTGTGGCTGCGCTGGGGCGCCTGTGCGGTGCGCTGGCCGGCAACGAGGGCGAAGTGGACTACCGGCTGGATTTCGGCCGCGACGAGTTGGGCACGGACTATGTGGATGTCCATGCGCAGGCGCCGCTGACGATGATCTGCCAGCGCACGCTCGAGCCGTTCGTGTTGCCGGTGACGGTGGACAACCGGCTCGGCCTGATCAGGCGGGAACGCGACGAGGCGGGTTTGCCGCCTGGCTGCGAGCCGCTGCTGGTGCCCGAGGACGGTCGCCTGCATCCGGCGGACGTGATCGAGGACGAGCTGCTGCTGGCCTTGCCGCTGGTGCCGGTGAATCCGGACAGCAGCCTGCCCGACGCGGCCATCGATGATGGCGTGGCCGGGCAGGGCGATGCCGCGGAACAAGAGAACAATCCGTTCGCGGTGTTGCGCGAACTGAAGAAGTAAGCCGGTCGGGGCCCAACAGTCCCGATCATCAGACAGATACCGAACATCAGGTTCAGTTGGAGAACTACCATGGCCGTTGCCAAGAGCCGCCGTACCCCGTCCACCCGCGGCATGCGTCGCGCGCACGACAAGCTGAAGACCGTGCAGCTGTCCACCGACCCGACCAGCGGCGAGGTGCACCTGCGCCACCATGTCACCGCCGACGGCTACTACCGCGGCAAGAAGGTCATCGAGACCAAGGGTGCGGTGTCGGTCGAGGACTGACCGCGCCAGCGGACTTCCATCCGAAAGTCCGTCTGCCCGGATCCAATGAAACGGCGCGGCAACGCGCCGTTTCGCGTTATGGGGTCCGGACGGTTGCGCATGCGCCGTCCAGGGCGTTCAATTCACGGTTTACGTTTGACGGAAAACGGCATGGCCCCGATCTACTCCCGCATCATCGCCACCGGCAGCGCCTTGCCCGAGCGTGTCGTCAGCAACGTCGATCTGGAGAAGATCGTCGACACCAGCGACGAATGGATCCGCACCCGCACCGGCATCCGTCAGCGTCATATCGCCGCCGACGGCGAGACCACCGGCGACCTGGCCTTCCTCGCCGCGCAGCGCGCGCTGGAAGCGGCCGGTGTGAAGGCGTCCGAGCTGGACCTGATCGTGCTGGGCACCACCACGCCCGACATCATCTTCCCGTCCACCGCCTGCCTGGTGCAGCACCGTCTCGGTGCGAACGGCTGCGCGGCATTCGACGTCAATGCCGCCTGCTCGGGCTTCATGTACGCGCTCGGCATCGCCGACAAGTTCATCAGGAGCGGCCAGTCGAAGAAGGTGTTGGTGATCGGCGCCGAGACGCTGACCCGCATGATCGACTGGAACGAGCGCGAAACCTGCGTGCTGTTCGGCGACGGCGCCGGCGCGGTGGTGCTGGAGGCTTCGAACGAGCCCGGCATCCACGCCACCTGCCTGCATGCCGACGGCGGCTACAAGGAGCTGCTGTGGAACCCGGTCGGCGTGTCGGTCGGCTTCCGCGACGAATCCAACCACGGCGTGCGCATCAAGATGGCCGGCCGCGAGGTGTTCAAGGTCGCGGTGAAGACGCTGGATGCGCTGGTCGACGAAACCCTGCAGGCCGCCGGCATGGAAGCTTCGCAGATCGACTGGCTGATCCCGCACCAGGCCAACCTGCGCATCATCGAGGCCACCGCGAAGCGGCTGGCGATGCCGATGGAGCGTGTGATCGTTACCGTCGACCAGCACGCCAACACCTCGTCCGGCTCGGTGCCGCTGGCGCTCGACTACGCGGTGCGCTCGGGCAAGGTGCAGCGCGGCCAGAACCTGTTGCTGGAGGCGTTCGGCGGCGGCTTCACCTGGGCGTCGGCGCTGCTGCGCTACTGATACTGGCGTTTCGCCATCACATTTGATGCCGCCTGCAAGGGCGGCATCGGCTTTTCCGCGGTCGATATCGCTGCACGCGCCGGTCGATACTGGCACCATGTTGGTTCAATTCGAGGAACGCACTGCCTATGAACGCTGCCACGCTTGCCTTCGTCTTCCCCGGCCAGGGTTCGCAATCGGTCGGCATGCTGGCCGAACTGGCCGCTGCGCATGGCGAAGTGAAGACGACTTTCGACGAGGCTTCGCAGGGCGCGGGTGTGGACCTGTGGACGCTCAGCCAGCAGGGGCCGGAGGAGCAGCTCAACCGCACGGAAAACACGCAGCCAGCCTTACTTGCGGCCAGCGTGGCGGTGTGGCGGGTATGGAACAAGCTGGGCGGTGCGCGGCCCGCGCAACTGGCCGGCCACAGCCTTGGTGAGTACAGCGCGCTGGTCTGCGCCGGCGCCTTGTCGCTGCACGACGCGGCGGCGCTGGTGGCCGAGCGCGGTCGGTTGATGCAGGCCGCTGTCCCTGCAGGCGTGGGTGCGATGGCGGCGATTCTGGGGGGCGATGACGCGCTGATCGCGCAGGTCTGCGAGGAAGTCGCGCAGGGCCAGGTGGTGGCGCCGGCCAACTACAACTCGCCCGGCCAGCTGGTGATCGCAGGCAACGCCGAGGCGGTGGATCGCGCGCTGGCGCGGCTCGCCGAACTGGGCGTGAAGAAGGCGATCAAGCTGGCCGTGTCGGTGCCCTCGCACTGCATGCTGATGCGCGAGGCGGCCGACAAGCTGGGCGAGCGCATGGCCTCGATCGCATGGCGGTCGCCCGCGATCCCGGTGATCCAGAACGCCGAGGCGAGGAGCTACGCCTCGCTGGACGAGATCCGCGGTGCGCTGCAGCGCCAGCTCTATCTGCCGGTGCGCTGGACCGAATGCGTGCAGGCGCTGGCGGCCGGTGGCGCCACGCGCATCGCCGAGTGCGGTCCGGGCAAGGTGCTGGCCGGCCTCGTCAAGCGCATCGACAAGGGGCTGGAGGCTCGCGCGATCGGTGCGCCGGCCGAGCTGGACGCCGCGCTGGCCGACTGGCGCGGCTGAACGGCAAAACCGTTCGTGCGAAGGGCGCGCTTGACGCGCCCTTTCGTTGGCGTATTATTCAACCATAAGGTTGAATGAATGCCGCCATGTCGAAACTCGATCTCGCCTTTGCCGCACTCGCCGATCCCACGCGGCGGCGCATCGTGGCGCGGCTGACCCGCGGCGAGTTGCGGGTGACCGACCTCGCGCAGCCGTTCGCGATGTCGCTGAACGCGGTGTCCAAGCACGTCAAGGTGCTGGAGGGTGCGGGCCTGGTCCGCCGCCGCCGCGAGGGCCGCGAGCATTACCTGCGCCTGCGCGCCGCGCCGCTGCGCGAGGTGGCGCGCTGGACATCGCAGTACGAACGCTTCTGGAATCAGCGCCTCGATGCGCTGGGCGCTTTCCTCGACCAGCAACAGGAGGACGACGATGAAGGGTCGCAATGAATCGGCGATGGGCGGGTTCCGCCTGGAGATACCGCGCAGCTACGACGCCTCGCCTGAACGCGTGTTCCGTGCATGGACCGATCCGGCCAGCCTGAAGGCTTGGCTGGCGGAGGGCGGCGACGTGGTGGCGGATCCGCACGTTGATGGCCTGTTCTACCTCGGCATGATGCATTCGGGCGAGATCCGTCCGCACTACGGCCGCTACCTGCGCGTGGAGAGCCCGCGCCTGCTCGAGTTCACCTGGGTGAGCGAACACACGCACGGCAAGGAATCGGTGGTCACGCTGGAGTTCGCCCCGCGCGGCAGCCGGACCGAGTTGCGCCTGACCCACGAGGGCCTGCCCGACGAGAGGATGGCGATGGCGCACACCGAAGGCTGGACGTTCTTCCTCGACACGCTGGTGGCGCAGCTGTCAGGGGAGGGCTGAGTCATGTGCCCGATCTGCATGAGCGCCGCGGCGATCGCGCTGGCCGGCACGGGATCGGCAAGTGGTTTGGCAACCCTGGTGGCCGCGAAGTTGCACCGCCGTCGCCGGGCGGATGTCGCCAGCAGGGCGGCCAAGCCGATGTCGAAAATCGATCTGCAGCCGAGAAAGGCGGGAGGCAAACCATGAACAGCAAATTCGACGGAACAGTACGCGGGCACCGGCTCGCATCGCGCGAGGAATGGCTCCGGGCGCGCACGGAACTGCTGCGCGAGGAGAAGGCGCTGACCCGTCGCAGCGACGAGCTGGCTCGCCAGCGGCAGGCGCTGCCCTGGGTGCGCGTGGACAAGGACTACCGCTTCGACACTGACGCAGGCGATGCCACGCTGGCGGATCTTTTCAGGGGCCGCTCGCAACTGCTGGTCTACCACTTCATGTTTGGCCCCGACTACACGGCGGGATGCCCGTCCTGTTCATCGATCGCGGACGGCTTCAACGGCATCGTCCCGCACCTGGAGAACCACGGCGTGGCGTTCGCCGCGGTGTCGCGCGCGCCGCTGGCAAAATTGCAGGCCTACAAGCGGCGCATGGGCTGGACATTTCCCTGGGCGTCCGCGAACGATGGCGATTTCAATTACGACTTCAACGTCTCGATCACCGAGGCGCAGCAGCAGGCCGGCGGTGTCGAGTACAACTACCAGCGCGGCGGCCATCCGATGGCCGAGGCCGAGTATCCGGAGATCGTCCACCAGTTCGCGGCCACCTGCGGCACGGAGGCGGCCACGTACGTGCGCGACCGCCCCGGCATGAGCGCGTTCGTGCTTGAGGACGGCGTGGCCTATCACAGCTATTCCACCTACGCACGCGGACTGGACGGCCTGTGGGGCATGTACCAGTGGCTGGACCGCGCGCCGCTGGGACGCAATGAGGCGGCGGGTGCCTGGTGGCGGCGCCACGACGAGTATTCCGGCCAGGAAGCCGCCTGCTGCCGCTGAACCGCGTGCAGCGGAAGTCCGTTTGCGTGTAAGGTTCGCGGCTTCGAATCTTCACGGAATACGGCGATGGACAAGACACTGACGGGCGAGGTCGCACTGGTGACCGGCGCCAGCCGCGGCATCGGCGCGGCGATCGCGGACGAACTGGCCGCGATGGGCGCCACCGTGATCGGCACGGCCACCAGCGAGGCCGGCGCAACGGCGATCGGCGAGCGGCTGGCCGCGCACGGCGGCCATGGCCGCGTGCTGGACGTGGCCGACTCCGCCGCGGTGGAGGCGTTGATCGACG
>DATEKS010000171.1:0-2377 GCA_035277325.1 Rhodanobacter sp.
CGCTGCGCGGCGAGCAGGGGCGCAGCGACGATTTCCGCGTGCGCGTGGCCGCCTTGCACGCCTGGCGCGACCGTCGCAGCCATGGCGCCGACGCCGGCGCACTGGCTGCGATCGAGCAGGCCTCGAAAGGTTGGCGTCGTCGTTTGGACGTGCGCAGCGCCGCCAGCGGCACGCCGGACAGCCACGCGGTGGGCGACCTTCTGTTGCATGCCTTTCCCGACCGCATCGCGCGCCGCGATGAGGCCAACCCGCTGCGCTACACGCTGGCCAACGGTCGCGGCGCACGCCTGCACGAGAACACCGCGCTGCTGGGCGAACCGTGGCTGGTGGCGCTGGATCTGCGCTTCGAAGCGCGCGACAGCCTGATCCTCGCCGCCGCGCCGTTCGATCCGCGCACGCTGGAGCGCGACTACCCGCAACACCTCGTGCGCGAACGCGCGCTGCGCTGGAACGACGCGCGCGATGCAGTGGAGGCGTTCGAGGAATACCGCTACGCCGCGATCGTGCTGGAGCGCCGCAGCGTGCCGGTGCAGCCGGAGGATGCGCTGCCCGCGCTGTTGGCGGCGATCCGCAGCAAGGGACTGGATGCGCTGCCATGGAGCGAAGCCGCGCGGCGCCTGCGCCTGCGCATGCAGGCCTTGCGCAGCTGGATGCCGGAACTGGGCCTGCCCGACATGTCCGATGGGCATCTGCTCGCCACGCTGGAGGATTGGCTGGCGCCGTACCTGCACGGCAAGCGTCGGCTCGACGCGCTGTCGGCGGAGGAGCTGTCGCAGGCGTTGTCGGCGATGCTCGACCACACGCAACGCCAGACGCTGGATGCGCAGGCGCCGGATACGCTGCTGGTGCCCAGCGGACAGACGCGCCGGCTGGACTACATGCCCGACGCACCGCCGGTGCTGGCGGTGAAGCTGCAGGAACTGTTCGGCCTCGCCGACACCCCGCGCGTGGGCGGCGGCCGCGTGCCGGTGACCCTGCACCTGCTGTCGCCCGCGGGCCGCCCGATCCAGGTCACCCAGGACCTGCGCGGTTTCTGGGAGCGCACTTACCCCGAGGTTAAGAAGGAGCTGAAGGGGCGCTATCCGAAACACCCCTGGCCTGACGACCCGTGGACGGCCACGCCCACGCACCGGGCCAAGCCGCGCGGCACCTGATTTTCAGGTTGCGGCCACGCCGGAGCATCTACACCTCGGCTTTGAACGTGCGCCCCAGCGCCGGCCCCGCGCCATAGTAATGGCGAAACACGTAGAGCAGCGGGCGGTAGCGGCGCGGATCGATGTGCGAACTGCCGGGCACCACGATGTCGGCATGCGCGTGCACCTGACACACTTCCAGCTCCAGCGTGGTGTAGCCACCGGCACTGTCGCGCCAATCCTCGAGAGGGTGCTCGGTGGCCTGCAGCAGGCGCGCCTCCAGTTGCAGCGGTGCTTCGGCGATGCGTGGCGCGCCCACCAACATCGAGGGCAGCGCATGCCAGCCGGCTAGGGCGAACTTGTCCGCCTCGTGGCGATAGCCCCGCTTCCAGGCCGGTATCGGATCACGACCGCTGGTGGGTGCGAGTCGCTCCACCGCATCGTGCATCGATTCGGACGCGAGGTTGAGCACGCACTCGCGTTCGCGCAGCAGGTTGGCCAGGCCCTGGCCGCCGCCAGACAGGCCTATCGTCACGCGGTCGGCGAGCGCCCACGCCGAGGACATCGGCGTGATGTTGGCCGAGCCGTCGGGATTGCGCGTGGTGACCAGCACGACTGGCGTGCCGAAGTAGAGGATGGAAGGTTGGATCTGCAGGATGTCGGGAGCGTGGTAGATGTCCATGCCGGCAGTGTCATTGCAGCGTCTGGCCGATGTTTCGCCGCGCGACGAAACGAGCGCGCACGGCGGGCACTACACTGCGCGCATGACCCGTGCCGCGCTTCCCAATCGTTACCAGCTGGCCGAGTTCGGCGCCCTGCTGGCGGAGCCGGCACGCGCGGCGATGCTGCTGGTGCTGCTGGACGGCAGCGCGCGGCCCGCTGGCGAGCTGGCGCGTGTCGCCGGCGTGGGTGCGGCCACCGCCAGTGCGCACCTGAAGCGCCTGCTGGACGGTCGCTTGCTCGCCGTGCAGGAGCAGGGTCGGCACCGTTACTACCGACTCGCCGACGACGAGGTGGCGGCGTGGCTGGAGGCGATGGCGTTGCCGCGCGCGCCCAGGGCGCCGCGTCCGCCGGGCAGCGATCCCGCCTTGTGCCGCGCGCGCACCTGCTATCGCCATCTCGCCGGCGAGCTCGGCGTGGCGATGTGCACGGCGTGGCTGGAGCGCGGCTGGCTGCAGTCGACCGGCGACGGCCTGCGGCTGCAGGCGCCCGCGGTCGAGGCGCTGGTGGATGCGGGTTGGCAG
>DATEKS010000172.1:0-2438 GCA_035277325.1 Rhodanobacter sp.
GTCGCTCGTCCAGCACCCACACCGTGGTGTTCGCGATCGGCGTGCCGATGTGGATAGGCTGGCCCGACTCCACCCTGGCGCAGGTGGACCACACCGTGGTCTCGGTGGGGCCGTAGAGGTTCCACACTTCGCCGCAGCGCTCCAGCAGCGCGGCCGCCAGATCCGGCGTCAGCGCCTCGCCACCGCACAGGGCGCGGAAGTCCGGGCCGCCCTGCCAGCCGGCCTGCAGCAGCAGGCGCCAGGTGGCGGGAGTGGCCTGCATCACGGTGATGGCATGTTCGGCCAGCAGCGACTTGAGCGCCTGGCCGTCCATCGCCTGTTCGCGCGCGGCCAGCACCACGCAGCCGCCCACGCCGAGCGGCCCGAGCAGTTCCAGCACCGCGATGTCGAAGGACAGCGTGGTGACCGCGAGCAGGCGGTCGTCGGCGCGCAGGCCGGGACGCCCGGCCATGCTGGCGAGGAAGTTCGCCACGGCACGGTGGGGGATCGCCACGCCCTTGGGCCGGCCGGTGGAGCCGGAGGTGTAGATCATGTAGGCGGTCGACGACGGATCGATGGCCAGCGTGGGTGGCGTGGTGGGCAGCGTGTCCCAGCCGGCGGGCGGCGCATCTAGCGCGATCACCGGACGGCCGTCGAGGTGGAAGCGTATTGCCTGCGCCTGCCGGGTGAGCAGCGCGGCCAGCTTCGCGTCGGCCACCATGTAGGCCAGCCGCTCGGCGGGAAAGGCGGGATCGAGCGGCACGTAGCCGGCGCCGGCCTTGAGCGTGCCGAGCAGGGCGGCGAGCATGGCGGGGCCACGCTCCAGCGCGATGCCGACGAGGTCGCCGGGGTGGATGCCTTGCGCGACCAGGCCGTGGGCGATGCGGTTGGCCTGCTCGTCCAGCGTGCGGTAGCTCAGCGTCTCGTCGCAGCAGCGGAGCGCCGGGCGGTCCGGTGAAGCGGCCGCCTGGCGCTCGAACGCGCCGTGCATGGTCGGCACGGGAATCGCCGCAGCGGTGGCGTTCCATGCGTGCAGCCGCGCCAGCTCGTCCGCCGGCAGCAGCGGCAGTTGCGTAACCGGTTGCTGCGGATCGGCCAGCGCGCCTTCCAGCAGGGTCTCGTAGCCGCGGCGGAAGCGCGTGGCGGTGGCCGGCTCGAACAGGTCGGCGTTGAAGACCATGCCGCCGATCAGGCGGTGTTCCTGCTCGACGAACCACAGGCCGAGGTCGTGCGCGCTGCCGCGCTGGAACACTGGCAGGCGTTCGTGCCGCAGCTGGCCCCAAGCAAGGGTGCGGCCGCGCACGTCCTGGTAGGAGAACATCGCCTGTGCCAGCGGTGGCCGGCTCTCGTCGCGCGGCAGGCGCAGCGCCTTGACCAGGTGCTCGAACGGCACGTCCGGGCAGGCGAAGGCGTCGAGCACCACGGTGCGTACCGCGCGCACGAGGTCGAGGAAGCCGGCCTGCGGATCGATCGCCAGGCGCAGCGGCAGCGCGTTGACGAAGAAGCCCATCACCGTCTCCAGCTCCGCCGTGTCGCGGCCGCGCACCGGCGTGCTGACGATCAGGTCGCGCTGGCCGCCGAGCCGGTGCAGCAAGGCGTAGTACGCCGCGAGCAGCACCATGAACGGCGTCGCGCCGGCTTGCTGGGCCAGCTTGCGCACGGCTTCGAGCCGCGCAGCCGGCAGCTCGATCCACTCGGTGGCGCCGGCGCCGGACATGCGCGCCGGCCGCGCGCGATCCGTGGGCAGTTCCAGCGGGTCGATGCGCCCCTGCAGGCGCGACAGCCAGTGGCCGAGCTGGCGTTCCAGCTCCTCGCCCCGCATCCACTCCCGTTGCCACGCGGCGAAGTCGCCGTACTCGACCGCCAGCGGCGACAGCGGGTCGGGCTGGCCGGCGCAGAACGCCGCGTAGAGCGTGGTCATCTCCTGGTAGAACAGGTCGAACGACCAGCCGTCCCAGATGATGTGGTGGGTCATGAAGAAGAACACATGCTGCTCGTCGTCCAGCCGGAACAGCCGGGCACGGAACAGCGGCGGCGCGGCCAGATCGAACGGTTCGGCGATCAACGCGTCGAGCCGACGCCGCAGCCAGTCTTCGCGTTCGTCCGCCGGCAGTCCGGAGAGATCCTCCAGCGGCAGCTCCACCGCGAGCGCGGGATGGATGCGCTGGTGCGCGCCGGCCGCGTCCGGCTCGATCGTGGTGCGCAGTACCGGCTGGCGCTGCACCATCGCGCACAGCGCCTGCTTGAAGGCGGCAACATTCAGCATGCCGTGCAGGCGGTGCGCCGAGGGCGTGTTATAGGTCACCCGGCCGGGCTGCAATTGTTCGAGGTACCACACGCGCTGCTGCATCAGCGACAGCGGCGCGTGCTCGCGGTCGGGCAGGCGCGCGATCACGCGTGCCTGCCGCGGGCCGGCTGCGCCGGCCGTGCGGATCGCCGCCGCCAGCCGCGCCACGGTC
>DATEKS010000173.1:0-3753 GCA_035277325.1 Rhodanobacter sp.
CGTGCTCAGCGGCCATGCCAGCCTCGGCTCCGCGCGCGGCAGCATCACGTATACCGAGCATGCTGATGCGCCGCTGCTGAGCTACGACGACTTCGCGCTGGATGCCGAGCTTGGCGCGGACAGCCAGCGCTTCAGTGTGCGCGCCGGCCTCGATCATGGCGGGCGCCTGGACGGCCAGCTGAACCTGAGCGGCAAGCAGCAGGCGCTGGCCGGCCAGCTCGACCTGCGCCTCAACAGCCTCGCCTTCCTCGAACTCTTCGGCAACACGTTGGCGAACGTGCACGGCCAGGCCGTCGGCAGCTTCCGCCTCGGCGGCACGCTGGCGCAGCCGGCCGTCAGCGGCCAGGCCACGGTGGACGATTTCGCCGCCGAACTGCCGGCCGCCGGGCTCAAGTTGAGCAAGGGCCGCCTGGCCGTGAGCGCGCTCGACACCCACAGCCTGCGCGTCGACGGCAACGTGCAGTCCGGCACGGGCACGCTGACCGTGGCCGGTGTCGCCGGCCTGGGCGGCAACGTCGCCACCGACATCGCGATCAAGGGCAGCCAGTTCACCGCCGCCGACATCCCCGCCGCCAAGGTCGCGATCAGCCCCGAGCTGCGCCTGCAGCGCAACGCGCAAGGACTCGACCTCGGCGGCTCAGTGCTGCTGGACAGCGCCGACGTGAACCTCGACAAGCTGCCCGGCGCCGGTGCCAGCAAGGCCTCGCCCGACGTGGTGGTGGTCGACCGTCCGCAGCCCGAGCCCGGCTCGTCGCTGCCGTTCACCGCCACGGTGAAGGTGGACCTGGGCCGCAAGACGCACCTGGCCGGCATGGGCCTGGACGGCCGCCTCGGCGGCGTGCTCACGGTGAATGAGCGCCCCGGCCGCGCCACCACCGGCCAGGGCCAGATCACGGTCAGCGGCACCTACAAGGCCTACGGCCAGAACCTGGCGATCCAGCGCGGCAAGCTGCTGTTCGCCAGCACGCCGATCGACAATCCCGGCCTGGACATCCGCGCGGTCCGCAAGCTCAACCCAAACGCCACCATCGACGAAGGCCAGGAAGTGGGCCTGCAGGTCTCCGGCACCGCGCAGCGGCCCGTGCTCACGGTGTTCTCCAACCCGCTGATGGAGCAGTCCGACGCGCTGTCCTACCTGATCACCGGCAAGCCGCTGTCGCAGGTGAAGGGCGGCGAAGGCAACATGGTGGGCGCCGCCGCGCAGGCGCTGGGCTCGGCGGCGGGCAACCTGCTCGCCAAGAGCATCGGCTCGAAGATCGGCGTGGACGACATCGGCGTTTCCAGCAACGAGGCGCTGGGCGGCAACTCCGCGTTCACCGTGGGCAAGTACCTCTCGCCGCGGCTCTACCTCAGTTACGGCGTGGGGCTGTTCGAACCCGGCGAGGTGATCACCCTGCGCTACCGCCTCAGCCACCGCTGGAACTTCGAGGCGCAGAGCGCCACCGAGTTCAGCCGCGCCAGCTTCAACTACCGGCTGGAAAAGTAGGCAGCGCGGGAGTCTGCGCCGCCATCCTGCAACGCCGCATGCCCGCCGCCCCGCGCGGTGGCATGCTGGCGCGTCGGCCACGGCCGCGCCACTCCCCTGACACTGACGAGGTGACCCCATGCAACGCACCCGATGGATCCTGGCCGCGGCGATCGCCGCCGTGCTCTGCGGCTCCCCCGCCCTGGCGGCAACGCCCGCCGCGCACGGCGCCGACATCGGCATCGACCTCGCTGGCGTGGACCACGCAGTGAAGCCGGGCGACAACTTCTTCGACTACGCGAACGGCAAGTGGCTGGCGACCGCGCAGATCCCCGCCGACCGCTCCAGCACCGGCACCTTCCTGAAGATCTTCGAGCTCACCGAAAAGCACACCGCGGAGCTGATCCAGAACGCCGGCAAGAGCCACCCCACCGCGGGCAGCAACGCGCGCAAGATCGCCGACTACTACGCCGCCTTCATGGACGAGGCCGCGATCGCGAAGCACGGCCTGGCGCCGCTGAAGCCCGAGCTCTCCGCGATCGGCGCGATCGCCTCGAAGGACGACCTCGCCCGCGTGCTGGGCAGCCGCCTGCGCGCCGACGTGGATCCGATCAACGCCACCAACTTCCACACCGAGAACCTGTTCGGCCTGTTCGTGACCCAGGGCCTGGAAGACCCCTCGCACACCATCGCCTACCTGCTGCAGGGCGGCCTGGCCATGCCCAGCCGCGACTATTACCTCTCCACCGACCCGCACATGGCGGCGTTCCGTACCAAGTACCACGCCTACGTGGTGGCGCTGCTGAAGCAGGCCGGCATCGCCGACGCCGCGACGAAGGCGGACACCGTGATCGCGCTGGAGACGAAGATCGCCAAGGCGCAGGAAAGCCTGATCGACAGCCAGGACGTGCACAAGGCGAACAACCTCTGGACGATGGCCGACTTCGCGCGGAAGGCGCCTGGCCTAGCCTGGGCCGCCTACTTCAAGGCCGCGGGCCTCGACGGCCAGAAGCAGATCGACGTGTGGCAGCCCTCCGCCACCACCGGCCTCGCCGCGCTGGTCGCCAGCGAACCACTGGATGCCTGGAAGGACCTGCTCGCCTTCCACACGCTCGACGCCGCCGCGCCGCTGCTGCCGAAGGCCTACGCCGACCTCAGCTTCGACTTCTACGGCCGCACCCTGCAGGGCACGCCACAGCAGCAGCCGCGCTGGAAGCGCGCGGTGGGTGCCACCAACACCGACCTCGGCGACGCGGTGGGCCAGCTCTACGTGCAGAAGTACTTCCCCGCCTCGTCCAAGGCCGAGGTGCAGCAGCTGGTGAAGAACCTGATCGCCGCGTTCGACGAGCGCCTCGACACGCTGAGCTGGATGACCCCGGCCACCCGTGCCAAGGCCAAGGAGAAGCTGGTCACGCTGAAGGTCGGCGTGGGCTATCCCGAGCATTGGCGCGACTATTCGACGCTCGAGGTCAGCGCCGACGATCCGCTGGGCAACCACCTGCGCGCGGTGAAGCACGAGTACGAGCACCAGCTCGCCAAGCTCGGCCAGCCGGTGGACCGCGGCGAGTGGTGGATGACCCCGCAGCTGGTGAACGCGGTGAACCTGCCGCTGCAGAACGCGCTGAACTTCCCCGCCGCGATCCTGCAGGCGCCGTTCTTCGACCCGAAGGCCGACGCCGCCGCGAACTACGGCGCGATCGGCGCCATCATCGGCCACGAGATCAGCCACAGCTTCGACAACACCGGCGCCGACTTCGACGCGCAGGGCAAGCTGGAGAACTGGTGGACGCCGGCCGACGAGGCGCACTTCAAGAGCGCCACCGCGCAGCTGGCGAAGCAGTTCAGCCAGTACGAGGCACTGCCCGGACTGCACGTCAACGGCGAGCAGACCCTGGGTGAGGACATCGCCGACGTCTCCGGCCTCACCATCGCCTACCTCGCCTACCACAAGTCGCTGGGCGGCAAGCCAGCGCCGGTGATCGACGGCCTCAGCGGCGACCAGCGCTTCTTCCTCGCCTTCGGCCAGGCCTGGCGCTCGAAGATGCGCGACGCCGCGCTGCGCCAGCGCATCGCCACCGACGTGCACGCGCCCGCGCAGTTCCGCGCGCTCACCGTGCGCAACCTGGACGCGTGGTATCCGGCCTTCAACGTGCAGCCCGGACAGAAGCTGTACCTCGCGCCGGACCAGCGGGTGAAGATCTGGTAAGCGCTTCACGCACCGAAGAACCAAGGGGCCGCAGTTGCGGCCCCTTGTCTTCAGTCCTTCTTGGTTGCGCCCCGAGGCGGGT
>DATEKS010000174.1:0-19878 GCA_035277325.1 Rhodanobacter sp.
GCGCGGGCTGGCCCACCTCGGCGCGATCCGCGCGTTGCGCGAGGCCGGCCTCCGCTTCGATGCGGTCGGCGGCACCAGCGTCGGCGCGATCATCGGCGCCGGTGTGGCCGACGACTGGGACACGGCGACGCTGATGCGCAAGTACCTCGACGCCTTCGTGCGCGGCCGCCCGCTGTCGGACTGGACCCTGCCGCTGGTGGCGCTGACCCGCGGCCGCCGCGCCTCCTGGCTGTTGCGCGAAGCGTTCGGCGCGATCGACATTGAGGATCTCGCCAAGCCGTTCTTCTGCGTCTCCACCAATCTCTCCGGCGTCGGCCGCGTGGTGCACCGGCGCGGCCCGCTGTGGCTGTGGCTGCGCGCCTCCAGCGCGATCCCCGGCGTGCTGCCGCCGGTGCTGCACAACGGCGAGGTCTACGTGGATGGCGCGCTGGTGGACAACCTGCCCACCGACGTGATGGCTGCCGACGGCCTCGCCCATCTCACCGCGGTGAGCATCCGCGCCGACATCGAACTGCGCAGCGGCATCGAGGATTTCGCCACGCCGCCGTGGTGGCGCCTGCTGCTCCAACAGCGCCGCGGCCCGCGCTGGCCGGGCCTGGTCTCCACACTCACCCGCGCCGCGATGGTCAACAGCGAGGAGACCAGCGAGCACTGCCGCGCGCTGGCGCAGCGACTGATCACTCCGCCGCTCGACCACATCGGCATGCTGGACTGGAAGGACTGGCGGCGCGCGGAGGAGGCGGGCTATCGCGAGACGATGCGCGTGCTCGAAACGGAGCGTGACTGAATCACCGCCCCGCAAGTCGGACTGTAGGTCGGGCTTCAGCCCGACACGCTGGATGTGCTTGGAATGTCGGGCTGAAGCCCAACCTACGGGAAAGAAAACCCCTTCCCATCCCCTCTTCCTCAAGCGGGAGAGGGGTTCATCGCGCCGCTAGAATGCGCACATGAATTCCCTGCGCAGCTACAAGGGCATCGCCCCCGTCCTCGGCGAACGCGTCTACGTCGACCCCGCCGCCAGCGTGATCGGCGACGTGGTGCTGGCCGAGGATGTCTCGATCTGGCCCGGCGCGGTGCTGCGCGGCGACGTGAACCACATCCGCGTGGGCGCGCGCACAAACATCCAGGACGGCGCGATCGTGCACGTGGCGCACCAGGGTCCCTACGGCCCGGGGTATCCCTGCCTGATCGGCGCCGACGTCACCATCGGCCACGCCGCGGTGGTGCACGCCTGCACCATCGAGGATGGCTGCCTGATCGGCATGCATGCTAGCGTGCTGGACGGCGCGGTGGTGAGGAAGTTCGGCTTCGTGGGCGCCGGCGCGCTGGTGCCGCCGGGCAAGGTGGTCGGCGAGCGCGAGCTGTGGCTGGGCAATCCGGCGAAGCTCGTGCGCGTGCTCGACGACGCCCAGGTCGAGCAGCTGCTGTATTCGGCCGCGCACTACGTGCGGCTGAAGGACGACTACCTCACCGGTTGAACGCCCTCACTGCGGTGCGTCTGCTTCCGCCTGTCGCGCGCTGATCGCCGCCGCCTCCTCCGCATGCCGCTTGCCCAGCAGGGTGCGCTGGGCATCGAGGTAGCCGCCGAGCAGGGCCAGCTTGTAGTCGCTGGCGTGCAGCTCGTCGTGCGCGGGGTCGTACCTGTAGTTGCCGGCATCGTAGGCACGCAGCAGCTGCAGCTCGCGCTGCGCCTCGTCGAGATTGCCCGCGGCGATCGTCTGCTCCGCGTCCTCGCAGGCCGGCTTGAACGCCTCGCGCAGACCGTCCAGCGCGGTGCGGTTGCGCGGGTCGAGCTGCAGCACGCTGAAGTAGAACTCGAACGCGTTGCTGCCCACAGGCGCCACCCGGCGGCCGTCGTGCAGCGCGTCGGCGGCGAGGCCGAGCAGGATGCGCGTGCCGCTGTCGTCGACGGCCGGCGCGGCCGCGGCGCGCGCGCTCCAGTGCCACCAGCCGCCGCCGGCCAGGATCAGCACCAGGATGCCGCCCAGCCAGGGCTTGCGGCGGAAAAGGAAGGTTGCGAGAGCTTGCATGACACCCGTGCCTGACCGGAACCGCGGCCGTGGCGGCAAGCTAGCGGCGCATCATGTCAGTGCGATGACTCGTGCCTGCGCCTTCACCAACCAAGCAGCGCACTGCCCTGGTCGGGCGAGCCGTCCGGATGGCTGAACCAGTACACGCCGTTCTGCCCGCCGGGACAGCCGTTGCCGCTGCTGTACGTCGTCACCGCACCGGCTGCCGAACCGACTTCCGCACGGTAGCAGCCGCCCAGCGAATCGCCGTAGGCGTAGGCCTGCGTGCTGGTCTGGCCGCTGTGTCCCGTAAGGTTGCCGTTGGCGTCGAAGGCCAACGTGTCGGCGCTGTTCACCGTATTGTCCACGTGGTCCGCATACAGCGTGATGCCGGCCAATGCCCGCGAGCGACGCAGCGAGTAACCCTGCTGCACCGTGGTGGCCACGGCGATGCTGCCGTCCGCGGCGGTCGGCTGGTCGTAGTCCAGGTGCAGCGGATAGCTCACCTGTTGCCTGTACTCGAGGGTGACCAACGGACCGATGCTGCTGCGGCTTACGCCATCCATCGCGGTGAGCTGGTCGGTGACCTGGCGATAGGTGCTGGCATTGATCGTGAAGGTCTGGGTGTCGGCGAAGCTGACGGTCTGGTCCACCGAGTTCTGCACGCGGCCGTGCGGGGTGTCGACGTAGCCTTCGATCACGAAGTGGCGCGAGAGGTTCGTGGTGATGTCGCCGTTGCCGCTGCCGTCCAGCGTGCTGGCGATGGTCGGCTCGGGCGACTGGCCGACCAGGGTGTTGCGCGTCACGCGGCCGCTGACCTGCCGCGCGTGGCGATCCTGGTAGACCAGCAACGTCGCGGCGGTGGAGAAGTAGTTGCTCGCGCCAGCCACGCTCACCGCCACCGTGTGCTGCGCGCCGTCGCTGAGCACGCCCGCGAACGGACTCAGGTCGACCCGGTAGGGCATGAAGTTCAGCGTCTGCACGCCGGGGACCGGCCGCCACAGGTAGGGGTCGATGCCGCCGGTGTAGATCCACGGATAGATCGGCGCCACGCCGGCGGGCTGGCCGTCGATGCTCACCTCGGCCTCGCGGAAATTGCCGCCGCCGCATTCATACACCTGCCCGGCATACTGGTCGGGCACGCAGGTGTACCAGAACTCGTCGGCGTTCTGGCTCTGCGCGAACACGTCGAGGTAGGCGCGCTCCACGTTGCGCGGCAGGCTCAGTGTCTTCGACAGCTGGTCTGTGGAAGTGGACAGGTTGGTGACGCTGCCCACCGGGTCGCTGCCGAGCGGAATCACCTGGTCAGGCACGCGCGGCGCGGGCGCCCGGCCCGAGGCCGGGTAGAACAGCAGCCTCGCGCTGCCGTGCAGCACGCCGGTGTAGGTGTCGTTGACCAGGTTCCACAGAATCGCCTGGCCCTGGCCGGCCTTGGCGAGCAGTGCGCTGTAGTCGGTAAGGTCGCGCTCCACGTGCCAGCTCGGCGCCACCTTGGACGAAGGCTCGGCGGTGGTGCCGAAATACAGGTTCACGCCGCCCAGCCAGATCGAGGCGGTACGGTCGAACTGGCGGCCCGCGGTCACCGAGAAATCGGCTTCCAGCACCACCTTGGCCCAGTGCGTGCCGCAGCCGGTGGGCGGCGCGTAGCTGTAGGGGCGCGTGCCGAAGTCGTTGAAGGTGTCGTCGCTGAACAGCTGCACCGTGCACGGCTGGCCCGGCGGTCGCGGCACCGTCGGGTCGGCGGTGGTGGTGTTGGACGTGCCGACCGGACTGGTGCCGGTATCGGCGGCATAGACACTGCAGACAAAGCACGTCAGCCCGGCGATGGCCAGGCTGCGACCGAACACTCCCATGCGCAGCATGCTTTTTCCCCTTGCGTGTGGGCCTGCCCATGACTTCTCGCGTCATTGCGGACCGGCACCGTCACCCCCTGCGCCGGGCATGCTGGCACCGGGATTTTTAGACGGGGTCAAATCGGCGTGTCATTTTCTTGCGACCGCCGTCTTCGGCGGGCTCGGCGATTTTCGGTCACCCGGCGCGTAGCGCCCGGTACACCGGCTCGGTGTCGGGGCGACGGCCGTGCCACAACTCGAATGCATCGGCGGCGGTTTCCACCAGCATGCCGAGGCCGTCGAAGGCGTAGCGCGCGCCGGCAGCCTTCGCCCAGGCGAGGAAGCCGATCGCCGCGCCACCGTAGGCCAGGTCGCAGCAGAGCGCGCGGGCGCCCACCAGCGACGGCGGCAGCTGCAGGCCGCCGCCCAACACACCGGCCGAGGTGGCGTTGACGATCAGGTCGTAACTGCCCAGGTTCGCGAGGTCGTTCCAGTAGCGGGTATGCACGCGCGCCGGTTCGCCGATGGCGTCGGCCAGCGCGTCAGCGGTTTCCGGCGTGCGGTTGACGATGGTCAGCGTCTGCACGCCCGCGTCCAGCAGCGACCAGGCCACGCCGCGCGCCGCGCCGCCCGCACCCAGCATCAGCGCGTCGTGGCCGCGCAGGTCGACGCGGTGGCGTTCGGTGAGGTCGCGCACCAGGCCGTCGCCGTCCGTATTGTGCGCGGCGAGCCGGCCGTCGGCGAGGCGGGTGAGCACGTTCGCGCTGCCGGCGCGCGTGGCAGCCGCGCTGCGCTCGTCCGCCAGCGCGAAGGCCGCGCCCTTGTGCGGCAGGGTGACGTTCGCACCCGCGCCGCCCGCGGCGAAGAACCCGCGCACCGCCGCGGCGAAGTCCGCCGGCGCGGCATCGATGGTGCGGTACTCCAGCGCGATGCCGAATTGCCGCGCGAAGGCCTGGTGGATGCGCGGCGACAGCGAATGCGCGATCGGGTGGCCGAACACGGCGAACTGGGTGGGCTGGCTCATGCGGTGCTCCTGGGGATGGACGGCCATTCTGACGCCCCTCTCCCGCTTGCGGGAGAGGGGCTGGGAGAGGGAAGTACGCAGGTTGGGCTTCAGTCTGAGCATCGGCATACCCGGGGACTTGGTCGGGATGAATCCCGACCCACGGCACGGGCTTCCTCGTCGCAAGCCATGAGATGGCGAGCCGGCACGCTGCACCCATCGCCCAGCGAGGAAGCAGCCATGCGCCCCACCGTCATCGATCACCGCCGCCATGAGCGCCTGCTCGGCATCGCCCTGCTGTGGCTTGCCGCCGGCGGCGCGCTGCTCGTCACCACCCTGGTGCCGGCGCACACCGCGCTGCTGGGCTGGGCGCCGCTGCTGTGGCTGCTGCTGGCGCCGTTGGCGCTGCTACTGATCCTCGAACCCGGCCTGCCGCGGCAATTGCTCGCGCGGCGGCATGCGCGCCGCGGGCACGCACTGCGCCGTCACTGAATTCCATCTGGCAGTGGAACGGCCGCGACGGGCAGGTCGCGGCACGGAGCCCCGTCGGGGCTCCTGGGTGGTCGGGCGCAGCGGCGGAGGCCGTGCGCCGCCCGACAGCGTGAGGGAACACGCCTGCCGCCGGTCGCTGCAGGGAAGCAGCGGCCGGCGTGACCCGTTTCAGTTGCCGATGCCCTGCCGCTTGCGTTCCATCCGGCGCAGGAATTCGCGCATCACGCGCAGGTACAGCTCGCTGCCGAGGTGCTCGTCCTCGACGCCGGCGTCGATCGATGGATTGTCGTTGACCTCGATCACCACCGGTCTGTCGTCCACCTGCTTGAGGTCCACACCATAGAAGCCATTGCCCACCGCGCTGGTGGCCTTGAGCGCCAGCTTCACCACCTCGGGCGGCGCGCGGTCCACCGGCATCGTCTCGAAGCCGCCCGACTTCGCGTCGCCCTTGGCGGCGTGGTTGTAGATCTGCCAGTGGCCGCGCGACATGTAGTATTTGCAGGCGTACAGCGGCTCGCGGTTCAGCACGCCGATGCGCCAGTCGAACTCGGTGTAGACGTATTCCTGCGCCAGCAGCAGCGCGCTGTGCTGGAACAGCTCGCCGCTGGCCCGGTCCAGCGCCGCCTCGTTCTCCACCTTGACCACGCCGCGCGAGAACGAGCCGTCGGGGATCTTCAGCACCAGCGGGTAGCCCAGCCGTGCAGCGACTTCCTTCATGCCCCTGCTGTCGTCGCGGTAGAGGATCTCGGTGCGCGGCACGGCGAGCTTGCGCGAGACCATCAGGTCGTTGAGGAAGATCTTGTTCGTGCAGCGCAGGATCGAGGCCGGATCGTCGATCACCACCATGCCTTCCTTCTCCGCGCGGTGGGCGAAGCGGTAGGTGTGGTTGTCGCTTGCGGTGGTCTCGCGGATGAACAGGCCGTCGTACTCGGCCAGTCGCTGGTAGTCGTTCTTGCCGATGGTGTCGACCTCGATGCCCAGTTCCTTGCCGGCGGCGACGAACTGCTTCAGCGCCTTCCTGTTCGACGGCGGCATCTGCTCGTTGGGGTCGACCAGCATCGCCAGGTCGTAGCGGTACAGCTTGCGCACGCGCGGCTTGCGCCACAGCTTGCGCGAGAAGCGGTCCAGCTCCTCGGCGAACGCGTCCTCCTGGGCGTCGTCCAGCGTGTGCAGACCTACCGGCTTGATCGAGCTGACCTGCCACACGCGGTCGCGTTCGAACTCGATGCGCAGCAGCGGGCAGGGGAAGGATTCGAACACCTGCCGCGCCAGGTCCTGCAGCGCGGGGTAGGCGGTTTCGCCGAAGTAGACCAGGATGCCGAAATCGGTGGTATCGCGGCCGCCCGCGGGCAGGAAGTGGGTGAGCTTGGTGTTGAGATCCTCGATGTCCACGCCGTACAGCGAGCGCCGGCCCAGGTCGTTGATGGTGCGCACCGAGGGCATCACCTTGTGCCCGCGCGCCTCCGCCAGCAGCGACACGTAGTAGCCGGTGCCCAGGTACTTGTAGCTGCGGCACAGGTTGATGACGTGGGTGCGCTCGTCGTCGCTGCCCGCCGGCTCACGCAGGTAGTCCATCGCGCTGACCACGTCCACGGACGGGTAGTAGGAACCCCAGTCGGAGGCTTTCTCGACCACGATGACCAGACGGGCCATGTCACCACTCAGGCTTGCGATTGCGGGGAAAGCGCCCCGCGCGTGGGGCGGCAGGGGACGCGAGCGCGCAGTGTCGCACAGCGCGACCGCGCCACAAGGCGCGGCACTGAACCTTTTCTGAGCGCCTGCGCCGCGCCGCGATTGCCGCACCATCGCCCGGGCACTACAGTCCGCCCGGTTTCCCGCCGTGCCTGTGCGGCTGGCCGCACCGTCCGACCCGCATCGTCCCATCCTCGGAGTCCATCGCCATGCCGCCGGCCAACGTGCGCATCCGCTCCGCCGAACTCTCCGACCTCGACGACCTGGTGGCGCTGGAGGAACACAGCTTCGACAGCGACCGCCTGAGCCGCTCGCAATTCCGCCGCCACCTCGACAGCGACAGCGCAAAGGTGCTGGTGGCCAGCACCGGACCGCACCGCTTCCTCGGCACCGTGGTGCTGTTCTTCCGCAAGCGCAGCGGCGTGGCGCGGCTGTATTCCATCGCCACTCATCACGAGGCGCGCGGCCAGGGCGTGGGCTCGGCCCTGCTGGACGCCGCCGAACAGCTGGCGCAGCGCCGCCGTTGCCGCGCGCTGCGGCTGGAAGTGCGTACCGACAACCCCGGCGCCGTGCGCCTGTACGAGCGGCAGGGCTACCGCCGCATCGGCCATGTCACGGGCTACTACGAGGACGGGGCTGACGCCTGGCGCTACGAGAAGCTGCTGGCGGCCTGAACCGGCCGGGGTGTCAGGGCTGGCGCGTCTCGACGCCGGTGGCCATCGCGGTCCAGTGCCGGCGATCGAGCGAGTACTCCTGCCTGTAGTCGATGCGGTCGCGGCCGTGGAAGACGTTCACCACGCGGGCGTACACCGTCTTGCCTTGGTCGCTGAACTGCCATGGGAACGTCCAGCGGTCGCCGCCTGCACAGCGACGCTTGCGAGCAGCAGGCCGCAACTGATCCAAGGTGAATGGCGCTTGGTCTCGACTTCCCTGCGGATCAGCGCCCGCCGCGGAGTGGCGGGGCCGGGCGTTGTTCACGCGTGCGCCGCGAATCTAGCACCGCACCCGGCACGGTTCCTGCGCCGGGTTCATGCGGACGCCCGGCCGATCCGCGCGCCGGTTTAATCGCCGAGCGGCGAGCTGATACGCCGCTCGGTGGCCGCGTCCGGCCGCGCCACCAGCGCGCCCGTGCGCGAAAGGCTCACGCTGTAATGACCGCCGTCGACCAGCGGCAGGAAGGCGCCGCTGCCGTAGACCGCGTCCACCATCGGCAGCGCGCGCGGGTATTGCCGGCGCAGCCCAAGCAGGTCGAAGCCGTCGGCGGAACCGAGACCGATCACGGTGCGCGGTGCACTGGCCTCCTGCTGCGGATCGTCGTAGCGGCCGTCGATGCGGTCGAGCCGGTACAGCGGCGGCAAGCCGGCGAGCACCGCGGGCAATTTCCACTTCAGCACCACCGCTTCGACGCGCCAGTCGTCGCCCGCCAGCAGCAGCTGGCGCGTGCTGCCGTCGGGCCACGACAGCGTGACGGCCCAGCGCTGCGGCGAGAGGATGTGTGCGTCGATGTCGACCACCGGCGCCTCCTCGCCGAGCAGGCGGTAGCCGCGCAGCGCCCAGCCGCCCACGCCGAGCAGCACGGTCAACGCCAGGCAGACCACGCACAGCAGCGCGTGCCAGCACGCGGCCAGTCGCGCGCCGGCATCGAGGCGACGGCGCAGCGTCACCAGCTGCAGCAGGCAGAGCAGCAGCAGGATCGCCGCCAGCACCAGCAGCACGGTGGCGGGCAGGCGCAGCAGCTCGATCGGATTCATCGGGATTTCCGCGGGGAGGGCCCACGCATGATAAGCCGCTGCGGCACGCTCGCTATACTGCAGCATCACGCTTTGCCCACAGGTATCCGCCCATGCGCCGTCTGCTGCTGCCGCTCTGCCTCGCCGCCGCCATGCTTGCCGGCTGCGGCAACAAGGGCCCGCTGTACCTGCCGAACAATCCGCATCCGCCGGTCCACGTGCCGCCGGACGCGCAACCTGCGCCGGCCACCTCGCAGGCAACGCCGGCGACGGCGGGCAGCAGCGCCGTTCCCGCCACGCACTGAGCGGGACCGTGCTGCGCTTCTCCAAGATGCACGGCCTCGGCAACGACTTCGTCGTGCTCGATTGCCGCAACGCGCCGTTCGCGCTGGACACGGCGCGCATCCGCGCGCTGGCCGACCGCCGTACCGGCGTGGGCTTCGACCAGCTGCTGAGCGTGGAGCCGGCGCGCGATCCCGGCTGCGCGTTCTACTACGGCATCTGGAACACCGACGGCTCGCCCTCAGGCCAATGCGGCAACGGCGTGCGCTGCGTGGCGGCGTGGCTGCATCGCGCCGGCGCGCTGGCGCTGGGCGAAGCGGTGCGACTGGAGAGTCCGTCCGGTCCGGTGACGGTGCGCCTGCTAGGCGCGCACGAGGTCACCGTGGACATGGGCGAGCCGGTGTTCGCGCCGGTACGGATCCCGTTTGCGGCGGCGGTCGAGGCGGAGCGCTACGTGATCGAGGTCGACGGCGCCACGCTGGAGATCGGCGCGGTGTCGATGGGCAATCCGCACGCGGTGGTGATGACGGACACGCTGGCCGAGGGCACCGCGGAACGGCTGGGCCCGGCGCTCAGCACGCATGCGCGCTTCGCCGAAGGGACCAACGCCGGCTTCGTGCAGCGCCTGGCCCGCGACTACGTCCGCCTGCGCGTGCACGAGCGCGGCGCGGGCTGGACGCAGGCCTGTGGCACCGGCGCCTGCGCCGCGATGGCGGTGCTGCGCCGGCGCGGCGAGGTGGACGAAAGCGTGCAAGTGGACCTGCCCGGCGGCGCGCTGCGCATCGATTGGCACGGCCCCGGCCACACGCTATGGATGACCGGTCCCGCCGCATTCGTGTTCGAAGGAACGTGGCTCGCGGATTGATCTTCACCGATTGATCCGCGCGCGCGTCCATCGCACACTCGGGGCATGACCGGCCCGAGGAAAACGCGCATGAACGTCCCGCTGTCCGATGACGCCACCGAGGCCGGTGCCGTCGCGGCCTACCTGAAGCGGCATCCCTCCTTCCTCAGCGACTATCCCGAGCTGGCCGCCCAGCTCACCATGCCGCGCGAGCAGGGCCCGGTGGCCTCGCTGGCCACGTACCAGCTGCAGCAGCTGCGCGAGAAGAACGCGGAACTGGAGCGGCGCCTCGCCGAACTCAGCGCGATCGCCGCCGACAACGAACGCTTGATGGAGCGCGTGCATGCGCTGAACGTGGCGCTGCTGCGCGCGAACACGCTGGAGGTGACCACGCGCACCGTGATGGCTCGACTCAGCGAGGACTTCCACACCGAACAGGTACGCCTGCTGCTGTTCGGCAGCAATCCCGACCTGCCGCGTTCGGACTGGCTGCGCCAGGTGGGTGGCGGTGCGGCGGATCTGCCCGAGCTGGCCGAGCTGCTGGAGCGGCAGGAGCCCGTCTCCGGCCGGCTGTCGCCCGACAAGCTGGCGCGGCTGTTCGGCGACGAGGCGGCCTCGATCCGCTCGGCGGCGCTGATGCCGCTGGGCGAGGCCGGCATCCTCGCGATCGGCAGCCAGAATCCCGACCGCTTCCAACCCGGCATGGGCACGCTGTTCCTGAAGATGATCGCCGCCACCGTCATCGCCGCGCTGGCACGGGCACACGACTTGACCTGAGTTCCGCATGACGCCCGCACAACAGGTCGAAACCTGGCTGGCCCGCCTCGCCGGCGAGCGGCAGGCCTCGCCGCACACCGTGGACGGCTACCGCCGCGACCTCGCCAAGCTGCTGGACTGGATGGAGACGCAGGGCGTCGGCGATTTCGCCACGCTGGAACCGAACCGGATGCGCCGGTTTGTCGCCACCCAGCACCGCGCTGGACTGGCACCGAAGAGCCTGCAGCGCCTGCTGTCCTCCTGCCGCAGCCTGTTCCGCCAACTCAGCCGCGAAGGCGCGCTGGCGCACGATCCGCTGGCCGGCGTACGCGGCCCCAAGGTACAGCGCAAGCTGCCCGTGGTACTGGACGTGGACGAGGCCGCCAGCCTGGTGGAAGCGGGCGGCGACGGCGCGTTGGGCGTGCGCGACCGCGCGATGCTGGAGCTGTTCTATTCCTCCGGCCTGCGCCTGTCCGAACTGGTCGGCCTGCGCTGGGGCGACCTCGACCTCGACGGCGGCGAAGTGCGCGTGCTGGGCAAGGGCCGCAAGACGCGCATCGTGCCGGTGGGCCGCCATGCGGTGGCCGCGCTGCGCGCGCTGGGCGAGGCCGAGGGCAAGACACCGGAAGCGCCGGTATTCCGCGGCCGCGGCGGCGCGACCATCAGCCCGCGCACCGTGCAGGCGCGGCTGCAGAAGCTCGCACTCGCGCACGGCTTCGCCAAGCACGTGCACCCGCACCTGCTGCGCCACACTTTCGCCAGCCACATGCTGGAATCCTCCGGCGACCTGCGCGCCGTGCAGGAGCTGCTGGGCCACGCCGACATCGCCACCACGCAGATCTATACGCACCTGGATTTCCAGCACCTCGCGAAGGTGTACGACGCGGCGCATCCGCGGGCAAAGAGAAAGTAAACGCGCTTGTTGCGTTTGCCCCTTCTCCCCTTTGGGGAGAAGGTTGGGATGAGGGGCGGGTGCTCGCGGGAATGTGGCATTGGAAGCCGCGCTTCGATGAAGGCTCCCGCAAGATTGGCCCCTCACCTCAATCCTCTCCCCGGAGGGGAGAGGAGGCGAAGGTGCCGTGCGCATTCGCCCCGCATTGAAGCCTCGGTGAGCCGGCCCCATCTCGTTCGCTCAACCTCGGAGCTTTTATGGAATCCTTTCACGCCACCACCATCGTCAGCGTGCGCCGCAACGGCAAGGTCGTGATCGGCGGCGACGGCCAGGTCACCTTCGGCAACACCGTGATGAAGGCGAATGCGCGCAAGATCCGCCGGCTTGGCAAGAACGCCGACGTGCTGGCCGGCTTCGCCGGCGCCACCGCCGATGCCTTCACCCTGTTCGAGCTGTTCGAGCAGAAGCTGGACAAGCACGGCAACAACCTCACCCGCGCCGCGGTGGAGATGGCGAAGGAATGGCGCACCGACCGCCGCCTGGGCCGCCTCGAGGCGATGCTGGCGGTGGCCGACAAGGAAGCCTCGCTGCTGATCTCCGGCAACGGCGACGTGCTGGAGCCCGAGCACGGTCTGATCGCGATCGGCTCCGGCGGCCCCTACGCACAATCCGCCGCGCTGGCGCTGATGGAAAACAGCGAGCTCGACGCACGCACCATCGTGGAGAAGGCGCTGAAGATCGCCGGCGACATCTGCATCTACACCAACCACAACACCACGATCGAGGAACTGTGAGCGCACGGCGCCACGGCTTTTTACGCCGTCATCCCGGCGCAAGCCGGGATCCAGTGGCTCCGGTCAACGGTGCTGCCACTGGGTTCCGGCCTGCGCCGGAACGACGAACCTACTGCCTTCCGGTATCCCCATGTCCGAACTGACCCCCCGCGAAATCGTCAACGAACTCGACCGCTACATCATCGGCCAGCACGACGCCAAGCGCGCCGTGGCGGTGGCGCTGCGCAGCCGCTGGCGGCGCATGCAGCTGGAACCGGCGATGCGCAACGAGATCACCCCCAAGAACATCCTGATGATCGGCCCCACCGGCGTGGGCAAGACCGAGATCGCGCGCCGCCTCGCCACGCTGGCGAACGCGCCGTTCGTGAAGGTGGAAGCCACCAAGTTCACCGAGGTGGGCTACGTGGGCAAGGACGTGGAATCAATCATCCGCGACCTCGCCGACGTGGCCTACAAACTCACCCGCGAGCAGGCGATGAAGCGTGTGCGCACCCAGGCCGAGGACCGCGCCGAGGACCGCATCCTCGACGCCCTGCTGCCGCGCCGGCAGGCACCCAGCGACTGGAGCCACGACGCATCGCCCGCGCCCGCGACCGAGAGTGACACCCGCCAGAAGCTGCGCAAGCAGCTGCGCGAGGGTGCCCTCGACGAACGCGAGATCGAGCTGGACTTCGCCATGAACGTGGGCGTGGAGATCATGTCGCCGCCCGGCATGGAGGAGATGGGTGCGCAGCTGCGTCAGATGTTCCAGAACCTTGGCGGCGCCAAGACCCAGCACCGCAAGCTGGCGATCAAGCTGGCGCGCCCGCTGCTGGTCGAGGAGGAGGCCTCCAAGCTGATCAACGACGAGGAGATCCGCGCCGAGGCGGTAGAGGCCGCCGAACAGAACGGCATCGTCTTCCTGGACGAGATCGACAAGATCGCGCAACGCTCCGACTGGGGCGGCGCCGGGGTCAGCCGCGAGGGCGTGCAGCGCGACCTGCTGCCGCTGGTGGAAGGCTCCACCGTGTCTACCAAGTACGGCCCGATCAAGACCGACCACATGCTGTTCATCGCCTCCGGCGCGTTCTCGCTGGCCAAGCCTTCCGACCTGATCCCGGAGATGCAGGGCCGCCTGCCGATCCGCGTCGAGCTGTCCGCGCTCAGCGTGGACGACTTCAAGCGCATCCTGCGCGAGCCGCACAACGCGCTGACCAAGCAATACGTGGCCTTGCTCGGCACCGAGGGCGTGGGCCTGGAATTCACCGACTCCGGCATCGACCGGCTGGCCGAGGTGGCCTATCAGGTGAACGAGCGCACCGAGAACATCGGCGCCCGACGCCTGCACACGGTGATGGAGCGGCTGCTGGAGAAGATCTCGTACGAAGCTGCAGACAAGACCGGCGAAAAGTACATGATCGACGCCGAACAGGTAGACAAAAACCTGGGAAACCTGATCCGCAACGAAGATCTCAGCCGCTACATCCTCTGAAGGCGGGATCGACAGCAGAACACGTGGCAGCCCGCCGCCGCCGGCTGCGGGCTATCCTCAAGTACAGAAAATCATGTTTTCATTGGATTTTGACTGCACGTTCGCCGAACTTATGGACTTTGAACAAGCCTGGAAGGCTGTTCTGATAAAATAGATCTGCTATGGCAAAGATTCTCGAGTTCAAGACCAACGGCCTGCGCGCCCAACTACGCGAGGCCCAGCAGCAGCGGACGATGGTGCGCCTGTGGCGCGGCGAGCTGGAACACGGCAGCTTCTGCGGTTACGTGGGCGGCGTGGGCCGCGAGTTCGTCCTGCTGTGGGTGATCGGCGACGGCATCACCGACGACGGCATCTACGTGATGCGTCACCGCGATATCACCGAGCTGGAATCGCCGGAACGCCACCACGCCTTCATGGCCAAGGCGCTGGCGCTGAAGGACATCGCCCCGCAGCTGCCGCGCGGCTTCCCGCTGGATTCGATCCGCGACGCCGTGCAGGCCGCCGGCGCGATGTCGCCGGTGATCGGCGTGCACGTGGACACCGAGGAAGAAGAGGAGGTCTGCTACATCGGCCACCTCGTCCGCGTCGACGACGACGGCTTCTACCTGCAGGAACTCAGTCCCGACGCGGAATGGATGCGCCAGGCCTCGTTCTTCGCCTGGGACGAGGTCTCTACGCTCAGCATCGGCGACGGCTACGCCCAGGCTCTGCTCGCCGTGGCCGGCACCGCGCCGGCGCTGGAGCCCGGCGACGCCGGCATCGGCCACATGCACTGAGACTACGCTTCACAGCCACGTACTGACGCCCGCCACCCATGGCGGGCGTTTTGTTTGGAAACCACCCATCCACCGTTCTCCCTGG
The DNA here is from genome assembly GCA_035277325.1 of Rhodanobacter sp. Taxonomy (GTDB): domain Bacteria; phylum Pseudomonadota; class Gammaproteobacteria; order Xanthomonadales; family Rhodanobacteraceae; genus Rhodanobacter_A. The sequence goes on from DATEKS010000174.1 coordinate 14,659, forward strand.
GCGCAGGCCCACCGGGCCGGAGTCGAAGGGCCGGGATCTCAAGCGCTCGACTTGCCCCCTCACCGTAGCGCGGTCATCCATGAGCGCTCCTCGCGTCCGCTTGTGTTCGCAAGCTACGCTCACTCGAACGGAACTCAGCCAAGGACTCCCATGCCCCGCATCGTCGTCGTCGGCAGCATCAACATGGATCTGGTCACGCTCGCGCCGCGCTTTCCCGGTCCGGGCGAAACCCTGCTCGGCAACCGCTTCTTCACCACGCACGGCGGCAAGGGTGCGAACCAGGCGGTGGCCGCCGCGCGGCTGGGCGCCCAGGTGAGCATGGTCGGCGCGCTGGGCCGCGATGCCTTCGGCGACCAGCTGCATGCGGGACTCGCACGGGAAGGCATCACCCTCGACCACGTCACCCGGCTCGACGACGAAGGCAGCGGCAGTGCCTCCATCACGGTGGCCGGGGGCGAGAACCAGATCATCGTGGTGCCCGCCGCCAACGCCCGCGTCACCCCAGCCCAGATCGAAGCCGCGCGCGACGCCATCGCCCGTGCCGACGCCGTGCTGGTGCAGCTGGAGATTCCGCTGGACGCCGTGGAAGCCACGCTGCGCCTGGCCCGGCGCGAAAACGTGCCTGTGATCCTCAACCCGGCGCCCGCCCAGAAGCTGCCTGCCGAATGGCTGCGACTCGCCAGCTACCTCACCCCCAACCAGCACGAGCTGGCCACTGCGCTCGGCGCCTCCGCCGAGACGGACTTCCGCGAACTGATGCGCCACGCCCCGTGCCCCGTGGTGCTTACCCGCGGCGACGAAGGCGCGTGGTACCGCGACGACGCGCATCCCAAACCCGTGCAGCAGTCCGGCTTCAAGGTCGACGCGATCGACACCACCGGCGCTGGCGACACCTTCAACGGCGCGCTGGCGGTATTCCTGCACGAAGGCCTGCCGCAAGCCGTGCGCAAGGCTTGCGCCGCCGCCGCGCTGTCGGTGACGAAGCTGGGCGCGCAGGGCGGCATGCCGGCGGCACGCGAAGTGGAAGCCCTGCTCGCACGGTAGGCGCGTCGGCTACTTGCCGATGCAGAACGAACCGAAGATCGCCCCGAGCAGGTCGTCGCTGGTGTAGGTGCCGGTGATCTCGCCCAGCGCGTGCTGGGCCTGGCGCAGTTCCTCGGCGGCGAGTTCGCCGGCGCGGAGGCTGGCGAGGGCGTGGGCGGTGTGGTCGAGGTGTTCGCGCACCGCTTCGAGTGCGAGCACGTGGCGACGGCGCGCGCTGAAGGCGCCTTCACCGCTGCCGGCGCCGGCGAGTTGCTTGAGGTGTTCGCGCAGGGCATCGAGGCCGTCGCCTGTCTTGGCCGAGGCCCACAGCCAGCGGACGCCGTCGCGGCTTTCCGCATGCGATGCGGCGTGGGCGAGGTCGATCTTGTTGATCAGCACCACACGTTCGGCACCGGCGGGCAGGGCGTCGAACAGGGCGAGGTCGATGGCGGCGTGTTCCGCGTCGGTGACCAGCAGGGCGGCATCGGCGCGGGCAAGTTCGCCGTGCGCGCGACGCACGCCTTCGCGCTCGACTTCGTCGTCGGTGTCACGCAGGCCGGCGGTGTCGGCGAGTTCCAGCGCCACGCCATCAAGCGCCACGCTTTCGCGCAACACGTCGCGGGTGGTGCCGGCGATGGAGGTGACGATGGCGCGCGCGCTGCCGGCCAGTGCGTTGAGCAAGCTGGACTTGCCGGCGTTGGGTCGACCGACGATGGCCACGCGCAGCCCGTCGTTGAGGCGCAGGCCGCGTTGCGCCTCGCGCAGCAATTCGGCGAGCTCTACGCGCAAGCTTTCCAGCTGCTGCGCGATGACGGGATCGGCGAGGAAGTCGATCTCTTCCTCGGGAAAGTCGATCGCGGCCTCGATGTGCACACGCAGCGCGACCAAGGCCTGCAGCAACACATCGACACGCTGCGAGAACACGCCTTCCATCGAGCGCAGCGCGGCGCGCGCGCCGGCCTGCGAGCGCGCGGCGATCAGGTCGGCCACGGCTTCCGCCTGGGCCAGATCGAGCTTGCCGTTGAGGAAGGCCCGTTCGGTGAATTCGCCGGGACGTGCCAGCCGCGCGCCCAGTTCGCAAACACGGCGCAGCAATGCGTCGAGCAGCACCGCACTGCCGTGGCCTTGCAGTTCCAGCACGTGTTCGCCCGTGTAGGAGGCTGGCGCTGGGAAGTGCAGCAACAGGCCATGATCGATCGCCGCGCCCTGCGCATCACGGAACGTGGCGAAGTGCGCATGGCGCGGCTGCGGTGCGCGGCCCAGCATGGCCTGCGCGATCGCCGGCACCAGCGGTCCCGACACACGCAGCACGCCCACACCGGCGGCGCCGGGTGCACTGGCGATGGCGGCAATGGTGTCGGTGGGTTGGTTCATGTCGGTGAGCGTAAACGAAGACGGCCGCACCGGTTGCCCGGCGCGGCCGCTTTATCGAGCAGTGCGGCCAGGGATGGCCACCCGTTTGATCTTCGCGATCAGGATGATCGCAAGATCAAGCCTTCGCCGCTGCTTCCTCGCGATCCACATGGTGCGTGATCCACCACTGCTGGCCGAGGCCCACCAGGCCGTTCACCGCATAGTAGAGGCAGAGGCCCGCGGGGAAGAACGCGAACATCACCGTGAACAGCAGCGGCATCACCTTCATCATCTTCGCCTGGGCGGGATCCATGCCCGCCGCAGCCGGATTCAGCCACTGCGTGCCCAGCATCACCAGCGCGTAGATCACCGGCAGGATGTAGTAGGGATCGGGCGCGCTGAGGTCGGGCATCCACAGGAACGGCGCGTGGCGCAGTTCCAGCGAGTACTCCAGCACGTAGAACAGGCCGTAGAACACCGGCAGGGTGATCAGCACCGGGAAGCAACCCGCCATCGGGTTGACCTTCTCCTTCTTGTACAGCTCCATCTGCGCCTGCTGCAGCTTCACCTTGTCGTCGCCGTAGCGCTCCTTGAGCGCCTGCACGCGCGGCATCAGCTTGCGCATCTTGGCGCTGGAGCGGTACTGCATCGCGGTGAGCTTCCAGGTGGCCCCCTTGATCGCGAGCACCAGCAGGATGATCGCGAGGCCCCAGTTCTTCACGATGGAATGGAAGAACGACAGGATGCCGTGCATCGGCACGGCGATCGCCTTGAACATGCCGTAGTCGATGGTGAGGTCGAGACCCGGCGCCACCGCGTCCAGCGTGCCCTGCAGGTTGGGGCCGACGTAGAGGCGTGCCGTGGCGTCCACGCTCTGCCCCGGCGCCACGCTGAGCGTGGGGCCGATCGCGCGGATCAGGTAGCGCGGGTGTTCGCTGCCCGGGTTCACCGTGTCGGTGGCGTAGTGTGCGGTTTCGCCGGCCGGCGGAATCCACGCGGCGAAGAAGTACAGCCGCAGCATTGCCGCCCAGCCGCCCTTGATGCTGGCGTCGAGCTTGTCCTTCGGTTCGCTGAAGTCCTTGAACGGCAGCTTCTCGAACTTCTCGCCCGTGTACCACGCGGCGCCCTGGAAGCTGCGCGATTCGGGATCGGAGATGTTCTTCAGCCAGTTGCCGGTGTGCGGCGGCTCGGCGCGCAGCAGCTGGGTGTAGGCGTTGCCCTGCCACGGCGTGCTGCCGCCGTTGGCGATCTTCTGGTCCAGCGCGATCACGTAGCTGCCGCGGGTGAAGCGGTAGGTCTTGGTGACCGTGAGGCCCTTGGCGTCCTGCCAGGTCAGCGGCACATCGAGCTCGTTCTGGCCCGGCGCCAGCGTGTACGCGGCCTGCGCGGCCTGGAACATCGCCAGATGGTTGGGCTGGTCCGCCGCCGCGGGATCGCTGCTGCTGACCAGGCCGTTCTGCGCCACGAAAAAGTGGGTTTCCGTGTCGTCGAACAGGGTGACCGGCGCTGGGTTCGGATCCTTATGCGTGCGCGGCGCCACCGGGTAGTCGAGCAGCTGCGCCTGCACGAGGCTGCCGCCGCGGGTGTCGATGGTGAGGCGCAGCACGTCGGTGGTAACCGTGACCAGCGACGAGGCCGCGGTGCCGCCCGTGGCGCTGGCGTTGCTGATCGCCGGGGTGCCGCCGCCCTGGGCATTCGGCACGCCGGGCGTGCTGGCCGCGCCCGCAACGCTGCTGCTGGCGGCGGGTGCCGGCGGCGGCGTCATGTAGTCCTTCTCCCAGGCCATGAACAGCAGGTAGGCCACGGCAAGCAGGGCGAACAGGAGGAAGTTGCGGGTCTGGTTCATCGGCTCATGGATCCGGACGACGCCAAGCGACGCGGCCACTGGGAAAAGGGAAAGGTCAACGCGCGATTGTGGCGGCGGCATCCATCGGCATCAATGGTGCGGGGTGGCCGGAGTTTCCAGCCGGACCGCCGCGAGGCGCCGCCACAACGCGTCGGCCTCGGCCAGCAATTCCGCGCCAGGCAGGCCGGCGGCCACGTCGCGCGCCATCACCACCACGTCCACCGGCGGCAGCTGGTCGCGGATGCGGCGGAACGATTCGCGCAGCAGGCGCTTCAGGCGGTTGCGTTCCACCGCGCGCTTGGACACCCGCTTGGAGATCGCCAGACCCAGCCGCGCGTGCGCCAGCCCGTTGGGCCGATAGCGCAAATGAAAACAGCGGCCGCCGAGGCGACCGCTGCTCGTGCGCAACGCTGCGAAGTCGCCGGCCAGACGCAGCCGCAGCTCGCGCGGCAGGCCGGCAGGGTGCATCACGCGCGTGCCGCTTACGGGATGAGGCGCTTGCGGCCCTTGGCGCGGCGGGCGTTGAGGACTTTGCGACCGTCGGCGGTGGCCATGCGGGCACGGAAGCCGTGGGTGCGGGCGCGCTTGAGCTTGCTGGGCTGGAAGGTCCGCTTCATGGCGTTGCTCCGAAGGGAAGGGTATGTGGATAAAAAGGCTGGAAATTATGCGGGGCGCGGAGCCGTGATGTCAAATCGGCGCGGTTTGCAGGAGGGGACGCCAGGCCGCGGCTTGTGGATATCCGTGTGGACGGATCGGGGATCGGCAGGCCGTAGCGTGCTGCTAGACTAGTCCGTCCACCCCGCGCGCAAGCGCCCCTGCCTGTGGACGAGAAGATTCATGAGTGAGTTGTGGCGGCGCTGCCTGGAGCGTCTGGAAGGCGAATTGAGCGCCGAGGATCTGCACACCTGGCTGATGCCGCTGCAGGCCCGCGAGGACGATACCGGGCTGGCCTTGTTCGCCCCCAACCCGTACACGCTGGAGACGGTGCGCGAGCGCTA
>DATEKS010000175.1:0-4348 GCA_035277325.1 Rhodanobacter sp.
GCCAATCCCTATGGCACCAGCTTCGGTGGCGGCCATGGCGGGCACAGTGGCTTCGGCGGCGGCCACGGCGGCGAAGGCCGTCCCGCCGGCAACCGCCAGGGCGGTCGCGGTCGTCCGCAGGGCCAGGGCGGCAATCGTCCACCGCACGGCGGCGGTCGTCCCAGCGGCAACCGCCCGCATGGGCGCGGCGGCAACCGTTCTGGCAATCGCTGATTGCCGGCGATGATCCGCATCTTCCACAACCAGCGCTGCAGCAAGTCGCGCGCCACGCTGGCGCTGCTCGACGGCCGCGAGGTCGAGGTGGTGAATTACCTCGACACCCCGCCCGACGCCGCCGAGCTGAAACAGCTGCTCAAGCTGCTCGGCATCCCCGCGCGCCAGCTGCTGCGCAGCGGCGAGGACGTCTACCGCGAACTCGGCCTCGCCGATCCCGCGCTCGGCGATGACGCGCTGGTCGCAGCGATGGTTGCGCATCCGATCCTGATCGAGCGCCCGATCGTGGTCGCCAACGGCAAGGCCGCGATCGGCCGGCCGCCGGAGGCGGTGCTGGCGATACTCTGAAACAGCTCTTGCAAGAAGCCCCGCATCACGCGGGGCTTCTCGCAAGAGGCTTCAGTCCGGGTCGAGCGTGAACCGGTCGGCATCCATCCACGCCGGGAAGCGCTCGCGATGGGCGAGCAGCGGCGCGGGGTCGAGGGTGAGCGTGGCGACCTGCTCCAGCGCGCCGCACTCCACCAGCGGCTCGCCCACCGGATCGATCACCGCGCTGTCGCCGGCATAAGGCAGGTCGTTGCCGTCCACGCCCACGCGGTTCACGCCGATCACGCAGGCCAGGTTCTCGATCGCGCGGGCGCGCAGCAGGGTGCGCCAGGGCTGGCGGCGCGGCGCGGGCCAGTTCGCCACGAAGATGGCGAGGTCGTAGTCCATGCCACCCGCGGCGCTTTCCAGCCGGCGGTTGCGCAGCCACACCGGGAAGCGCAGGTCGTAGCAGACCTGGGGCAGGATGCGCCAGCCTTTCAGCTCCACGATCAGCCGCTCGCTGCCGCCGCCGTAACAGGTGTGCTCGCCAGCCATGCGGAACAGGTGGCGCTTGTCGTATTGCTCGAACGTGCCGTCCGGGCGCATCCACAGCAGGCGGTTGTAGACGGTGCCGCCTTCGCGGATCGCGAGGCTGCCGCAGATCACCGCACCGACTTCGGCAGCCAGCGCGCGCAGCCAGGCCACGCCCTCGCCGTCCATGGTGTCGGCACTGACGCCGGTGTCGTTGCTGAAGCCGGAGAGCAGGGTTTCCGGCAGCACGATCAGGTCGCTGCCGCGCGCGCGGCGCACCAGCGCGCCGTAGTAGTCGCGGTTGGCCGGGGCGTCGTGCCAGCGGGTGGCGCCCTGCACCAGCGATACGGTCAGCGGCTGCAGGCTCACAGCTTGCACAGCCGCTCGGCGGCCGCCTCCATGGTGGCGTCGCTCTTGGCGAAGCACAGGCGCAGCAGGCGCGTGCCCGGCGCGGTTTCGCAGAACGGCGTCAGCGGGATCGCCGCCACTCCGCCCTGCTCCACCAGCCAGCGGCTAAAGGCGAGATCGTCCTCGTCGCGGATCGCCGAGTAATCCACCAGCTGGAAATAGCCACCCGGCACGTCGAGCAGCTTGAAGCGCGACGGCGCCAGCAGCGCGCGGAAGCGGTCGCGCTTGGCCTGGTAGAACGCGGGCAGTTCCAGGTAATGCTGCGGGTCGCTGGCGAGGAATTCGGCGAACGCGGCCTGCGCCGGATGGAAGCTGCAGAACGTGAGGTACTGGTGCACCTTGCGGAATTCCGCGGTGAGCGCACGCGGCGCCACCGCATAGCCCAGCTTCCAGCCGGTGCAGTGGTAGGTCTTGCCGAAGGAGGAGATCACGATGCTGCGCGCGGCCAGTTCGGGGTGGCGCAGCACGCTCTCGTGTTGCCTGCCGTCGTAGACGATGTGTTCGTACACCTCGTCGGACAGCACCACGATGTTCGTATCGCGCACGATCGCCGCCAGCTCTTCGAGATCGGCTGATGACAGCACCGCTCCGGACGGGTTGTGCGGGCTGTTGATCAGGATCATGCGCGTGCGCGGCGTCACCGCATCGCGCACGCGCTGCCAGTCCACCGAGAAGGCCGGGGCGATCAGCGGGATGTGCACCGCCTTCGCGCCCTGCAGTTCGATGGCCGGCTCGTAGCTGTCGTAGGCGGGATCGAACACGATCACCTCCTCGCCCGCACGCACCACCGCGGCGATCGCCGCGAACAGCGCCTCGGTGGCGCCGGAGGTGACGGTGATCTCGGCGTCCACATCGGGGCGATGGCCGTACATGCGTTCGGTCTTGACCGCGATCTGCTCGCGCAGCGGCGCGGTGCCGTGCATCGGCGCGTATTGGTTCTTTCCCTCGTCCATCGCGCGCGCCAGCGCGTCGCGCAGGCCCTGTGGCGGCTCGAAATCGGGAAAGCCCTGTCCCAGGTTCACTGCCTTGTGCTCCAGCGCGAGATGGCTCATCACGCTGAAAATGGTCGTGCCGACCTTGGGGAGCTTGGTGTCGATCTTCATCGTGTCGCCGTATGGAAGTCCAAACGAAAGCGTAGCATGCGCAAGGAACCTGGACGGCAGGCACCATCCGGGCCTCCCTCCCAGGATGACGCTACCGTCCGTGTTCCAGCTCCGGCAGGATTCGCGTCTTGCATTCCTCGTGCTTGCGCAGGGTGGTTGCGGGCAGGCTTTCGGCGAGGAAATCCACCAGCGCGCGCACGCCCGGCAGCATGCCGCGGCGGCTGGGGTAGATGAAGTGCATGGTGCCTTCCGGTGCGCTCCATTCCGGCAGCAGCACCTCCAGCTCGCCGCGGGTTACCGCCGGCGCGCAGACGAACTCCGGCAGCAAGGTCACGCCGATGCCGCGGCGCGCCGCCTCCAGCAGCACCGCGAAATCGCCACAGATCAACCTCGCCTGCACCTCCACGCTGACGCGCTCGCCCGCGGCGTCGATCAGCTCCCAGGTCTGCGGGCCTTCGTGCTCCTGCATCGACAGCGCTGGCAGTTTCGACAGTTCGTCGGGATGCTGCGGGCGCCCCTGCGCGTCGAGCAGCGCCGGGCTGGCCACCGGCAGCACGCGCGACTGGCCGAAGCTGCGCACCACCATGTTGGCGTCGGTGTCGAGCTTGCTGCGCACGCGGATCGCCAAGTCGTAGCCCTCGCCGAGCAGGTCCACGCGGCGGTTGCTGGAAAGCACGCGCACCTGCAATCGCGGGTATCGCGCCAGGAAGTCCGGCAGCACGTGCGCCAGGATAGTCTGGGTGAGCGACACCGGGCAGCTCAGGCGCACCACTCCGCGCGGTTCGGCGCGCAGCTCGTCCACTGCCTCCTGTGCGGCGCGCGCCTCCTCCAGCACGGCGCGGCAATGCGCGTAGAAGCGTTCACCCACCTCGGTGACCACGAAACGGCGGGTGGTCCGCTGCAGCAGCCGCACGCCGAGGCGTTCCTCCAGCTGCGACACCCGCTTGCTGAGCCGCGACTTGGGCACGCCCAGCGCCCGCCCCGCCGCGGAGAAGCCGCCGTGCTCCACCACGGCCGCGAAGAAGTACAGGTCGTTGAGATCCTGCAAGGCGCCGTTCAACTGCAGCATGACCGTTTCCCTTTCCGAACGATAAGTTCAAGTTTTGCCGGCTTATCGCCGGATTGTTCCAAATATACCTTGATCGCGTCGCCGGACATGCCGGCCCCGATCAGGAAACCGCCATGAAACTCTTGCACATCGATTCCAGCGCGCTGGGTAGCCATTCGGTTTCGCGCCAGCTTTCCGCAGAGGTCGTCGCCGAACTGCAGCGCCTGCACCCGGGCATCGAGGTCCGCTACCACGATCTCGCCGCCCAGCCGCTGCCGCACTGGACGCCGGTGGCCGACGCTGCCGACCCCGCCGCGGCACGTGGCGGCGAGATGCTGGACGAATTCCTCGCCGCCGACGTCGTGGTGATCGGTGCCCCGATGTACAACTTCAGCATCCCCAGCCAGCTCAAGGCCTGGCTGGACCGCATCGCGGTGGCGGGCAAGACCTTCCGCTACGGTCCCAACGGCCCCGAGGGCCTGGCCGGTGGCAAGCGGGTGATCGTGGCCTCCAGCCGCGGCGGCATGCACTCCAATAGCCCGATGGACTTCCAGGAACCCTATCTGCGTGCCCTGCTCGGCTTCCTGGGCATCGACCAGGTAGAGTTCGTGCGCGCCGAGGGCGTCAACATGGGCGCCGAGCACAAGACGGGGGCGCTGGCCTCGGCGCGTCAGGCCATCGGTGCGCTGGGTGCGCTTGCCCAAGCCGCCTGAGCGCTCTACCCGTACGAAGCAAGACC
>DATEKS010000176.1:0-11001 GCA_035277325.1 Rhodanobacter sp.
TGCATGGTGGCGCTGGGCTTCGCGATGGCGGCGCTGGCCTGCGGGCTGCGCCGCGACGAGGCGGCGGCTATTCGTCCGCCATGTCCATCCCCGGAAACAGCACTTCCGTGAACCCGAACTTGCTGAAGTCGGTGATGCGCGAGGGGTACAGCCGGCCGATCAGGTGGTCGCACTCGTGCTGCACCACGCGGGCATGGAAGCCCTCGGCGCGGCGGTCGATGGGTTCGCCGTGCGGGCCGACGCCCTGGTAGCGGATCAGGCTGTAGCGGTTCACCGCACCGCGCAGGCCGGGCACCGAGAGGCAGCCTTCCCAGCCCTCCTCCATATCCTGCGACAGCGGGGTGATGACGGGGTTGAGCAGGATGGTCTGCGGCACCTCCGGCGCATCGGGATAGCGCTCGGAATGCTCGAAGCCGAAGATCACCAGTTGCAGGTCCACGCCGATCTGCGGTGCGGCGAGCCCCACGCCGTCGGCGGCGTGCATGGTGTCGAACATGTCGGCGATCAGGGCATCGAGTTCCGTGCTGCCAACCATCGCGTCGGGCACCGGCGGCGCCACGCGCAGCAGGCGCGGGTCGCCCATCTTCAGGATCTCGCGGATCATCGTTGCCTCGCCCGGCTTGCCTTGGTTCGTCGACTTTAGAGCAGCCTGCATGACGCTGGCGTGCCGACACATGAACGCGGCATGCCGGATTACGAGATCCGCTGCGGCAAGCGCGCAAGTGCTTGATCGGCGGTGACGAATACGGGCAAGCGCCGGGTTCCCGCCCCGGAAAAACGCCAATGCAGGCGGTTTCCCGGGATCCCCCATTCGACCAAAGGCTAAGCCGCGCGGCATTGACCCCCATCCCGCCCGGCGAGACTCTTGCCGGGAATCCATGGGGAGTTCCCTGCATGCACAGCGCAACCGTCAAACCCGGCCCGGCGGCGAAGATCCTCTGGGTCGCCATCGCCATCGTGGGCGCCTGGTGCCTCGGCGTGGTGGCCCTGCGCCGCGGCGAGCCGATCAACGCGATCTGGCTGGTCGCCGCCGCGATCGCGGTGTTCGTGATCGGCTACCGCTTCTACGGCAAGTTCGTCGAGCACTACGTGCTGCAGCTGGACCCCAGCCGCGCCCCGCCATCGGTGCTGCGCAACGACGGCCTGGATTACGTGCCCACCGACAAGTGGGTGGTGTTCGGCCACCACTTCGCCGCGATCGCCGGCGCCGGCCCGCTGGTGGGCCCGGTGCTGGCGGCGCAGATGGGCTACCTGCCCGGCACGATGTGGATCCTGTTCGGCGTGGTGTTCGCTGGCGCGGTGCAGGACTTCATGATCCTGGGCCTCTCGCTGCGCCGCGACGGCCGCTCGCTGGGCCACATGCTGCGCGAGGAGCTGGGGCCATTGCCCGGCATCGTGGCGATGATCGGCGTGCTGGTGCTGATGATGATCGTGCTGGCGGTACTGGCGCTGGTGGTGGTGAAGGCGCTCACGCACAGCCCCTGGGGCACCTTCACGGTGGCGATGACGATCCCGATCGCGCTGCTGATGGGCGCCTACCTGCGCTGGTTCCGCCCGGGCCGCATCCTCGAGGTGTCGATCATCGGCCTGGTGTTGCTGCTGCTGTCGATCTGGGCCGGCCGGTTCGTAGCCGACTCGGCCGCGCTGGCATCGATCTTCGACATGGACGCCAAGGCACTGGCGTGGTGGCTGATCGGCTACGGCTTCTGCGCCTCGGTGCTGCCGGTATGGCTGCTGCTGGCGCCACGCGACTACCTCTCGACCTTCCTCAAGATCGGCACCATCGCGCTGCTGGCGCTGGCGATCTTCCTCGCCGCACCGATGCTGCAGATGCCCGCGGTGACGAAGTTCATCGACGGCACCGGCCCGGTGTTCGCCGGCAACCTGTTCCCGTTCCTGTTCATCACCATCGCCTGCGGCGCAGTGTCGGGCTGGCACTCGATCATCGCCTCGGGCACCACGCCCAAGCTGCTGGCGAACGAGGGCCAGGCGCGCATGGTCGGCTACGGCGGCATGCTGATGGAGGCCTTCGTGGCGATCATGGCGATGGTGGCCGCCGTCTCGCTGCACCCGGGTGTGTACTTCGCGATGAATGCGCCGGGCGCGATCATCGGCACCACGGTGGAGCACGCGGCGCAGGTGATCAGCCAGTGGGGCTTCGTGGTGACGCCGGACGAGCTGATCCGCACGGCGAAGGACGTGGGCGAACAGAGCATCCTCAGCCGCGCGGGCGGCGCGCCCACGCTGGCAGTGGGCATGGCCCAGCTGCTGCACAACATCCTGCCGGGCGAAGGCATGATGGCGTTCTGGTACCACTATGCGATCCTGTTCGAGGCGCTGTTCATCCTCACCACGGTGGATGCCGGCACGCGCGTGGGCCGCTTCATGATCCAGGAGATCGCCGGCCTCATCCACAAGCCGCTGCAAGCCACCGAGTCCTGGGCCGGCAACCTGCTCGCCACCGCGATCTGCGTGGCGCTGTGGGGCTACTTCCTGTACCAGGGCGCGGTCGATCCGCTGGGCGGCATCAACACCTTGTGGCCGCTGTTCGGCATCGCCAACCAGATGCTGGCGGCGATCGCGCTGATGCTGGCCACCGTGGTAGTGGTGAAGCTCAAGCGCGAGCGCTACGTGTGGGTGCCGGGCATCCCGGCGATCTGGCTGATCGTGTGCACGCTGGCGGCAGGCTACGAGAAGCTGACGGGTCCGATCAGCTTCACCGCGGCCGCCGACAAGTACGCCGCCGCACTGGCGAACGGCCAGCTGCTGGCGCCGGCCAAGACTGCGGCGGCGATGCAGCAGATCATCACCAATAACCGCGTGGACATGGCGATGACGGCCATCTTCATGGCGCTGGTGGTGGTGATGACCCTGTTCTGCCTGCAGGCCCTGATCAAGGCCTGGCGCACCAACCACCCTACCGCCAACGAGGAACCCTATGTGGCGTTGGCGGACGTGGCAGTACACTGACACCATGGAACTTGTCGCGCGACTGCAGGCATTCCGGAAGCGGGCGGTGCAGACCGCCCGCCTCTGCTGCGGCGTGCCCGACTACGAGGTCTACGTGAAGCACCTGCGCGAGCACCATCCCGAGCGCAAGGTGCCCAGCTACGCCGAGTTCTTCCGCGAGCGCCAGGAGGCCCGCTACAAGGGTGGCGGCGGGCGCTGCTGCTGAACCCACGATGTCGCCACCGCGGCCATGCCGGCAACAACCGGCATGGCCGCGCACTTTCGCACCCTCCTCGGCGCCCGACGCCCCCGCCGCCGGCCTCGAGATTTTCCGGGTAGCCCCCATGTCTTTGCGCACTGGCCGTTCATTTTGCGGCCGGAACAATAGTCCTGACGTTTGCCAGAGCATCCCATGTCCGAGATCGAGAACATCGCAGCCGCCCAGGTCGACGCCCGCCCCGTGCCGCGGGCGTCGTCGCATCGCGCCGGCCTGCGCGTGATCGCGACCTACGAGATCATCAAGACCGTGTGCCTGCTGCTGGTGGCCGCGGCGGCGTTCCACCTCGACCGCGAGCAGAATTTCGAGCGGCTGGTGCATTGGCTGGAGCATCTGTCGCTGTCCGACAGCAACGGCCTGCGCTGGCGGATGGTGTCGATGCTGCAGGATTTCGGCCCCAGCCGCTTCGTGGCGGTGGGCCTGGTGGCGCTGGGCTACGCCGTGCTGTTCGGCATCGAAGGCGTGGGCCTGCTGATGGGCAAGTACTGGGCCGAGTGGTTCACCGTGATCGCCACCGCCTCGCTGATCCCGATCGAGCTGTACGAGACCCTGCACCGCTTCGGCTGGCTGAAGCTGGCCGCGCTGGTCGGCAACGTGGCGATCGTGGTGTACCTGGTGCGCGTGGCGCTGCAGACGCGCGAGATGCGCAAAGCCGCCCGCGAGCGAACCCCCTGAGCACTGACGCGTCGCACTGCCGTGGCTGTGGTTGTGGCTTTGCTTCTGGCGCGCACGACGCGGGCCTGCTTTTCCGGGGCCCCTGGGCGGCGGTGAGGTGGGGACGACAAGGCCGCGCAGCGGGCGAGTCCATGGATGGGCTCGCCTTTTTGCGCGGGCAGGATGCCCGCTCGAAAAGCCCGGCCCCGCCTCACGGACTTGCCGGGCAGGACGCCCGGCAAGTGCCAACCGGGGTGTCGTTTTCTCTTGGCTACTTCTCTTTTGGACAAGCAAAAGAGAAGTAGCTCGGACGCCGACAGGCGCACGAAACCGCTTTGAAACTTGCGAGAGCAGAGCACAGCGAAAAGCCCCTCTCCCCTCCCCCTTCCCGCAAGCGGGCGAGGGGGTAAAACGCCATCCCGCAGCGGAAGCGGCGAGCGCTTTCACACCTCGTGATGCCCCGCCTCCGCCGCAATCGCCGCCGATCGCCGCGGCGCCAGCTCCACCAGGTACATCGCCCCCAGCACCAGCGCCCCGCCGGCCAGCATGCGCCAGCCGAACACGTCGCTGCCGAAGGCCACCGCGAAGGCGGCGGCGAACACCGGCTCGGTGGTCATCACGATCGCGGCGCGGGTGGCCGGTAGGTGGGCCTGCGCCCAGGTCTGCATCAGCATGGCGCCGGCGCCCGCGATCAGCGCCATGTACAGCACGGCCAGCCACGCCGCGCGATCTGGCGGCGCCACCGGCCCGCCGTGCGGCGAAGTGGCGACGAGGCAGACCAGCGCAATGGCGACCATCTGCACCGCCGACAGGCCGAACGCCTCGCCTTGGCGCGACCACTGCCCCAGCAGCACGATGTGCAGCGCATACAGCGCCGCCGAAGCCAGCGTGAGCCACACGCCCAGGTCCACCGACACGCCGTTGAGCGACAACAGCGCGAGGCCGACCGTGGACAGGCCCACCGCGATCCACACCACGCCGGGCATACGCTGACGCAACAGCAGCGTCGCCAGGATCGGCGTGAACACCACATACATGCCGGTGGCGAAACCGCTGACGCTGGGCGCGATCAGCTGCAGGCCGCGGGTCTGCAGCAGCTGCCCGATGCCGTAGATCGCGCCCAGCGCGAGGCCGCGTGCAATGCCCGCCCGGCCCAGTCGCCAGACATGGCGCGGAAACAGCGCCAGCATCGCCAGCGCGGCGACGGCGAAGCGCACGGCGAGGAAGTCCGCCACCGGCATGCGCGCCACCACGTCCTTGATCATGAAGAACGTCGAGCCCCATACGGCGGTCATCGCCAGCAGGCCGAGGGTGGGCAGGGTCGTGGTGCGTGCGCTCATGGGACCGGAGGCGGGTGAAGGTGGGTGGCGAGAGGAGAGCACACGCCGAGGCGGCTACTGCCTTGTCTATTCTCCCACGTCCCTTCGCCCGCTCCCTGCCAGCCGCCGCAGCAACTGGCCGGGAATCTGTGCGAGGAAGTGCACCCAGATGCCCAGCCACACCGTGGCCGCCACCAGCGGCCGGCGCGCTTCCGGATCGAACTTGCGGAACCAGCGCCACATGCCGCGATGCTTGTGGCGGCTCACGAACACCGGGCGGTGCCGGCTGGAGCCGCCCTTGCCGTGCAACACGCGCACGTCGCCGGCCAGCAGCACGCGCCAGCCCGCGTCGCGCACGCGACGGCACAGGTCCAGGTCCTCGCAGTGCAGGAAATAGCCCTCGTCGAAGCCGCCCAGCCGCTCGAACAGGTGGCGCGGCAGCAACATCAGCGCGCCGGATACCGCCTCGGCCTCGACCAGTTGCTCCGGCATCGCCCCGCCCATCTCTACGCGCTCGCCGCGGCCGCCGAACAGGCTGGCCAGCGCGCGCCGCAGCAGCGGGTCGCGCCGGTACGAAGCCGGATCGGGCACGCCCTGCGCATCGCAGACCACGGCGCCCAGCAGGCCGACCTGTCGCTCGCTGTCGAACACGGCAAGCAGACGGTCGAGGCTGGCCTGGTCCAGCAGGCAGTCGGGATTGAGCACCAGCAAGTGCTTGCCTGTCGCCTGCGCCGCCGCACGGTTCACCGCCGGGCCGAAGCCGAGGTTGCGGTGGTTCTGGATCAAGCGGAAGCGCGGCTCGTGCTCATAGGCGCGCGCCAGCGCCTGCGGCACGCCGTCGGCCGAGGCGTTGTCGATCAGCAGCAGCTCCAGCGGCGTGGTACAGGCCAGCACCCGGCGCACGCAGTCGCGCAGGCCTTGGCCGCTGTCGGCGGATACCACGATCACGCTGAGCGGCAGCGGCGGAGAGGCGAAAGATGTGTTCACGGTGCAAGTATGCGGCAGGGGACGTGAGGCATGTGCGTAGGATGCGCGGCGGCCAGTTGGAGACGTGGCTCAATCGTCCTCGTCACGCCCCAGCACGTGGGCGATGGCCAAGGGTGTGTGCTCCTCGTCGCGGCTCAGCCACGGCTGGCCCTCGTGCCAGCCGGCCAGCTGCCTGCCGCGCAGGCGGTACCGACGACCGTGCCGGCGATCCAGCAGCAGCAGGCCACGCTGCCCAGCCAGCGGCAGCACCAGCCAGCGGCCGTCGGCGGCGAAGTCGCAGCGTGGCTCCACGCCGCCGACACGGCTGCCATCGGCCAGCTGCAGCGCGCCGTCATGCCAGCGCAGCTCGCCACCCAGCGGATCGGCAAGGCCCTCTTCCAGGGCACGCCACTGCGGCGGCTGCAGCTCGATGATCGTGGCGGCAGGTCCGATTGGCGCCATCGCCAGTTCCGGCCACTCGTCCGTGGACGAAGGCGAAGCTTCGCGGCGCTTGCCGCGATCCAGCCAGTTCTCCAGCAGCATCAGCAGCGAGAAGCCGGCCAGCGCGGCGAGCAGGGTCAACAACCAGGCCAGCGCATCGGTACCGAACGCACGCAGGACCGCCAGCAGCAGGCCCGGCAGGCCCCAGCGCAGGGCGCGCCGCAACAACGACGCGTGCGCCGCAAGCGGCCCGCTGCGCCACAGCAGCGCCAAGGCGCAGGCCACCAGCAGCGGCAGGTCCAGCCACCACGGCAGGACGGCGAGCAGCAACAACCAGACGAGTGCCGGCAGCCAGACCAGCCACCGGCGTCCTTGTGCGGACGGACTCAGCCGCACCATACCCGCGCGTTGCGGAACATGCGCAGCCAGGGCGAATCCTCGCCCCAGGCTTCCGGCGCCCAGCTCATCTGCACGCTGCGGAACACGCGCTCCGGATGCGGCATCAGGATCGTCACCCGGCCCTCGGCGGCGGTGAAGCCAGCGAGGCCGCCGGGCGAACCGTTGGGGTTGAGCGGGAAGTGTTCGGTGGGCTTGCCGCGGTTGTCCACGAAGCGCAGTGCCGCCTGCGCCTTGGACGGGCTGCAGGTGTTCGGGAAATGCACGCGCCCCTCGCCGTGCGCCACCGCCACCGGGATGCGCGAGCCGGCCATGCCCTTGAAGAACAGGCTGGGCGAATCGAGCACCTCCAGCGTGGCCACGCGCGCCTCGTACTGCTCGGAGGCGTTGCGCAGGAACTTCGGCCAGTGCTGCGCGCCGGGGATGATGTCCTTGAGCTGGCTCAGCATCTGGCAGCCGTTGCACACGCCCAGCGCGAACTTGGTTGGGTCGGCGAAGAACGCGGTGAACTCGGCACGCAGGTAGTCGTTGTACAGGATCGAGGTGGCCCAGCCGCGGCCCGCACCCAGCACGTCACCGTAGGAGAAGCCGCCGCAGGCGGCGAAGCCGCGGAAGTCGGCCAGCTTCACCCGGCCGCTGGCGAGGTCGGACATGTGCACGTCCACCGCCTCGAAGCCGGCGCGCGTGAACGCGGCGGCCATTTCCACCTGGCCGTTGACGCCTTGCTCGCGCAGTATCGCCACGCGTGGCTTGGCGCCGCCGGCGATCGCCGCATGGATCAGCGGCGCGGCGATGTTCTCGGCCGGGTCGAACGTGAGCTTGGGGCTGAGGCCCGGGTCGGCGTCGTCCAGTCGCCACTCCAGCTCGGCGTCGGCGCTGGCGGGGTTGTCGCGCAACCGCTGCATCGCGTGGCTAGTCTCGTTCCAGGCGCGGTACAACGTGCTCCAGTTCCACTTGAACAGCGTCTCGCTGCCCGAGTACAGCTTGATGCCCAGCTTCTCCTTGGGCCGGCCGATGCGGTAGCTCATGCCGGCGAGGTCGTGCTTCACCAGCAGCGCCTCGAACGCCTCGCGGTTCGCCACCGCCACCTGCAGCACGGCGCCCAGTTCCTCGTTGAACAGCGCACGCAGCGCAGCCTCGGCCCAGCCGTCGAGCTGGATCTCCAGGCCGCAGTGGCCGGCGAAGGCCATCTCCAGCAGGGTGACGATGACGCCGCCGTCGGAGCGGTCATGGTAGGCCAGCAGCAGTCCGCTGCGGTTCGCCTCCTGCACCAGCTCGAACAGCGCCTTGAGGCGCCTGGCGTCGTCCAGGTCCGGCGGCACGCCGCCGCTGCGGTTGAACACCTGGGTCAGCGCGGAGGCGCCGAGGCGGTCGCGGCCGGCGCCGAGGTCGAGCAGCCACAGGTCGGTGTCGCCACGGTCGAGCTTCAGCTGCGGCGTGAGCGTGCGGCGCACGTCGTCGACGCGGGCGAAGCCGGTGATCACCAGCGACACCGGCGCCACCGTGCGTTGCGGCGTATCGCCGTCCTTCCACACGGTCTGCATGGACAGCGAGTCCTTGCCGACCGGGATGGAGATGTCGAGCTGCGGGCACAGCTCCATGCCTACGGCCTTCACCGCGTCGAACAGCGCGGCGTCCTCGCCGGGGTGGTTCACCGCGGCCATCCAGTTCGCCGACAGGCGGATTTCGCCCAGGCCCGCGATCGGCGCCGCGGCGAGGTTGGTGATCGCCTCGCCCACCGCCAGCCGCGCGGCATCGGCGCTGTTGAGCAGCGCCACCGGGGCGCGCTCGGCCATCGCCATCGCCTCGCCGCGGTAGCCGTCGAAGTCGGCCATGGTCACCGCGCAGTCGGCCACCGGCACCTGCCACGGGCCCACCATCGGATCGCGGTGGTTGAGGCCGCCCACGGTGCGGTCGCCGATGTGGATCAGGAAGCTCTTGCTGCCCACGGTGGGCAGGCGCAGCACGCGCAGCAGCGCTTCGTCCATGCCGATGCCGGTGAGGTCGGGCACCAGGTCCACGCGCGGCTTGATGCGCTTCGCGTCGCGGTGCATGCGCGGCGGTTTGCCGAACAGCACGTCCATCGGCAGGTCGATCACCACCAAATCGCGGCGCGGATCGGTGACGCGCAGCACGCGTTCGGCGGTGGCGGTGCCGACCACGGCATAGGGGCAGCGCTCGCGCGCGCAGCACGCCTCGAACTCCGGCAGGTTCTCCTGCGCGATGGCGAGCACGTAGCGCTCCTGCGACTCGTTGCTCCACACCTGCATCGGCGACAGCGAGGGATCGTCGCAGGGCACCTTGGAGAGATCGATCTCGCCACCCACGTCGGCGTCGTTGAGGATCTCCGGGATCGCGTTGGAGAGGCCGCCCGCGCCCACGTCGTGGATGCTGACAATGGGATTGGCTTCGCCACGCGCCCAGCAACTGTCGATCACCTGCTGGCAGCGGCGCTCCATCTCGGCGTTGTCGCGCTGCACCGAGGCGAAATCCAGTTCGGCACTGGAGGCGCCCGAAGCCACCGACGAGGCGGCGCCGCCGCCCAGGCCGATCAGCATCGCCGGACCGCCCAGCACGATCACCGCGTGGCCGGGCTGCACCGCGCGCTTCTGCACGTGGTCGCGGCGGATGTTGGCGAGGCCGCCGGCCAGCATGATCGGCTTGTCGTAGCCGCGGCGCAGGCCGGCTTCGCCGGTCTCGTGCTCGTAGCTGCGGAAATAGCCGCCCAGGCACGGCCGGCCGATTTCGTTGTTGAACGCGGCGGCGCCGAGCGGGCCGTCGCGCATGATCTCGAACGCGCTGGCCATGCGCGGCGGCAGCGGGCGCTCCACTTCCCACGGCTGCGGGTGACCGGGGATGCGCAGGTCGGACACCGAGAAGCCGGTGAGCCCCGCCTTGGGCTTGGCGCCGCGGCCGGTGGCGCCCTCGTCGCGGATCTCGCCGCCGGCGCCGGTGGCCGCTCCGGGCCAGGGCGCGATCGCGGTGGGATGGTTGTGCGTCTCCACCTTGATCGCGTAGTCGATCTGTTCTTCGTGGTTGCGCCAAACGCCTTTCGCATCGGCGAAGAAGCGCTTGCCCGTGCTGCCCTCGATCACCGCCGCGTTGTCCTTGTAGGCGGACAGCGTGTGCGCGGGCGAGTGCTGGTGGGTGTTCTTGATCATCGCGAACAGGCTCTTGTCCTGTTCCTGCCCGTCCACCGTCCAGCTCGCGTTGAACACCTTGTGGCGGCAGTGCTCGGAGTTCGCCTGGGCGAACATGAAGAGCTCGGCGTCGGTGGGATCGCGGCCCAGTTCGGCGTAGCGCGCGGCGAGGTAGTCGATCTCGTCGTCGGCCAGCGCCAGGCCCAGCTCGGCGTTGGCCTTGGCGAGCGCGGCGCGGGCGTCGCCGCCCAGCACGATGTGCACCAAGTCGCCCGGCCGACCGGCGAGGAACAGGCCCTTCGCCTGGTCCAGCGAGCCCAGCACCGACTGCGTCATCGCATCGTGCAGCAGCGCCAGCACCGCTGCGTGTTCGGGCGTGCCGTCCACGGGCATGCCGGCAAGCTGCCAGGCCGTGCCGCGCTCCACCCGGCGTACTTCGAAACCGGCTCCGTGCAGGATGTCGGTGGCCTTGCTCGACCACGGCGAGATCGTGCCCAGCCGCGGCACCACCCACAGCGTGGCCGGCGCCGGCGCGGCGTCCTTCGCCTCCAGCACTTCCAGCAGGCGCTGGCGCAACGTGCCTTCCGGCGCGGCGGCGGCATCGAGGAAATACACGAACCAGGCGGCCTGCACGCGGATACCGCGGTGCAAGGCGTCAAGGCGGGCGTTGAGGCGTTCGAGGCGGAAGGCCGAAAGGGCGTTCTGCCCGTCAAGTGCGATCATGCGGGGGACGGCGCCATGCAATGGAAGCGCCTATTCTAGCCGATGCCCCCGGCCGATGCTGCGGCACGGCATGACCTCTGCCGGCGGCGCAGGCTGTTGCGAAGCCCGCTCAGCCTTCCTTCTGCAGCTCCCGCAG
>DATEKS010000177.1:0-2472 GCA_035277325.1 Rhodanobacter sp.
ATCGCCTTCGGCAGCAACGGTGGCGTTGCCATCCTGCGCCGGCGCGACAGGCGCCACCACTTCGACAGCGGCAGTTTCGGCGCGCGCTGCCCGCGGCGGCCGCGGTTCGTGCGAGCGACCTTCGCGCGGCCCGCGCTCGCTGCGGCCACCGTCACGACGCGAACGCCCGCCCTTCTTGTCGTCGTGACGCGACTCGACGCGGTCGCCGAACGCGGCGCTGTCGGCGGCGGCATTGGCGGCGAACTCGGCATCGACCTCGCGCGGCTTCGGCATCACCAGCAGTTCCGGCTCGATGGCCGCCACCGGAATGGCCTGGCCGATATACGCCTCGATGTCGGGCAGGCTCATCGCGTACAGGTCGCAGGCGAAGCTGATCGCGTCGCCCTCGGCGCCGAGGCGCGCGGTGCGGCCGATGCGGTGCACGTAGTCCTCGGCGTCCTGCGGCAGGTCGTAGTTGAAGACGTGGCTGACCGCGGGGATGTGCAGGCCACGCGCAGCCACGTCGGTGGCGACCAGGATGTCGAGCTGGCCGTCCTGGAAGCGCTGCAGCAGCTTCTGGCGCTTGAGCTGGGGCACGTCGCCGGAAATCGCGCCGACGCGGCAACCATGACGCTTCACGCGGTCGGTGACGCGCTCGGCGGCGGCCTTGGTGTTGACGAAGATGATGCTGCGCTTGGGCTGGTGCCTGTCGATCAGGTTGAGCAGCAGCGGCAGCTTCTCCTCCTTGGCCGGGAAGTACACGACCTGGCGCACCTTGTCGGCGGTGACGTTGTCGCTCTCCACCACCAGCTTCTCGGCCTCGTGCATGTGCTCGTAGGCCAGTTCCAGCACGCGGTGGCTCAGGGTGGCGGAGAACAGCAGCACCTGGCGCTGTTCGCGCGCCGGCAGGCGGCGGAAGATGTAGCGCACGTCCTTGATGAAGCCGAGGTCGAACATGCGGTCGGCCTCGTCGATCACCATCACCTCGACGCCGTTGAAGCCGAACACCTGCTGCTTGTAGTAGTCGAGCAGGCGGCCTGGCGTGGCGATGATGATGTCGCAGCCGTCGTGCAGCTGCTGGCGCTGCTTGTCGTAGTCCACGCCGCCGTAGATCAACGCGGTCTTCAGGCCGGTGCGCGAGCCGATGGCGCGGGCGTCCTTGTCGATCTGGATCGCCAGCTCGCGGGTGGGCGCGATCACCAGCGCGCGCGGGTCGGTGTCCTTGCGCTCGGCCACCGCCGGGGTGGTGAGCAGGCGGTTCATCAGCGCGACGAGGAAGGCACAGGTCTTGCCGGTGCCTGTCTGCGCCTGGCCAGCGACATCGCGGCCGGCCAGCGCCACCGGCAGGGTCAGCTCCTGGATCGGCGTGCAGCGGGTGAAGCCGGCTTCGGCCAGGCCTTGCTGCAGCAGGGGATGAAGTTCGAAATTGGTGAAGAAGGTATCGGTGAGTACGGTTTGCGACATGGAAGGAAAAGCCGGTGGGATGCGGGCGCAGGCGCGATGGCCGGCCCGGCTCCGTCGCCGGAGGCGACACGGAGCAAGTGGATGAGCGGCGCGTGGCGGCGTGCAGCGCACGGCGGGCGGGTCAGGCTCGCCTGCCTGCGCTCCGGGGTCGCACAGGGCGCCGAAACGGTGGCGGCGCAACCGGCAGTCCCGCTGGCATAGGCGAAAGGGCTCGCTGGAGCCGCCTCGCCTATGTCAACGGAACCGTCCGTTGCCGCCCTTGAATCGCTTGAATCGCGCCCCGAGTTACGTTGCAATGAGGCTCCGGGCCGCAACGGCCAAAGTCCCTCTTTCCCGGTTCGACCCGCGCTTCATGGGCGCCCCAGTGTAGCCGATGCTGGCCGCGTGGTCGTCAAACCTTCCTTCCACCCGCCTTTCGGAGACCCCGGTGAGCGACCTGATTACCCATGTGAGCGACGACGCCTTCG
Source organism: Rhodanobacter sp. (assembly GCA_035277325.1). Taxonomy (GTDB): domain Bacteria; phylum Pseudomonadota; class Gammaproteobacteria; order Xanthomonadales; family Rhodanobacteraceae; genus Rhodanobacter_A. The sequence goes on from DATEKS010000177.1 coordinate 1,911, forward strand.
AGCAGGAAGTGCTGCAGTCCGAGACCCCCGTGCTGCTGGACTTCTGGGCCGAATGGTGTGGCCCGTGCAAGGCCATCGCGCCGATCCTCGACGAGCTGGCCGGCCAGTACGAGGGCAAGCTGCGCATCGTGAAGATCAACATCGACCACAACCAGAAGACCCCCCGCACCTACGGCGTGCGCGGCATCCCCACCCTGATGGTGTTCAAGAACGGCAAGGTCGAGGCCACCCAGATTGGCGCCGTCAGCAAGGGCCAGCTGGCCCAGATGATCGACAAGGCGATCTGATCGCCGGTTTTTCGCCCGCCGCGCGCTTTACTGCCATGCGCGGCGGGTGCTAGATTGCCTACCGCGTTCGCCGGGATCCTCCTGATCCCCCTGTGCCCTCTCTGGCGCGACGCACACCTTCCCTCCTGTTTCCAACGGCGCCCCGCGAGGATTGCCCGTGTCCGATACCGATAGCACCACCCCGAACGACGCCGGCGGCGCCGAGAATCCGTCCGAGTCGCGTCCGCGCGCACCGCGTCGCCAGTCCCGCGGCCCCAGGCCGGCCCCCGGCGAGG
>DATEKS010000178.1:0-51133 GCA_035277325.1 Rhodanobacter sp.
CGCTGGAGGCGCTCGACGCGCTGCGCGTGGGCCTGCTCGGCAAGAGCGGCATCGTCACCGCCGCGCTGAAGTCGCTGGGCGCGCTGGCGCCGGACGAGCGCAAGGCGCGCGGCGCCGAGGTAAACCGCGTCAAGGAACGCCTTGCCGATGCGCTTGCCGCGCGCAAGGCGACGCTGGAGCAGGCCGAGCTGGATCGCCGCCTCGCCTCCGAAACCATCGACATCTCGCTGCCCGGCCGCGACGGCGAGCGCGGCGGCATCCATCCGATCACCCGCGCGCTGGAGCGCATCGCGGCGATCTTCGCGCGGCTGGGCTACCAGCGCGCCGACGGCCCCGAGATCGAGGACGACTGGCACAACTTCGAGGCGCTGAACTTCCCGCCGCACCACCCGGCGCGCGCCATGCACGACACCTTCTACTTCGGCGACGGCCGCCTGCTGCGCACGCACACCTCACCGGTGCAGATCCGTTCGATGAAGGGCCGCCAGCCGCCGATCCGCATCATCGCGCCGGGCAAGGTCTACCGCAGCGATTCGGACCAGACCCACTCGCCGATGTTCCACCAGATCGAGGGCCTGCTGGTCGACGAGACCTCCAGCTTTGCCGACCTCAAGGGCACGCTGGCCGAGTTCATCCGCGCCTTCTTCGAGCGCGATTTCGAGATGCGTTTCCGCCCCAGCTACTTCCCCTTCACCGAGCCCTCGGCCGAGGTGGATATCCGCTGGGAGACGGCCGACGGACAGTCGCGCTGGCTGGAGGTGCTGGGTTGCGGCATGGTGCATCCGAACGTGCTGGCGAACTGCGGCATCGACCCGGAACGCTACACCGGCTTCGCCTTCGGCCTCGGCGTCGAGCGCTTCGCGATGCTGCGCTATGGCGTTACCGATCTGCGCGCGTTCTTCGAGAACGACCTGCGCTTCCTCAAGCAGTTCGCGTAAACCGGGCAGGGAACACACGATGAAATTCTCCGAGAACTGGCTGCGCGAGCTGGTCGACATCAAGGCCGATCGCGCCGCTTTGGCCCACGCGCTGACCATGGCCGGGCTGGAAGTGGAAGAGCTCACGCCGCTGGGCGAAGGTCTGGACGGCGTGGTGGTGGCCGAGATCGTCGGCGCCGAGAAGCATCCCGAGGCCGACCGCCTGCAGGTGTGCAAGGTGGATGCGGGGCAGGGCGAGCCGCTGCAGATCGTCTGCGGCGCGCCGAATGCGCGTGTCGGCATCAAGGTGCCGCTGGCAACCGTGGGCGCGAAACTGCGTGGCGGCATCGCCATCAAGGCGGCCAAGCTGCGTGGCGTGGAATCGTTCGGCATGCTGTGCTCGGCCAAGGAGCTGGGTATCGACGCCGACGCGTCCGGCCTGCTGGAGCTGCCGACCGACGCGCCGGTGGGCCAGCCGCTGGCCATCTACCTCGGCCTGCCCGATGCCAGCATCGAACTGAAGCTCACCCCGAACCGCCCCGACTGCCTGGGCCTCTACGGCCTCGCGCACGACGTGGCCGCGCTGTTCGGCAGCCACGTGAAGACGGGCGAGCAGCCGGCCGCGCCGGTGACCGGCGACGCTCGCCGCGGCATTCGTCTCGAAGCCGGCAAGGATGCGCCGCGCTACCTCGGCCGCATCGTCGAAGGCATCGACCCCGCCGCGCGCACGCCGCTGTGGCTGGCCGAGCGCCTGCGCCGCGCCGGCCTGCGCCCGATCAGCGCGGTGGTGGACGTCACCAACTACGTGATGCTGGAGCTGGGTCAGCCCATGCACGCCTTCGACAACGACGCGCTGGAAGGCGACATCGTGGTGCGCCATGCGCGCGCCGGCGAAACGCTGAAGCTGCTCGACGGCAGCGAAGCGAAGCTGGACGCAGGCTTCGTGCTGATCGCCGACGACAGCAAGGCGCTGGCGGTGGCCGGCGTGATGGGTGGCTTCGATTCACGCGTTACCGACGCCACGCGCAACATTTTCCTGGAGTCCGCGCACTTCGCGCCGGCCGCGATCATGGGCCGTGCGCGCAAGCTCGGCCTGCACACCGACGCCTCGCACCGCTTCGAACGCGGCGTCGATCCCGAGCTGCCGCGCCGTGCGTTGGAGCGCGCCACCGAGCTGCTGCTGTCCATCACCGGCGGCAAGGCCGGGCCGGTGCTGGTGGCGGAAAACCTGGCCGACCTGCCGCAGCCGGCAGCGGTGACGCTGCGCCGCGCGCGCCTCCGGCGCGTGCTGGGCGTGGACGTGGCCGATGCCGAGGTGGCGCGCATCTTCACCGCGCTGGGCATGCGGGTAGAAACCCTGGCCGAAGGCTGGCGCATCACCGCGCCCAGCAGCCGCTTCGACATCGAGCGCGAAGAGGATCTGGTCGAGGAAGTTGCGCGCATCTTCGGCTACGACAACATCCCCACCGCCACGCCCGCCGGTGCGCTGGCGCTGGCGGCCGAGCCGGAGGCGCGCATCGGCGAGCTGGCGCTGCGCGAGCAGTTGGCCGCGCGCGGCTACCACGAGGCGGTGAACCTGTCCTTCGTCTCCGCCGAACTGCTGGCGCGCTGGGGCCTTGCCGGCCAAGGCGTGCCGCTGGCGAATCCGCTGTCGGCCGATCTCGCGGTGATGCGCCCCTCGCTGCTGCCGGGCTTGGTCGAGGCGCTGCGCCACAATCGTGCGCGCCAGCAGGAGCGAGTGAGGCTGTTCGAAGTCGCCCGCGTGTTCGCCGCAGGCAATCCTCCGGTCGAGACACCCGGCCTCGCCATCGTTGCCAGCGGCGACGCACGCGCCGAGCAATGGGGCGAGCCTTCCCGTGTGCTGGATTTCTTCGATCTCAAGGGTGACCTGGACGCGCTGATCGCCTGGGGTGGTGAGCCCGAGCGCTGGACGGTGCATGCCGACGGCCTGCCGGCCTGGCTGCATCCGGGGCGTGGCGCGCGCTTCGCGCGCGATGGCGAGACGGTGGGCTGGCTGGGTGCCCTGCATCCGCAGTTGGCCAAGGCGCTGGACCTGGGGCCGGACGTGCATGTGCTGGAACTGGCACTGGAGCCGCTGCTGTCGCGCCGCCTTCCCAAGGCGCAGCCGGTGGCCCGTTTCCCCATGGTGCGCCGCGACATCGCCGTCGAGGTGCCGGAAAACGTGGCCTGGTCGCAGATCGGTGAAGCCGTTCGGGCCAGCCTGGGCGAGGTGCTGAAGGAGCTGCGGCTGTTCGACCGTTACAGCGGCAAAGGGGTCGAAGCGGGCCGAAAAAGTCTCGCTATGGGCTTGATTTTGCAGGATGCTTCCCGCACCCTTACCGACGACGACGCAGACCATTGCGTGCGGCAGACCGTCGCCGCACTCGAACGGACATGCCAGGCTAAGTTGCGAGGATGAGATGGCGCTGACCAAGGCAGATATGGCCGAGCGGCTTTTCCTGGACGTGGGCCTCAACAAGCGTGAAGCCAAGGAATTCGTGGACGCCTGTTTCGAAGTCGTCCGCGAAGCACTGGAAAGAGGGGAGCAGGTGAAGCTGTCGGGTTTCGGCAACTTCGACCTGCGCGAAAAGAACCAGCGGCCAGGGCGCAATCCCAAGACCGGCGAAGAGATTCCGATCTCCGCGCGCCGGGTGGTGACGTTCCGTCCAGGTCAGAAACTCAAGGTGCGAGTCGAAGGCTATGCTGGACCAAGGGAATAACACCGAACTGCCGCCCATCCCGGCCAAGCGCTACTTCACCATCGGTGAAGTGGGCGAGCTGTGCGGGGTGAAACCGCACGTGCTGCGCTACTGGGAGCAGGAGTTCCCCGCGCTGAACCCGGTGAAGCGCCGCGGCAACCGCCGCTACTACCAGCGCCACGACGTGCTGATGATTCGCCAGATCCGCGCGTTGCTGTACGACGAGGGCTTCACCATCACCGGTGCGCGCGCGCGACTGGAAGGTCCGCAGGCACGCGTCGAGGCGAGCATGTCGCACCAGATCGTGCATCAGGTGCGCCTGGAACTCGAAGAAGTTCTCGCCCTGCTGCGTCGTTGAGCGCATTCATCTGTTATAGTTCGCGCTTTCCGATCGCATGATCGCGAAGCGCAGAAGGCGGCCACGTTGCCGCCTTTCAAGTCCAAGTCGGGGCGTAGCGCAGCCTGGTAGCGCATTTGCCTGGGGGGCAAAGGGTCGTCGGTTCGAATCCGGCCGCCCCGACCAATTGGATCACTCCAGGCAGCCCTGGATGTCCCGGAAACCGCGCCAAGGCGCGGTTTTTTGTTGCCTGTGCTACCTGCGGCGTCCCGATACTCCCTTACTGATGCGGTCGCACGGAGGTATCCACCGGCCTGCCTTTTGATTCCGGCACCAGCGGCGCCGCACCTTCCTTGCGTGGCAGGAAGTGCTTGGCCAGCAATGCATCGGCCTGAGAGTCCTTGCCGTCCTCGCGCAACGCATTGACCATGGCACGCACAAGGTCGGCGGGCATGTCCGCATCCGCAGGAAATTTCTCGAGCATGGCGACGCGCTGGGCGGCGGGCTTGCCCATTTGCCGCATGGCCTTGTCCATGCCGGTGTAAAGCGCAGGATTGGCTGGGTCGACCCGGAAGCCATGTTGGAACACGGTGGCGGCTTCCGAGGGCGACTGCCTGATTTCCAGCAGCGCGCGGCCAAGGCTCGCATCGAGCGATGGGATATCGGGCCTGAGCGATGCGGCGCGACGCCATTCCGCGATGGCCTGGTCGGTGGTGCCCTTGGAGAACAACAGCGTCCCCAGCAGGTAGTGCGCGGATGCGTCGGAAGGATTCCTGGCGAGCGCCGCACGCAGGACGAGGAGCGTTTCGCGCCTTTCCGGGAACACGTAGCGCAACGACATGCGCGAAGCGGCCCGATAGTCGGCTAGTCCGGACTGGCCCATCTGCTCGCGGCAATAGCCCCGGTAGTAGGCCAGCAAGGGGTACTGGTCGGGCGGCGCCATGCCCGGCTCGGCCTGGTCGGCCGGCACAGCCGGATACTTGCGGGTGAGCAGGGCGAGCGAATCGGCATAAAGCCCCAGCCGGTTGTACTGGATCACCAGGTCGAGGATCCGGTTGGGATCGCTGGCGAGATGCTCGTCGAACTGCGCATCCGGACGGTCCAGGATGGATTGCTCGTTGCGCAGGAAATGGCTGGTGGGATAGGTGGCCAGTGCGGTGGCCACGAGCTGCCGCGCACGATCGACCGGTCCCAGGGCGCGCCGAACGGCCACCACGTCTTCGATGCAGCGCTGGGCCACCGTGTTGGCGGTGGCCGGATGGCAGACGTGGGTCAGCACGTCGTGGGCGCGCCAGAAATCCTTGTCCTTGATGAGCGACTCGGCCAGCAGCACGCCTCCCGCGGCCCGGTAGGACGGATCGCGATAGGCCGCCTCGAATTCGAGCAGGGCTTCCTGCGGATGATCGAGGAAGGCTTCCGCGATGCCGAGGTAGTAATGCGTCTCCCCGTCCCAGGTGGCACGATCCTCGACCTGCTTCAACAGGCGCGACGCCTCTTCAAAACGGAACAGGTCCACGTCCAGCCGGCCTTGCGCCTTCAGCAGGGCCATGCTGTCCGGCGATGCCGCCAGCGCCTGCGCATAGGTTTTGTGGGCGGCGATCAACTGGCCCTGGAGCTCTTCGTTCCTGCCGCGTTCGAGCAAGCCGTCGCTGGTGCTGGGCGGTTGATAGGTCGTCTGGGGGCCGGTCTTGACCTCGTTGCGCGGGGTCCAGTCGTACTGGTCTTCGGTGTGTTGGAGAAGCACCTCATGCTTGTCGTTCTCGACGACGAAGGTGTACTTCTTCGCTGGGGAAAGACCATCCAGCGTGTGTTGCCATGGCTTGGCCGGATCGAGCGTCGCCGTTCCCTGGAAGACGGTCCTGGTCCCATCGAGGATACGGATGCTTGCGTCGGGGAACCGGCGGTTGGCATTGAAGGCCACCGCCAGTGCCTCATGTCCGGCGGCATCGCGCTTCCTGTCCATGAACACCACGCCATTGAGGTTGGCGCGCGAGATGCCGCCGATCCCGTGCACCGGCATCCAGTATTCGGAAAAGTGAATGACCTGCTCGGGCTGGAGAAAGCCGTAGGTTTCCTGGTTGCGGAAAAGCCCGGCCTGCACCTCCGCATACGCGCTGTTGTTGTCCGAAAGCACACGGCGCCATGCCAGGCCTTCCGCATTGGTGCCCCAGGTCCAGACCTTCTTGGCCGGCAGATCCGCGTAGTTGGCGTAGTGGACGACGCCGGCATCCGTATCCGGGTCGTAGATGCCCATGAAGGGTTCGCGGCTGCCGTAGGTGAAGCGCGATACCGGGCCGTCCTTGTGGTTGCCGATGATGCTGAGGTCCATGCCCTTCGCGTTCACCGGCCAGGTGTCGATGTCCTTGAAGCCATGGCTGGCCGTGAACTGCATCGGGTACCAGATCTTCGAGTCGTCGTGGACCTGCACGCCCGCGTTGTTCCACCAGTAGAAGCGGTGCCGCAGGTCGCTCGGGTTGGACAGCGTCACGCGCTCTTCCAGCACGGTGCTGCCGGGGCGCAGCACCAACTGGACCGTCCACTCCATGCCATAGACGCGGTCGCGGTTGCCGACCGTCACCGAGGCGCTTCCATCCGGATCCTGGGCGTAGGACCAATCGACGGGGGAGAGGGAGACCCAGTTGTGCGAAACGGGGAAGTTGAACTCGACGCCGAAGGCCGACCACGCGCCGCGATAGCCGATCAGCGCCTTCTTAAGCGTCGGATTGGCATAGAACATCGGTTTGCCGTCGATCTTGTCGACGCAGGTATAGATGTGCCCGCCGAGATCGGGAAGGACCGTGCACTTCAGGTACTCGTTCTCGAGAAACAGCGCGCGCCAGGAATGCGTGGCTTCCGTGTTGCGCACGTCCTCGCGCAGCGTGTAGGGGTAGCTGAATTTGTCGGTGCCGTAGATGTCGAATGGCGGGTTCTCGTCGGGCGGGCCTTCCTCCGACGCCGCAAGCGGCATCCGGCCCTGCCACACGCGGACCTGCGCGTGCAGGGAAAGCGGGCCGAGCAGCAGCAGGATGCAGAGACTCAACCGCGAACGCGCCATTACCTTCACCCTGTCATATGTGGACGACGCCAAAGCCCGTGTCCTGATGGCGCGATCTGCGCAGAAGTTGCCGGTCTCGGGCAAGAAAAGAAAGAAAATGAATTGTTTTCGAATATAAACGAAAGTTTTATGGTTGCAAGCACCTTGGCCTCCGGGCATGCGGCCGGTGTCGCTGGCGCTGGCATCGACGTGCTCGTCCGGGCCTCGTCTTCCGCTGCGGAAGGCGCAGGAATTTGCAGTGCGGGCCGGCTAGGCTGCGGCCTCAAGCCTGCCCACTCAGGAGACGCCGCATGCCGTCGTACAGCTGCCATCCGAATGCGCCGCACGAGAAGCTCAAGGCACCCGACTGGTACGTCTCCGCGCTGATGATGGACCGCGCGCTGGACGCGATCCTGCGCCGGGTGAAGAAGCTCGACCGCGAGCACGACATCCCCTATCTCGCCGGCTACAGCCAGGACGGCAAGACGATCTACATCGACCGTCATTTGCCGAAGAGCTTCACGTTCCGCGGCCATACGATCGAGGTGGATCGCTTCCTGACCCTGCACGAGGAGGTGGAGAAGACCCTGATCGACCAGCTCGGCCTGCACTACCTGCACGCGCACCAGATCGCCACCCGCGCCGAGGAGGCCGCGGTGAACGCACAGCGCGTCACCTGGAAGGCCTACGACCGCTTCATGCAGAAATACGTGAAGTCGATCGGCGACGAGCGCCTGCAGAAGGTGCCGGCGGATCTCGACCTGAAGCCCTATCGCGACTACCACGACTACGATCTGCTGCGGCGGATGGCGGTGCACATCGATGACGTGCCGGGGATGGGTGACAGGGCGAAGGCGGAGTTGAAAAGCTACGCGGCGGCATTCCGCGAACAGCGGCGCGACGAACAGCGGCTCGCCCGGAAGGCGGGTGCGCCGACGGATGCACGTCGCGTATCCGCGGCGAAGAAAGCGGCGGCCAAGACCGCCGGTTCCGCGAGGACCGGCAAGCGGAAAACCGGGCGTCGCGCCGCTGCTGCAGCGTCCGGATGATTACTCGCGGCGCGGGCGAATCGAGGTCACGCAGCCTCAGGGCTTGTCGACGTGCACGGAAAGATGCGCAAACGCACCGTTCCGTGCCAGCGCGGTGATCTGGTGATCGCCCGCTTGCGGCAAGGCCAGGCGCATGTCGGCGTGGCCGAGGCTGCTGCCCTGCAGGCGGCCGTCGAGCAGCCACTGCACTTCTCCCTCGGTCCCGAGCGCCCGCAGGGTCACGCGTAGCGGCTGGGTGCTGTTTGGCGCCTGCCGCAGCCGTGCGCCGTCGCCGAGTCCGGCGATGCGGATGGGAGCGGCGACGTCGAGCGAATCCAGGGCGCAGCCGGGGGCGAGTGGCGGCAGGGCGGCGTGCGCGGCATCGTCGGCGCTGAGCCAGGGAGCCGCCAGCGCGGGCCAGCGTGCGATCCGTACCGTGTGCTCGCCCTTGCCGTGGCAGGTGGCGCTCAGCCGATGGCCGCTGGCGTCGACGCGCACGCTCACCAGGCCGGCGGACCAGGCCGTCAGGTCGCGCTCGGCGAAGGTGGGTGGCAGCGCTCCGTCGAGCGCCCATGCGCTGCGTCGCTGGCGGCAGAGGGCCGGTGGCGTACTGGACGCGGCCCCGCCCAGTGGCCAGCAGATATCCACCTTGCGCACGCTCGCGGGTTGCGCGGCGTAGGCATGCCGGTCGGGCAGCATGTCGACGATGTCGAACATCAGCGGCAGCGACGTCACCGCACCGTATTGACCGGGCGAGGGCGTGCCGTCGGGACGACCGATCCACACGCCGACGGTCCAGCCATCGGCGACGCCGATGGCCCAGGCGTCGCGGTAGCCGTAACTCGTGCCGGTTTTCCATGCGACCGCGCCGTGCCGGTCGATGGTGCCCTCCATCGCTGCGCCTTCGACATCGGCCGGATTGGTCGCCAGGATGTCGCGGATGATCCAGGCCGCGCCGGGCGAGAGCAGGCGGCGGGTCCGTTCCGGTTGCCCCGGCACGTAACGCGGCATACCCGCGATGCCGCCGTTGGCGAACGCGGTGTAGGCACCCACCAGATCCTCCAGCCGCGTCGAGGCGCCCCCCAGGATGATGGCCAGGTTCGGCTGCGCGCCCGGTGGCAGCACCAGATCAACGCCGCCATTCGCCAGCCGTGCCACGAAGCGCCGGGGGCCCACATGGTCGAGCACGTCCACCGCCGGTACGTTGAGCGAGCGCTGCAGGGCCTCGGCCACGCTGACCGGGCCGCTGAACGATTCGTCGAAGTTGCCAGGCTTGTAGCCCCCGAAGTCCTGCGGTGCATCGACCAGCAGGCTTTGCGAAGTGATGAGCCCGTCGTCGAGCGCGAGCCCGTACAGGAAGGGCTTGAGCGTGGAACCCGGCGAGCGCGGGGCGCGCACCATGTCGACGTGGCCTAGGCGCTGCACGCTGGCGAACTCGGCGGTGCCCACGTAGACGCGCGTCGCCAGCGACGCGTTGTCGACCACCAGCACGGCGGCGGAGGTGCGTGGCGGCAGGCGTGCGAGATAGTTGCTGACGCGATCTTCCGCCGCGCGCTGCAGGTTCGCATCGATGGTGGTGACGATGCGCCTGGCTTTCGGCAGCTGCTGGTGCAGCCGCTCGGCCAGCAACGCTGCTGCCAGCGGGGCGCGCAGCGAACGCGCGACCACCGGCTCCATTTCCGCGTCGCGAACCGTGGCGGCGCTCCACAGGCCTTCGTCGTGCATGCGCCTGAGCACCTTGTCGCGCGCACGCCTTGCTGCGTCAGGGTGCCGGTCGGGGCGCAGCAGGCTGGGCGATTGCGGCAGTACCGCCAGCAAGGCGGCTTCGGCATGCGACAGTCTTCCGGCCGGCTTGCCGAGGTACGCCCACGATGCCGCCTCCACGCCCTGGATCGGGCCGCCGAAAGGTGCATGGTTGAGATACAGGTCGAGGATCTGCGCTTTGCTCAGGTGCGCTTCGAGCTGCAGTGCGCGGAAGATCTGCACGAACTTGCCGGCGACCGTATGCGGTATCGGCATGATGATGCGCGCCACCTGCATCGTCAGCGTCGAACCGCCGGACACGATGCGGCGCTCGCGCAACGAGAGGAACGCGCCGCGCGCCAGCGCATACGGGTTGACGCCTGGCAGCCGGTAGAACCAGCGGTCCTCGTAGGTGAGCAGGGCCGAGAGATAGAGCGGCGACACCTTGCTCGCCGTGGTCGGATAACGCCATACGCCGTCGCTGTCGGCGAACGCGCGCAGCGGCGTGCCGTCGCGTGCGAGCACCACGGTGCTGCCCGTATCGGGTGCGGGCAGCTTGAGCGGAAACAGGTAGTCCAGCAGCACGGCCAGCAGAAGCGGCGTGGCAAGGCTTGCCATCGCGATGCGCAGCCATCGGCGGCGGCGTGCTGGGACAGGCCTGGTGCGGCGATCGGGTGCGGGCGATCGGTGATCCATGTGGCTCATCGGCTGGAGGGACAGGCATGGTGCCGCGTGCCCCTCCGTCGACTCAGGGTTCCACGACCTTGAGCGAGGTGAGCGGGACCGCGCCGATGCCGCGCACCGCTGGCCGGTACATGTCCTCCACCAGCGGCGGCGGGACGGTGTACGTGCCCGGCGTGACCGCGCGTACCAGATAGAACACGTGTGCGGCCTGCCCGCGTTGCAGCTTCAGGGCCGCGTCGTAGCGGTCGTCGCGGTATTCCTCGTGCACGATGTCGGCGGCGCCCGTGTGCTGGTCGAGGTTGATGCCGTCGACCACCACGCCCTGCCATTGCTGCGCACCCCCCAGGTTGAGGTTTTCCACTTCCAGGCCGCCGGGCAGCAGGTCGGTGACCATCGCATCGGGCATGTCCATGCGTGCCTCGATGGTCAGTTCGACGATCAGGCTGTCGCCTTCCTTGAGCGTGTCGCCGGTCCACGGCTTGCCGTCCGTGGTGAAGTAGCTGCGGCGCACGTCGACCTGGCTGGCGTCGGCCGCGGGCGCTTTCGACGGGATGCCGGCGACGTCGAAGGTCGCGAACACGGTGGCCTTGCCGGCGGGCTGGATGGCCACGCCGCCGGCGAGCTCGGCGGGCGTCAGGCTGCGGGTCCACATGAACTTGTCCGCCGGGACCTGCTCGACCTTGCCGCCCAGGTCCAGCGACGCGGCGAGCGGCGCGTTGCTTCCCGCGTCGAACGCATGCGCTACGCGCGCGATGGCCACCTGCTCCTGCGTGCTGAGGTAGGACCACGACCAGTGGTAGTAGGGGATCTTCTGCTGGGTGGCGCGCACGTTGGCCGTGGCGTTGCGCGCCCAGTCGATGAGCTTGGCGTCGTAGGCGGGCTTGTTCATGCCGTAGGTGTGCGTGAGCGCCACCATCACGGCCAGGTCGCGCAGCTCCGAGCCGTAGTCGCCCACGTACCAGGGGCGCTCCTTGTTCCATGCGAACGCCTCGTCGATCGCTTTCTGCGCGCGTTCGTTGTCGCCCATCAGCTTCAACGCGATACCCAGGTGCACCAGGGGCAACGGCGCGACCAGTTTCTGGCGGTCGTTGTCGAAGATCGCGCGGAGCGTGCCCAGCGGCGCACGGTTGACGCGGGCCAGCACGAAGCCGGAATAGGCCTCGTCCGCGATGCGCATGTGGTCGTGGTGTTCGTAGCCGTAATACGGATGGCCGCCGGCTAGCAGGTCGTCACTGAGACGTTGCAGCGCTTTCTGAAGCACGTCCTGCGGCACGGCGAAACCGGCATCGCGCGCATCGAGCATGAAGTCGACCACGTAGGGCGTCGTGAAGGTCTCGATCGGGCTGCTGCCGCCCCAGAAGCTGAAGTGTCCGTTGCTGGCCTGGAACGACGCGATGCGGGCGAGGGCGCTTTCCACCGCCGCCTGGCGCTGGGCATCGGTGAGGCCCGGCACGCCGAGCGCCTTCGCCGTCTTGTCATCCATGTAGAGCGCCGCATAGCCCTTGCTGGTGGTCTGCTCGATGCATCCGTAGGGGTAGCTCAGGAGACCGCGCAACGCGCTGTTGTAGGGCAGCGGCGGCAGCGTGCTGAGGGTGAGCTGGGTACGCACCGTCGCCGGGATCAGCCCGGCCAGCGAGCCGTCGAGGTGCGCGGGCTTGCCGTCCTCGATGGCCATGGGCGTGGTACGGACGGTCTCCGGCCAGGCCGGGCGCACGGCGAATTCGAAGTGCCGGTCGACCTGGTAGTCGTTGAGCCTTGCGTGGATGTCGAGCGTCGCCACGCCCGCGCCGCCCCTGGCGGTCACCGGCATCAGCAGCGTCGTGCTGGCGCCATTCTTCAGCGGCACGTCGCGGCTGGCGTTGTCCACCTTGATCAGGTCGCCCGCCTTCACGCTGATCCTGGCCACGCCGTCCTTGCCGGACAGGTTCTTCAGATCCATGCTGATTACCGCCTTGTCGCCGGCGGCCATCACGCGCGGCGTGCTGGGTTCGACCACCAGCGGCGCGCGCACCGTCACATTGCCGTCGGCGTTGCCGAAGCGCCGGTCGGTGTAGGCCAGCGCGGCGAGGCGCAGACTGCCGTTGAAGTCCGGCACCTGGACGTGCAGCGTGGCCTTGCCTTGCGCGTCGAAGGCGACCGGGCCGGCGAACAGGTCGACGATCTGCACCTTCGGGTTTAACCGTGCCGCGTGCGGCAGGCCCTTGCCGCCCATGTCACCGCCGTAGCGGAGCTTGCCGGTGGCGCCGTCCATCGCTTCGATCACGCGGCTGTAGAGATCGTAGGCGTCGACGCCGAGCGCGCGCTTGGCGAACATCCAGGCCCAGGCATCCGGCACCGGGTAGTTGGTGATGTTTAGCACGCCCTGGTCGACCGCCGAGAGCGTGACGTAGGCGCGCTGCCCGGCGAGGCCCTGCGCCTGTGCGGTGACGTCCAGCGGGTTGCCCGGACGCATCAGCGCCGGCGCTTCCAGCTTGAGCGGGATGCGCCGGTCGTTGCGATCCATCGCGACGTGCTCGATGCCCATCGCGCGCGCCGGCGTGGTGTGCTCGGTGGCCTTGCCGCCGCGGAACACCAGTGCGACGACATAGACGTCGTGGCGCTCCCAGTCCTTGGTCACCGGGATCTCGAAGGTGGCGCCCGCAGTGGCCTTGATGTCGCGCGTGTAGAGCAGGCGGTCCGATTCCACCAGCAGCACGCCGGGGCCGTCATGCGGCGGAGTGACGGTGACTTTCATGGTGTCGCCGGCGCGATAGCGCGCCTTGTCCAGCGCCAGCTTCACCTTGTCCGGCCGCGCTTCCTTGCCGATGTTCTCGTCGTCCCAGCTGTAGCCGGCGAAGAACGGATAGACCGTGGTCAGCCGGGTGGCGGGATCGTAGACCTCCAGCCGGTAGCCGCCCCATTCCACCGGGAAATCGACCTGCGCGCGCTGGCCTGCGGCGACATCGACGTCCTTCTCGTCTATCTGCTGCAGTTGCACGTTGGCGTTGGACTTCCAGTCGTCGCCGTGTTCGTACAGCCAGTAGAAATCGCGGATCTCGCGCTGCAGCCGCACTTTCAGGTGCGAACCGGCCACCAGCTTGCCGTCCGCGTTCGCGCGCAGGATCTCGAAGGACGCCCGGCCCTCGCTTTCCGCGCCCTGGGTCGGATCGAACAATGGGCGCACGCCGACCAGCTCGGGAGCCGGCCAGTACACGCGGTCGAGGATGCGCGTCACCGCGCGGCCGCCGGTTTCATACACGCTGCCCGACAGCGTCACGGTTAGTGGCGCCACGGGTTTCACGTCGTCCGGCAGGGCGATGTCCTGTTCGAGATGGCCCTGCGCATCGAGCTTGGCGTCCACCACATCGTCAGCGCTCCTGGGCAGGTCGACCAGCGGATTGCCGAAGAAGGTGTCGGGCAGGTTCGCCAGCGGGTGTACCTCGGGCTTCACCAGCAACTTGGCGGTGAAGCGGTTGCCGTCGGCGGGTGCGCCGTAGAGGTAGCTGGAGTTCACCACCAGCTTGAGCGGTTCGCCGGGAGCCAGCCGTGCCTGCGGGCTCGCCAGGTCCACCTTCAGGCGCTCCGGCAGGAATTCCTCGACATGGAAGGGAAACGCCTGCACGGCCTGCTTGCTGCCCGGGTCCAGCCGGAATTCGAGTTGCCAGAGGCCGGTGGGCGCGTCCTCGGGAATCACTTGGCTGAGTTCGAAGTAGTTGAGATCGCGGGGTTCCAGCCGGGTGTCGACCAGGCTGCGCCCGTCCGGCTGTTTGAGCCGCACGAACAGCGCCTGCGGCTTCATCGGGTTGCCGTCGTAGTCGCGCAGCAGGGCCGATGCGCGCAGCGTCTCGCCGGGGCGGTACAGGTCGCGCCCGGACCAGGCGAACACCTCGAACGGCCGCTGGGGGCGGCCGGTGACATCGAAGTTGGAGACGTCCAGCGCGGGCCGGTTGAACGGCAGCACCGAGACGTCCTTGCCGTGCCGGGCGATCAGCACGTCCGACGGCTCCACCTTGTACGCGATCAGGGCATTGCCGTCGCCGTCGGTGGTGGCTTTCAGCTTGGCCGCACCGCCGGCGTCGTCGATTTCCACGTCGACGCCGCTGACCGGCGTGCCGTCCTCCAGGGAGGCGACGTGCAACAGGGCATTGTTGTGGTAGACGCGAAGATGCAGGCCCAGGTCGCTGACGAAGAAAACGGCGGTGTCGTAGCCGCCCGCGAACGTGCCGCCCTGCTTGAGCACCGCCATGTACACGCCCGGCTGGGCGAGCTGCGGGATGTCCTGCACCGGGATGTAGGTGACGGTGCGTTCGTTTTCACCGCCGCCGAGGGTGTAGTGATTGGCATAGACCGAGTCGCCCATGTCGGTGATCGGCCGCCGCATGCGGTCGCCGTGCTCGCAGCGGTTCCAGGTGTTGATCTGGTGGTCGAGTTCGTAATCGTCCCGGTGCTTGTTGGTGGGGTAGGCGCAGAACAGGTCCGACAGCGCATCGTCGTGGACGCGGAAGAACTCGATGTCGGCGTCGTGCACGTTCACCGACACCAGCGGCAGGCCGCGCGAGCCGCGCGCCGGCAGCACGCTGCCCATCGAGGCGAAGCCCACGGCGGCCTGCAGGTTGCCGGAATAGACGTCGCGCTTGATCTCATGTCCCAGCGTGCGCCCGTCCGCCGCGAGCAGGCCGGCGTGCAGGAGCACGGCGTAGTGCCGGTTCGGCGACACGAACGGGAAGTTCAGGGTCTTGCCGTCGTCCTGCAGGGACCAGCTGCCGCTGACGACCTCGCCGTTCGGACCGGTCACCGCGATCTGCTGGTCGAAGGACTGTGCGGAGGCCAGCGCGGCGCTGAAATGCAGCGCAATGGCGGTATTCGAACCCGCCGATTGCGGACCGGCCGTCAGCAGCGCAAAGGGCTGCCTTGTTGCGGAATGCGTCGAGGCACTTGCGGCGGGCGCTCCCTGCAGCGCCGGCTTGCCCCCTTCCTGGTGGTGTCCGCATGCGGCCAGCAGGCCGAGCATGAGCAGTACACCGATCCCCCCCATGCCGCTGCGCACGCAGCGGCCGATCGACAGACGCGCCATGGAACTCTCCCTGAGTCTGGCCAAGAGTGTCGCATGCATTTCTGGCGGCGCGGAGGCCGGCGCGTGGCAGTCCGATTCCAGCAGGCTTCCCCGTGCATCGCCGGCCGGCAGGAGCGAGCCGGCCGGCCCTGGTCACGCCAGCGTCGGCGCGCTCAGTAGAGCACGCGCGTGCGCAGCGTCCCCGGAATAGCGGCGAGCTTGTCCTTCAGCAACGCGGCCTGCTGCTCCTCGGCGGCCACGTCGATCACCACGTAGCCCACTTCTGCGTCGGTCTGCAGGAACTGCGCGTCGATGTTGATGTTGCCCGCGGAGAACAGTTCGTTGATGCGCGACAGCACGCCCGGAACGTTCTTGTGGATGTGCAGCAGGCGGCGGCTGCGCGGATGCTCGGGCAGCGACACCTCGGGGAAGTTCACCGCCGACAGGGTGGAGCCGTTGTCGCTGTAGCGCACCAGCTTGCTCGCCACCTCGATGCCGATGTTGTCCTGCGCCTCCAGCGTGCTGCCGCCGATGTGCGGGGTGAGGATCACGTTGTCCAGGCCCACCAGCGGCGACACGAACGGGTCGTCGTTGCCCTTGGGTTCGACCGGGAACACGTCCACCGCGGCGCCTGCCAGGTGGCCTTCGCGCAACGCCGCCGCCAGCGCCTCGATGTCGACCACGCTGCCGCGCGAGGCGTTGATCAGCACCGCGCCCGGGCGCATCGCGGCGATCTCCTTCGCGCCGAACATCAGCTTGGTGCTCGGGGTTTCCGGCACATGCAGGGTCACCACGTCGGCGCGCTGCAGCAGATCGTTGAGGCCGGCGGCGGCCTGGGCATTGCCCAGCGCCAGCTTGGTCTCCACGTCGTGGAAGATCACCCGCATGCCCAGGCCCTCGGCCAGCACGCCCACCTGGGTGCCGATGTGGCCGTAGCCGATCACGCCCAGCACCTTGCCGCGCGCTTCGTAGCTGCCCGCGGCGGACTTGCTCCAGCCGCCGCGGTGGCACTGCGCGTTGCGCTGCGGGATGCCGCGCAGCAGCATGATCGCCTCGGCGATCACCAGTTCGGCCACGCTGCGCGTGTTGGAATAGGGCGCGTTGAACACAGGAATGCCCAGCCGCTCGGCCTCGGGCAGGTCGACCTGGTTGGTGCCGATGCAGAAGCAGCCCGCCGCGATCAGCCGCTTGGCGTGGCGCAGCACCTCGGCGTTGAGCTGGGTGCGCGAGCGCAGGCCCACGATATGGGCATCGGCGATGCGTTCCAGCAGGGTCGCCTCGGACAGCGACTTCTGGTGGTATTCGATGTTGCTGTAGCCGGCGCGTTCGAAGACTTCCACCGCGGTCTGACTCACGCCCTCCAGCAGCAGCACCTTGATGTCTTGCCGGGGGAACGAGGTCTTCATGGCGGCTCCAGTGCGGACGGAGCTGCTACTATGACAGAATTGCGGCAACGCAGCACAAAATGTTTGGACGTCCGAACGACCCACCAAGACATAACGCCGCCGGAGACTGCATGAGCGCCGCCCTGGACGATCTCGCCCGCCGCCTGCCCGGCCTTCGTCTGCTCACCGAACCCGGTGACCTGGAGCATTACGGCCGCGACTGGACACGACGTTGGACCCCGGCGCCGCTGGCGATCGCGCTGCCGGCCACCGTGGAGGAGGCGCAGAACATCGTGCACTGGGCCAACGAGCACCGCGTGGCCATCGTGCCCTCGGGCGGCCGCACCGGGCTTTCCGGCGGCGCGGTGGCGGCCAACGGCGAGCTGGTGCTCAGCCTGGAGCGGATGAACCGCGTGCTGGGCTTCGACCCCGCCGACCGCACGCTCACCGTGCAGCCGGGCATGCCGCTGGAGGCGGTGCACGCGGCGGCGCGCGAACACGGACTGGTCTACCCGGTGGATTTCGCCGCGCGCGGCTCCTGCTCCATCGGCGGCAACATCGCCACCAATGCCGGCGGCATCCGGGTGATCCGCTACGGCAACACCCGCGAGTGGATCGCCGGGCTCAAGGTGGTGGCCGGCAACGGCGAGCTGCTCGACCTCAACCGCGCGCTGGTGAAGAACTCCAGCGGCTACGACTTCCGCCATTTGCTGATCGGCTCGGAAGGCACCCTGGGCATCGTGGTGGAAGCCACGCTGAAGCTCACCGATCCGCCGCCGCCCGCGCAGACCATGCTGCTGGCATTGCCGGACATGGACGCGGTACTGGCGGTGTTCGGCCTGTTCCGCGCGAAGCTGTTGCTGCAGGCCTTCGAGTTCTTCACCGATGTGGCGCTGAAGCACGTGCTGGCCCACGGCGCCCAGCGCGCACTGGATGGCGAGCATCCGTACTACGTGGTCACCGAGTTCGACGCCCCCGACGAGGCCGCGCAGGATGCCGCACTGGCGGTGCTCGGCGAGGGCATGGAGCAGGGCTGGATCGTCGACGGCACGATCGCGCAGAGCGAGGCGCAGGCCGCCGCGCTGTGGCGGCTGCGCGAGGGCATCACCGAAAGCCTCGCGCCGCACAAGCCGTACAAGAACGACGTGTCGGTGCGCATCGGCGCGGTGCCGGCCTTCCTGCACGCGATGCAGGCGCTGCTGTCGCGCGAGTACCCGCACATCGAAGTGGTGTGGTTCGGCCACATCGGCGACGGCAACCTGCACATCAACGTGCTGAAACCTGCCGGCATGGCCGACGCGGATTTCATCGCGCAGTGCGAGCACGTCACCAAGCTGTTGGCCGCCACGTTGAAGGAGCACGGCGGCAGCATCTCGGCCGAGCACGGCATCGGCCTGGTCAAGCGACCCTACCTCGACAGCACGCGCAGCGCGGCGGAGATCGCGCTGATGCGCGGCGTGCGCCAGGCGTTCGACCCCAACGGCATCCTCAATCCGGGCAAGCTGTTCGATTGAAATCCGCAGCGCGGCCCCTATACATTGACGTCCTGGCTTTCGGACTCCGATGTGCAGCGTAGGGCCGGTTTCGCGAGTTTCCATAATCCTTCTCCTCATGACTTGAGGAGCCAGACGTGACGGCAACATCGGCAGGACTGCTCGCAGGCAAGGTGGCGATCATTACCGGCAGTGCGCGCAACATGGGGCGCGCTTTCGCGGTTGCGCTTGCTCGACAGGGGGCGGACATCGTGGTGCACCACCACGGCCCATCTTCGAAGGAGGATGCAGAGGAGACCGCGCGGCTCGTGCAGGCCGAGGGGCGTAGGGCAATGGTCGTCGATGGCGACCTCAGCCGGACGGTGGCGGTACGGCAGATGTTCGACAAGGGGCACGAGGCTTTCGGCCGCCTGGATATCGTCATCAACAACGCCGGATTGGTGATCAAGAAACCGTTCACCGAGATCACCGAGGAGGACTTCGACCGCTCTTTCGGCATCAACGCCAAGGCCGCTTTTTTCGTGATGCAGGAGGCGGCGCGGCGCATCGCGGACAACGGGCGCATCATCAACATGGGCACCACCATCCTCGGTGCCACGATTCCGTTCTATTCGGTGTACGCGGGGGCCAAGGCTGCACTGGAAGACTTCACACGCGCGCTGGCCAGGGAGATCGGCCCCCGCGGCGTGACGGTGAACGTGGTGGCGCCGGGCCCGATCGATACGGCGTTCTACCATGGCGCCGAGACGCCCGAGTCGGTCGCCCGCGCGACAGGAGCCAGCGTGGCCGGGCGCTTGGGCCGGGTCGAGGACGTCGTCCCGCTGATCGAATTCCTGGCCTCGCCGCAGTCGCAGTGGGTGACCGCGCAGACGCTTTTCGTCAACGGAGGCTACTTGGCGCGTTGATCCGCGGAATACGGCCGAAGGTTGCCGGCCGGCAACCCGACGGCGCTGCTTTCGCGGGAGAAGCGCTGCCGATACGATGCGGCCTTTGTAGAACCAGAGACCGGGAGCCATCGATGACATCGACACCGGAGCAGCGCCGCACGCTGTACCCCGAGATCGAGCCCTATGACCGCGGCATGCTCAAGGTCTCGGAACTGCACACGCTGTACTACGAGCAGTGCGGCAACCCGGACGGCAAGCCGGTGGTGTTCCTGCACGGCGGCCCGGGCGGCGGCACCAACCCGAAGTGCCGGCGCTTCTTCGATCCAGCGGTGTACCGCATCGTGCTGTTCGACCAGCGCGGCTGCGGGCAGTCCACGCCGCATGCGGAACTGCGCGAGAACACCACGTGGGACCTGGTGGCCGACATCGAGCGCGTGCGCGAGCATCTGGGCGTTGCCCGCTGGCAGGTGTTTGGCGGTTCCTGGGGCTCCACGCTGGCGCTGGCCTACGCGCAGACGCATCCGGACAAGGTCACCGAGCTGGTGCTGCGCGGCATCTTCATGCTGCGCCGCTGGGAGCTGGAGTGGTTCTACCAGAAGGGCTGCGATGCGCTGTATCCGGACGCCTGGGAAACCTATCTCGCGGCCATCCCCGAGGTGGAGCGCGGCGACCTGATGAGCGCCTACCACCGCCGCCTCACCAGCGACGATCCGGCAGCGCGCTTGGCCGCGGCGCGGGCGTGGTCGGTGTGGGAAGGCTCCACCAGTTATCTCCACCAGGACCCGGCCAGCATCGGTTCGCACGACGAGGACGCGTTCGCGCTCGCCTTCGCGCGCATCGAATGCCACTACTTCGTGCACGGCGGCTTTTTCGCGCACGACGATCAGCTGCTGCGCAACGTGGACCGCATCCGCAAGATCCCCGCGGTGATCGTGCAGGGCCGCTACGATGTGGTCTGCCCGATCCGCAGCGCCTGGGATCTGCATCGTGCATGGCCGGAAGCGGACCTGCGCATCGTGCAGGACGCAGGCCATTCGGCGTTCGAGCCGGGCAACGTGCACGAACTGGTCGAGGCTACCGACCGCTTCAGAAGCTAGCGCCGCAGGCGCACTTTGCTCCCTCTCCCCGAAGGGGAGAGGGAGGCGGCACGGTTTAGTCGTCCGTTGGCAACTGCTTCGTACCGAAGATCTTGTCACCTGCGTCGCCCAGCCCAGGCAGGATGTAGCCGTGCTCGTTGAGCCGTTCGTCGATCGCGGCGGTGTAGATCTCGATGTCCGGATGCGTCGTCTCGATGCGCTTGAGCCCTTCCGGCGCGGCGACCAGGAACAGGCCCTTGATGCGTTTGCAGCCGGCGGCCTTGAGCATGTCCACGGTGGCCACCAGGGTGCCGGCGGTGGCGAGCATGGGGTCGACGATCAGCGCGATGCGCTCGTCCATGCGTCCGGTGAGCTTCTCGTAGTAGGCGATCGGCTTCAGCGTCTGCTCGTCGCGCTGTAGACCCACCACGCTGACCTTGGCGGCTGGGATCAGGTCCAGCACGCCGGGCAGCATGCCGAGGCCGGCGCGCAGGATCGGTACGATGGTGATCTTGGCGCCCTTGATCCGTTGCACGATGAGCGGGCCGGCCCAGCCGTCGATGTATTCCTCGACGGTCTCCAGGTCCTTGGTGGCCTCGTAGGTGAGCAGGGCGGCGACCTCGCCGGCCAGCTCGCGGAATTCCTTGGTGCTGATCCCGGCGCGGCGCATCAGGCCCAGCTTGTGCCGGATCAGCGGGTGGCGGACTTCGACGATCTTCATCGGGCAAGCATAGCTGCAGAAATCGCCGTGGAGGATGCATGAAAAAAGGCGCCGCCTTGCGGCGGCGCCCTGCATGGAACGATGGAGCTTCAGTGCGCGGCCGGAGCTGTCGCGGCATCGCCCTTGAGGCAGGTGCTCATGAAGGTCTTGCGGTCGGCGCCCTTGAGTGCCTTGGTCTTGGCTTCGGCGTTGCAGCTCTTCATCTTTTCCTGCTGCGTGGCCTTGGCGGCCGGCGCGGCGGCGGGGCTCTCGCCCTTGAGGCAGGAGCTCATGAAGGTCTTGCGCTCGGCGCCCTTCTTGCCGGTGGCTTCCTTGTTGCAGTCCGCCATGCGCTGCTGCTGCGGGGTCAGTTCCTTCTTGGCGGCCGGAGCCGTTGCCGCGGCCTTGGCTGCCTGCGTTGCCGCTGGGGCGGCGATAGCCGCAAAGGCAGTGCCGGCGAGGGCGAAGGCGGCACTGACGGCAAGCATGCGTATCGACAATGACATGATGTGACCTCCCATGGTGACCGGCAGCTGCCGGCGTGCGCAGTCTATAGCCGGTCGGGGAGTGTTGTGGCAGGTGGCGAAAAAGCCAGCACGACCCGCCATTCATCTTGATCAATGTGGTCTGACTGAGCCGCCCGGGGAAGGATGCCTGCCAAAGCGAATGCTCAGCTTTGGCAGGCAGGTAGGCGCAGCCCGGCTCAGGCCGCCTTGCTCTCGCTCTTGCGCGGGCCTTCCAGCAGGGCGTGGCGCACGTGCGCCACGACCAGGTCCACCTCGGCGCTGGTGACGTTGAAGTGCGGGGTGAAGCGCAGCGAGTTGACGCCGCCGTGGATCACGCCGATGCCGCGCTCGCGCAGGTATTCCTCGGTGGAGCCGGCGCCGTAGCACTTGAACTGGGGGGCCAGCTCGCAGGAGAACAGCAGGCCGGTGCCCTGCACCTTGGTGATCAGCCCGCCCAGCTCGTCCTTCAGCGTGTTGAGCTTGTCCACGAACTCCTTGCCGCGGGCGCGGATGTTGGCGCGCACCTCGTCGCTGAGTTCGCCCAGCACGGCCAGCGCCACGTCCAGCGCGCGCGGATTCGCGGTCATGGTGTTGCCGTAGATGCCCTTGCGGTACAGGCCGGCGGTGCGCTCGCTCACCGCCAGCACCGAGAGCGGGTACTGGCCGGCATTCAGCGCCTTGGAGAAGGTCTCCATGTCCGGCGCGGGCAGCTTCTCGAAGCCGGGGTAGTCGGTGATCGACAGCACGCCATGTGCGCGCAGGCCGGCCTGGATCGAGTCGACCAGGAACAGCGAGCCGTGCGCTTCGGTGAGCCGGCGTGCGGCGGTGTAGAACTCCGGCGACACCGCGCGGCCCGGGTCGCCTTCGCCCATCACCGGCTCCAGGAACATCGCCTCGATGAACCAGCCGTGCTTGTCGGCGTCGGCGAACGCGGCTTCCAGCTGGGCGACGTTGTACGGCTCGACCACCAGCACGCTGTCCTCGTGGCGATAACTGGCGAGGTGCTGCTGGTAGGTCTTGCGCGAGGAGTCGGAATACAGCGCCGGCTTCTCGGTGCGGCCGTGGAAGGCGCCCTTCACCACCAGGCGCTTGATCGTGCGCCCGGCGTAGCGGCCGCCGGCATCGGTCATCAGCTTGGCGTTGACGTCGGCGAAGCGGCAGGCCAGCGACACCGACTCCGAGCCGGAGTTGAGGCACAGGTAGCGGGCATATGGATTGGCGCCGCGGTTGCGGCCCAGTTCCTTGTTCAGTGCCTGGGTAAAGCGCAACTGCGCCACGCTGGGCGTCATCACGTTCGCCATCACCTGCGGGCGCGCCAGCGCGGCGTCGATCGCCGGATGGTTGTGGCCGAAGCCGAGCATGCCGTAGCCGCCGTTGTCGTGCAGTACCGCGCCCTTCAGGGTGACGATCCACGGCCCGCGCGCGGCGGCCGGCAGGTAGGGGTTGATCGCGTCGTCGGGATAGAAGTTGACGAAGCCAGCCTGCGCCTGCGCCAGCTGAGCGGCCTCGTCCAGCTTCAGGAAATCCGCAAGCCCGGTGCGCAGCTCGCGATGGTGTGCCACCGCGGCAGCCACGGCTTCGCCGAGCATGGGGTCGACGGCCGCCATGCGTTCGATGCTGGCATCGTCCAGGCCGGTGGTGCGCGGCTTGCCGCCGAATTCGCGCAGTTCGCGCAGCTGATCGATCAAACCCATGGCTATCTCCTCGAGTCCGTCGGCGCCTCGCACCCAGCGCGAAGCAGGCCGACGTGTAGTGCGTGGTGGAGCCCGGCTCCCGCGGCGCGTGGCCCGGTTCGACGGGGCGCGGCGCGCTTCCACGAACATCGAGGATAACCCGGGGGGCAGGGTGCCCGGTACCCCCTGGCTGCGCCGGAACGTCCGGGGCAGGTGACGCCTTGCCCTGCCCGATCAGTCACTTGGGCGCCGTTTTCCGGTACCGGCACAGCAGGAATGACGCCTGTCACCCGCGATGGTTGACGGCGGCGACTGGGGCCGGCGCGACGCGCTGCCTACGCTGTGCGACAGGAGGAGACACCCACATGAACGAGACTGCCGTTGCCCGACTTGTCGCTGCCGTGAAGCGTTACGGCCCGCTTATCGCACTGGATGGCGTGGACCTCGCCGTGCGGCGCGGCGAACTGCTTGCCCTGCTAGGCCCCAATGGCGCTGGCAAGAGCACCAGTATCAGCCTGCTGCTGGGCCTGGTCCGCCCGGATGCGGGGCGCGCCGAGCTGTTCGGGCTCGACCCGCAGCGCATCGAGGCGCGCCGGCGCATCGGCGTGATGCTGCAGTCGGCCAACCTGCCGCCCACGCTGCGCGTGGGCGAGCTGCTGCGCCTGACCATGAGCTACTACCCGAACCCGCGCGGCTTCGACGAAACCGCGGCGCTGGCCGGCATCGCCGACCTGCTGCTGCGCCCCTACGGCAAGCTCTCCGGCGGCCAGCAGCGGCGCGTGCAGTTCGCGCTGGCGCTGTGCGGGCGGCCGGAGCTGCTGTTCCTCGACGAGCCCACCGTGGGCATGGACATCGACGCGCGGCAGAAGCTGTGGGCAGCGATGCGTGCGCTGGTCGCCGAAGGCTGCGCCGTGGTGCTCACCACGCATTACCTGGAAGAGGCCGAAGCGCTGGCGAAGCGCGTGGTGGTGCTGGACAAGGGGCGGGTGCTCAGCGAGGGCAGCGTGGACGACCTGCGCAAGCGCGTGGCGCTCACACGCATCCGTTGCATGAGCGACCTCGATGCCGAGGCGGTCGCCGGCTGGCCGGACGTGACGTCGGCCATGCGCGAAAACGGCCACCTGCGCATCGCCACCGCGCAGGCCGAGGCGGTGGTGCGCCGGCTGCTCGATGCCGATCCCGCCCTGGCCGAACTGGAGGTGCAACGCGCCGGGCTCGCCGAAGCGTTCACCGAACTCACCCGCGAGACCGCTGCCGAGCAGGAGGCCGCCTGATGAACGCCGTTGCCATGACCGCCGCATCGCCGGCCGCCGCTTCCGCCATGCCGCCGCGCCGCGTGCTCGGTGCCTACCTCGCCGAGGCACGCAGCGAATGCCTGCGCTACCTGCGCGCGCCGGGCTTCATGCTGCCGATCGTGCTGTTTCCCACGCTGTTCTACCTGATGTTCGGCATCGCGATGGGCAAGTCCGAAGGGCCGGACGTCGCGCGCTACCTGCTGGCCAGCTACGGCGTGTTCGGCGTGATGAGCCCGGGCCTGTTCGGCTTCGGCGTGTCGCTGGCGCTGGAGCGCGACGGCGGCCTGCTCACGCTCAAGCGCGCATTGCCGATGCCGCCGGGCGCCTACCTGCTGGGCAAGATGCTGATGGCGATGGCCGCCGCGGCGCTGGTGATCCTGCTGCTGCTGGGGCTGGCGCTGGGCGTTGCGCATGTCACGCTGGCGCTAGGGCAGGTCGCCGCGTTGTTTGCCACCGGCGTACTGGGTGTGCTGCCGTTCTGCGCGCTGGGCATGTTCGTGGGCACGCTGATCAAGGGACAGGGCGCACCGGGCCTGCTCAACCTGGTCTACCTGCCGATGTCCTTCCTGTCCGGCCTGTGGGTGCCGCTGTCGATGCTGCCCAAGCCGTTGCAGCAGATCGCGCCGGTGTGGCCGAGCTACCACCTGGACCGGCTGGCGCTGGCGGCCGTGGGCATGGAGCAGGCCGCTGCGTGGCCGCACCTGCTGGTGCTGCTCGGCTTCTCCGCGGTGTTCCTTGCGCTGGCGACGCGCCGGCTGCGCCGCTACGGCTGAGGCGCGCTAGCATGCGGCCAATGAACGACACGAGCGAACGCGCCTTCAGCCTGCGCTGGCCCGTATGGCTGCATCCCGCACCGGGTTCCACGGCGGCGGCGATGCGCGCCGCGGGCCACTCGCCATGGGCGCATGCGTGGAACCTGCTCTGGTCGTTCTGGGTGTTCCTCGGCCCGTTGTTCCAGCCGCTCGGAGTTGGCTTCTGGGTGTCGCTGTCGGTGGGCTACCCGCTGTTCCTCATGCTTTTCCTGCTGGCGAGCGTGCGACCGGCTGCCGAGGTGAGCGGTTACGTCGGTGCACTGGTGGTGCTGACGGCCATGTCGATGCCATGGAACCCCGCAGCATGGACCTATGGGGTGTTCGCCTGCGCGATGGTGCCGTACCAGGGGTCGTGGCTTTCCAGCGCGGTCAAGATCGCGATCATCCAGGCGCTGCTGGTGCTGGAAGGCATCTTCCTGGGCTGGCCCTGGTATGCCTATCTGATCCTGGTCGGCGTTTGCACCAGCACGGGCGTCGGCGCGCTGGCGGGGCGCATCAGCTGGGACAAGAACACCAAGCTGCGCATATCGCACGAGCAGATCCGCCAGCTGGCCGCCACCGCCGAGCGCGAGCGCATCGGCCGCGATCTGCACGACCTGCTCGGCCACACTTTGTCGCTGATCACGCTGAAGCTGGAGCTGTCGCGCAAGCTGTTCGACCGCGATCCGGCGGCGGCAAGGCGCGAACTGACCGAGGCGGAAGACGTGGCGCGGCATGCGCTGGCGGAAGTGCGCACGGCGGTGACCGGCATCCGTGCCGCTGGCTTCGCCGCCGAACTGGCCTCGGCCGCGTTGCTGCTGCGCGCATCCGGCGTGCAGTTCGATTCGCAGCAGCAGGTCTCCGGCCTGCCCGAGTCGATCGAGTGCGGGCTGGCGCTGGTGCTGCGCGAGGCGGTGACCAACATCGCGCGGCACGCGCATGCGACCCGGGCATGGGCCTCGATTGACCGCATCGGCGACGAGGTGCAATTGCGCATCGAGGACAACGGTCGCGGCGGCGTCCACGCGCAAGGCAACGGCCTGCGCGGCATGCGCGAACGCGTGCAGGCGTTGGGCGGCAGCCTGCAGCTGGATTCGCCGCCGGGCGGTGGCACGCGGCTCGAGATCCAGGTGCCAGTGGCGGCGCCGGTTGCAGCGCGCGGCGTCGACTTGCCGACGGCCGAGGCGCCGGCTTCCCGCTGGGTGCGGCACGCCACATGATTCCCGCCTTCCTCACTCGCTGGTTGGTTCCCGCACCCGATTCCGGCGTCGCCGACGACATTCGCCGGGGCAAGTCGCCGTGGGCGGACAGCGTCCATCTGCTGTGGTCCGTGTGGATCTTCGTGACTCCTCTCTTCGATCATGGAATCAAGGGCTATACCCGGACCTGGCTGCTGTTCACGCTCGTGTCCTATCCGTTGTTCCTGCTGTTGTTCGCCAAGATCCAGCTGGCGTCAAAGCGTACGGCGTACCTCTATGCCTGGGCCATGGCGATACTGTGCTTCGCGTTGCTGCCCTGGTATCCGAGCGGCCTCAGCTATTTCGTCTATGCCTGCGTGATGCTGAATCATTGCCGGATGCGTCTGCGGACCCAGCTGATCCAACTGGTGCTGCTCAACGTGATGTTGGTGGGGCTGGCCTGGTGGATCGGCTACCCGGCCAGCATCCTGGTGATCATGCCGGCCTCGGTCATCGTGATCAGCGTGATCATGCTCGTCGAGCGCATCAATAAGGAAAAGGACGCGGCCTTGCGCTTGTCGCAGGACGAAATTCGCCGTCTCGCCACCTTGGCCGAGCGTGAGCGCATCGGCCGCGACCTGCACGACCTGCTCGGCCACACGCTGTCGCTGGTGACGCTGAAGTCCGAACTGGCGCGCAAGCTGGCGCTAGCCGACCCATCGCGCGCCCAGCGCGAGATGGAGGAGGTGGAGCGCGTGTCGCGGCATGCGCTGGCCGAGGTGCGTGCCGCGGTCACCGGCATGCGGCGCAGCGATCTGGCAGCGGAACTCGTTTCCGCACGGTTGATGCTGGAAGCCTCGAACATCGCGCTGGACGCCGAAGCGCCGTTCGCCCTCGACCTTCCGCCGGAGACCGAGGCATCGCTGGCGCTGGTGCTGCGCGAAGCCGTCACCAACATCCATCGCCATGCGCGCGCCACGGCCGCACGCGTGGTTTTCTCCCGCGAAACGGAAAGCTTCCACATGCGCATCAGCGACAACGGACGCGGCGGTCTTGCCGCCCATGGCAACGGCATCAGTGGCATGCGCGAACGCGTGCGTGCGCTGGGCGGCGTGCTCGGCATCGACTCGCCCGCGAGGCGGGGCACCACGCTCGAGGTCATGCTGCCGTTGTGCGCGGCGCCGCGGCTTGCCGTCGCGGATGCGCGGATCGCAGCGCCGGTGCCGGCCGGGCAGGAGAGTGCGGCATGATCCGCGTGCTGTTGGCCGAGGACCAGGCGATGGTGCGCGGCGCGCTGTCGGCGCTGCTGAATCTCGAATCGGACATCGAAGTGCTGGGTTCCGCCTGCGACGGTGAGGCGGCCTGGCGCGAATTGCAGAAGCTCAAGCCCGACGTGCTGGTCACCGACATCGAGATGCCCGGTCTCACCGGGCTGGAACTGGCGCAGCGCATTCAGCGCCACGAGCTGCCGATCAAGGTGATCATCGTCACCACCTTCGCACGGCCCGGTTTCCTGCGCCGCGCGCTGGACGCGAGCGTGTCCGGCTATCTGCTCAAGGATGCGCCGGCGGAAAACCTCGCCGAAGCCCTGCGCACCGTGCATCGCGGTGGTCGTGCGATCGACCCGCAATTGGCCCTGGAGGCGTGGTCGGAAGCCGATCCGCTGAACGACCGCGAGCGCCAGGTGCTGCGCCTGGCCGGCGAGGGCCACTCCGCGGGCGACATCGCCACCCAGCTCAACCTGTCGCACGGTACCGTGCGCAACTACCTGTCCGAGGCAATCGGCAAGCTGGGCGTGGCGAACCGCATCGAGGCGTACCGGCTGGCGCGGCAGAAAGGCTGGCTCTGAGGTCGGCCCGTCGCGAGCACCTCGCGGTGACTGCGGCCGCCAGGCGCGCAGGCGCGCGATCGACGGAATTGCGGGCCCCGTAGGTCGGGATTCATCCCGACCATTGCTACGGAAAATACGGTCGGGATGAATCCCGACCTACGGCTGCAAGATGCCGGTTTTTCGAGGCGCTCCTCAGCGGCGGCTTTGCCGCCAACGCGGCAACGACTTGCGGCTCGCAGTGGCAGTGGGAGCAGCGGCCGTCTGCAGTGCGCGCACGAAGCTGGCGGGGTCGGCTGGCGACAGCACCACGGTGCACGCAGCCCCATGCAACACCACGGCGCGCTGCCAGTCGGTGACGAAGGCGCGGTAGCGTCCTAGCTTCGCGTTGCGGAACCAGCCCGAGAAGGAGAACAGGCCGCCGTTGCCGAGCAGGCGGATCGAGTCGGCACCAGCGTGCGGATCGATGGCGGCTCCGCGCAGCTCGCCCAGCGCCACCCGGGTCGTCCAGCCCAGGCGGTGCACCTGTAGCGTGCCGTCGCGCAACTCGTAACCGCGCACCACGAAGGGCACGGCGGCCAGCAGGATCAGCAATGGCAGGACAGTCGCCACCGTGCGTAGCAGTGGCAGCGTGTGCGTCGGCATGATGGACGCGAGCAGCCAGGAGATGCCCAGCAGGAGCAGGGTGACGACGATCGAGATGCCCTTGAGGAAGCCGCTCCAGGGCGCGGCGGGATAGTGCTTGTCCATCGCCGGATTCTGGCCGCTGCCTGCAGCGGGAACAAGGCGAGCGCCAGCGGAACCGGGCTTGCGCGATAATGCGCCGTTGCATTGGGTATTCATCCCGCCGCCGAGTCCTTCCTTGAAGAAGTCCGATTTCGATTTCGACCTGCCGCACGAACTGATCGCCCAGGCGCCGCTGCCCGAGCGTTCGGCCAGCCGCCTGCTGCTGCTGGATGTGGCCGCCGGCAGCCGTGAGGATCGGATGTTCCGCGAGCTGCCCGGCTTCCTGCGGCCCGGCGACCTGCTGGTGTTCAACGACACCCGCGTGCTGCCGGCGCGACTGTATGGGCGCAAGGAGAGCGGCGGCGCGGTGGAGATCCTGATCGAGCGCGTCACCGGCGCGCACGAGGCCACCGTGCAGCTCGGCGTGAGCAAGAAGCCGAAGGAGGGCGCGCGGATCGAGCTGGCCGACGGCAGTCATGCCGTGGTGCTGGGGCGCGACGAGAGCTTCTTCCGCCTGCGCTTCGAGGCGCCCGAACCGCTGGAGCGGCTGCTGCTGAAGCTGGGCGAGATGCCGCTGCCGCCCTACATCGAGCGCCATGCCGACGCCGCCGACATGGAGCGCTATCAGACCGTCTACGCGCGCGAACCTGGCGCGGTGGCCGCGCCCACCGCCGGCCTGCATTTCGACGAGCCGCTGCTGGCTGCCTTGCGCGAGCGGGGGGTGCATTTCGGCTACGTGACGCTGCACGTGGGCGCGGGGACCTTCCAGCCGGTTCGGGTGGAGGACATCAACGGACACCACATGCACAGCGAATGGCTGAACGTGGGGGCGAGCCTGATCGAGCAGATCCACCGCACCCGCGCCGCCGGCGGCCGCGTGATCGCGGTGGGCACCACCGTGGTGCGCGCGCTGGAGAGCGCGACGGTGGGCGGCCAGCTGCACCCGTTCGCGGGGGAGACGCGGATCTTCATCTTCCCCGGCTACAAGATCACCAGCATCGACGGCCTGATCACCAACTTCCACCTGCCGCAATCGACCCTGCTGATGCTGGTGTCGGCGCTGGCCGGGCGCGAGTTCATGCTGGATGCCTACCGGCATGCGGTGGAGCAGCGCTACCGCTTCTTCTCCTACGGCGACGCGATGCTGATCCTGCCGCGAGGTGTCTGATTCCTGGGCCCCTCTCCCGCCAGCGGGAGAGGGGAGAAAGCGCCGCGACCTGCGATAATGGCGCGATGACTTCCCTCACCTTCGACCTCCTCGCCACCGACGGCGCCGCCCGCCGCGGCCGCCTCAGCTTTCCCCGCGGCACGGTGGAGACGCCGGCTTTCATGCCGGTGGGCACCTATGGCTCGGTGAAGGCGATGACGCCGCGTGACGTGCGCGAGACCGGCGCCGAGATCATCCTGGGCAACACCTTCCACCTGTTCCTCCGGCCCGGGCTGGAGATCGTGGAGCAGTTCGGCGGGCTGCACCGCTTCATCGGCTGGGACAAGCCCATCCTCACCGACTCGGGCGGATTCCAGGTGTTCTCGCTGGCGCACCGGCGCAAGCTCACCGAGGAGGGCGTGACTTTTGCCTCGCCGGTGGACGGCTCCAAGGTGTTCCTGTCGCCGGAAGTGTCGATGAAGATCCAGCGCGTGCTGGATTCGGACATCGCGATGATCTTCGACGAGTGCACGCCGTACCCGGCCACCGAGAAGCTCGCATCCGATTCGATGGAGCTTAGCCTGCGCTGGGCCGAGCGCTCGCGCCGCGCCTTCGACGACCTGAAGAACCCGAACAGCCTGTTCGGCATCGTGCAGGGCAGCGTGTACGAGCCGCTGCGCCGGCGCTCGGCCGAGCGGCTGGTGGAGATCGGCTTCGACGGCTACGCGGTGGGCGGCCTGGCCGTGGGCGAGCCGGAGGAGGCGCGCAACCACACGCTGGATTTCACCGTGGGTCTGCTGCCGCAGGACAAGCCGCGTTACCTGATGGGCGTGGGCCGGCCCGAGGACATCGTGGCGGCAGTGTGCCGCGGTATCGACATGTTCGACTGCGTGATGCCCACCCGCAACGCGCGCAACGGCTTCCTGTTCACCGCCGAGGGCACGCTGCGCATCCGCAATGCGAAGTACGCCGCCGACACCCGGGTGATCGAGGAGGGCTGCGACTGCCATGCCTGCGCCAACGGCTTCAGCCGCGCCTACCTGCGCCACCTGGACCGCTGCAACGAGATCCTCGGCAGTCAGCTCGCCACCATGCACAACCTGCGTCACTACCAGCGCCTGATGGCCGGCCTACGCGAGGCCATCGCCGCCGGCCGCCTGCAGGATTTCGTGGCGGCCTTCCATGCGCGGCGGCAGGGCGCCCCTGCCGAAGCCTGAGCCCAGACCTTGCAAAGCGTGATGGGCGCCCCGACTGCATCCTGCGGCCGGGCGGGGGTGTCCGGCGCGCCGTGCGGCGGCCGGGAACGCATGGCATAATCCATGGTCTTTTATCGGGCGTTCAGCGGAAACCCCTGCTGGCACCACTACTTGCGAGACGAAACGATGAGTCTTCCGATGTCTGTCACGCTGGCCCAGGCCGCTGCGCCGCAGGGCGGCGGCCTTTCCATGATCATCATGATGGTCGTGCTGTTCGGCCTGATGTACTTCATGATGATCCGCCCGCAGATGAAGCGGCAGAAGGAGCATCGTGCCATGGTCTCCGCCCTGGCCAAGGGCGACGAGGTGGTGACCAACGGCGGCCTCGCCGGTCGCGTGGAGGAGGTGGGCGAGACCTTCATCACGATCGAGATCGCGCCGAACGTGAAGGTGAAGCTGCAGAAGGGCGCGGTGTCGCAGGTGCTGCCCAAGGGCTCGCTGAAGTCCTCCTGAGCAAGGTAGTTAGGGCAGGTCACTCTTAATTTGGAAGTGCGGCCATGGATGGCCGCTTCTTGATGTTCGCGATCAGGGACGATCGCAAAAATACACTCCGGCCAGGGTTGGCTGCTTCTAGACGTTCGCGATCACGGACGGTTGCAAAGGATCACAGATGAGCGATTTCCCACGCTGGAAGTACGCGCTGGTCGTGCTGGCGATGCTGTTCGGCATCATCTATGCGCTACCCAACGCGTTCCCGCAGATGAAGGCGGTGCAGGTCAGTGCCAACAAGGGCTCGGCGCCAGTCGACGACGCGCTGCGGCAGAAGGTGGCCGATGCGCTGGCCAAGGACCATGTCGCCACAGGCGAGCTGGTGGTGCAGGGCGATCAGCTGCTCGCCACGTTCGCCAACGCCGACGTGCAGAAGAACGGCGCCGACACGATCAAGACCCTGCTCGGCGACGGCTACACTGTGGCGTTCAAGCTGCAGTCCACCGTGCCGCACTGGCTCACCATGATCGGCGCGAACTCCATGCCGCTGGGCCTGGACCTGCAGGGCGGCGTGCACTTCCTGATGCAGGTGGACCAGAGCGGCGTGCTCGACAAGCTGGAGAACAGCTATGCCGACGACATCCGCAACCAGTTGCGCCAGAAGGACATCCGCTACGAGTCGGTGACGCGCAGCACGGTGGCTGGGCAGGGCATCGTGGTGGTGCTGCGTTCGGCGGCCGACCGTTCCAGCGCGGCCGACCTGATCGCGGGCAATTCACCCGACCTCGCGGTGACCGACGGTCCCAGCACCGGCGACCGCTATGTGCTGTACGCCGCAATCAAGCCGACCAAGCTGCGCGACCTCTCGCTGGGCACGATCAAGCAGAACCTCGGCACGCTGCGCAACCGCATCAACAACCTCGGCGTGTCCGAGCCGTTGATCCAGCAGCAGGGCGAAGAGCACATCGTGGTCGAGCTGGCCGGTGTGCAGGATCCGACCGAGGCGAAGAAGCTGATCGGCGCAACCGCCACGCTGGAATACCGCCCCGGCATCGGCTACCCAGGTGATCCGCGCGCGATCGAGGCCGCGCGCACCGGCAGCATCCCGCCGGACGCCAACCTTTACTACACCAGCAACGGCCATGTGCCGGTGCTGGTCGGCAAGCGCCCGATCGTCACCGGCGACGAACTGATCAACGCCAGCTCCGGCGTCGACCAGAACAACGGCACGCCCTCAGTGAACGTGACGCTGAACGCTTCCGGCGCGAAGAAGATGCAGGAGTTCACCAACGCCAACGTCGGCAAGCCGATGGCGGTGGTGCTGATCAACACGGAGTACGAAACCAGCACGGTCAACGGCAAGGAAGTACGCACGCCCAAGACCAAGTATGAGGTCATCAACGACGCCACCATCCAGAGCCCGTTCGGCAAGGAGTTCTCCACCAACGGCCTGGGCAGCCCCAAGGAAGCCTCCGACCTGGCGCTGCTGCTGAAGAGCGGTTCGCTGGCTGCGCCGATGGACATCGTCGAGGAGTATGTGATCGGCCCCAGCCTCGGCCAGGAGAACATCACGAAGGGCTTCGACGCAGTGATGCTTGGCCTGCTGCTGGTGCTGGTGTGCGCGGCGGTCTACTACAAGCTGTTCGGCCTGGTGGCCGACATCGCGCTGTTCTTCAACCTGCTGATCCTGGTGGCGGTGATGTCGATGATCGGGGTGACCCTGACCATGCCGGGCATCGCGGGCATCGTGCTGACCCTGGGCATGGCGATCGACGCGAACGTGCTGATCTGCGAACGCGTGCGCGAGGAACTGCGCAACGGCTCGACGCCGCATGCGGCGATCCATGCCGGCTACGACAAGGCATGGGCCACGATTCTCGACGCCAACGTCACCCACCTGATCGCGGCACTGGCGCTGATGACGATGGGTACCGGCGCGATCCGCGGCTTCGGCGTCACGCTGGGCATCGGCATCCTGACCTCGATGTTCACCTCGGTGGTGATGACGCACGCGTTCACCGCGCTGATTCACGGCCGCCGCAAGCTCAAGACGCTGTCGGTGTAATCATGGAAATCTTCAATCACAACAGCAATATCCACTTCCTGCGCATCCGCGTCTTCAGCATCGCGGTGGCGATCGCGCTGATGGTCGCCTCGGTGGCGCTGATCGCCACCAGGGGGCTCAACTACGCCCTGGACTTCACCGGCGGCGTCTCGCTGGTGGTGGACTACGCCCAGCCGGTGCAGACCGGCGACGTGCGCGAGGCGCTGGAGAAGGGCGGCCTCGATAACGTGGTGGTGCAAAGCGTGGGCGGCAGCCGCGAGGTGTCGATCCGCATGCAGCCCACCAAGGACATGCTGGACGCCAAGGGTCAAGTGAACCTGGACAAGGTGGCCGGCACGGTGATGCAGGCGTTGAAGGCCACGCGCAGCGACGCCACGCTGAAGCGCCGTTCCTCGGTCAGCGCCGAGGTAGGCGCGGAGCTGAAGAGCGACGGCATGGTGGCCGCGGTGTTCGTGATCCTCGGCATCATGGCCTACCTGTGGATCCGCTTCGAGCGCCGCTTTGCGATCGCCGCGGTGCTCACCGAGATCCACGACACGCTGGTGACGCTCGGTGTGCTGGCGCTGGTACAGCGCGAGTTCGACATGACCGTGCTGGCCTCGGTGCTGGCGGTGATCGGCTACTCGATCAACGACAAGGTGGTGGTGTTCGACCGTATCCGCGAGCTGTTCCGTCTTGCGCGCAAGGCCGAGCCGGAGGAGATCCTCAACCGCTCGATCAACAGCACGCTGTCGCGAACCATCATCACCTCGCTGTTCACCGGCATCACGATGGCCGCGCTGTTCTTCTACGGCGGCCCGGCGGTACACAACTTCGCGATCACCATGCTGATCGGCATCGTGGTGGGCACGCTGTCCTCGATCTTCGTGGCCAGCCCGATCCTGCTGTGGCTGGGCGTGTCGAAGAAGGACCTGATGCCGGTGACCAAGGAGAACCCCGAGCTGGCTCGCCGCCCGTAAGTTCGGATAGCCCGCTTCGATGCCTCCGTCGCGGACGAGCAAGCGCAAACGGCCCGGGTCTTCCGGGCCGTTTGCGTTTCCGTGGTTCAGCTCTCGAGTTCGGCGTCCAGTTGCGCCAGCCGCTCCGGCGTGCCCACGTCGGTCCAGCGGCCGCGATGCAGCGAACCTGCCAGCACGCCACCTGCCATCGCCGCTTCCAGCAACGGCCGCAGCTTGAAGCGCGGGGGCTTCGCCTCGACGCCTGCAGTGTCGCCTACTGCTTCGCGCCAGCCATCCAGCAGCTCGCGACGGAACACGCCGATGCCGCTGTAGGTGAGCCGCGGCGTGCCGTCAGCGTGCAGGTGGCCTTGCGCATCCAGCCGGAAATCGCCGGTGGGGTGATGTGCGGGGTTTTCCACCATCAGCAGATGTGCGTGCGCTGCCGGTTCGGCGGGCAGCACGGCAAGGTCGGCGTCGCACCACACGTCGCCGCTGATTGCCAGCACCGGCTCCGGCCCCAGCAGGGGCAGCGCGTTGAGCAGGCCGCCGCCGGTTTCCAGCGGAGTCGGGCCTTCGTACACGTAGCGGATACGCAAACCCCAGCGCGAGCCGTCGCCCAGCGCCTCGGGGAACTGTCCGGCAAGATGCGAGGTGTTGATCGCTACGTAGTTCACGCCGATCGCGGCGAGCTTCTCCAGGTGCCACACGATCAGCGGCTTGCCGCCTGCGCACAGCAAGGGCTTCGGCGTGCGCTCGGTGAGCGGTCGCATGCGCTCGCCCAGCCCCGCGGCGAAGATCAGCGCGTGCCTCATGCCGCCACCTGGGTGAGATCACGCCCGTGTGCGTAGCGCTCGAGCAGGGCTGCAAAGTCGGCCAACTCCGGATAATCGCGGGCAACTTCGATCACGTAGCGGTACACCTGCGGCACGTCTTTCAGATAGCCCGGCTTCCCGTCGCGGTACCACAGCCGATAGAACTGGCCCAGCACGCGCACGTGGCGGTGCAGGCCGGTGAGATCGAACCAGCGCAGGAAGCGCGATGTGTCGACGTCGTTGCCGATCACGCCGGCATGCCGCAGGCGTTGCCGGTAGGACTCCACCCAGCCCTCGACGCGCTTGCGCGGCCACGCGATGTAGGCGTCGCGCAGCAGTGAGGCGAGGTCGTAGGTGAGCGGGCCGTGCAGCGCACCCTGGAAATCGATGATGCCCGGATTGTTCTCGTCCACCGCCAGCAGGTTGCGGCTATGGTAGTCGCGGTGCACGAAGCAGCGCGGCTGGGCCAGCGCATTGCGGATGATGACGTCGAACGCCGCTTCCAGCACATCCCATTCCTCGCAGCTGGGCGTGTGGCCGAGGTGGCGTTCGAGGAACCACTTCGGCATCACCTCCAGGCCGTTCACCAGCACCGTGTGGTCGAACGGCGGCAGGTCCCCGCAGGCCACCCGCGTCTGCATGGCGAGCAGTGCGTCCATCGCATCGCCGTAGAGCCTGTCCGCGTTCGCCTCATCCAGCTCGGAGAGATACAGCCGCGAGCCCAGGTCCTCGATCAGCAGGAAACCCTGCTGCAGGTCCTGCGCCGCCACCTTCGGCACGTGCAGGCCGGCGGTGGCCAAGCGCTCGCCGATCGCCAGCCAGGGACGCGGGTCTTCGCGCTCCGGCGGCGAATCCATCACGATCCAGCTTTGCCCCGCATGCGCGGTGCGCCAGTAGCTGCGGAAGCTGGCGTCGGAGGAGGCCGGCGCGAGAGTCAGGCGGGAATCGCCGAGGATCTGGCGCGCCCATGCTAGGCGCGCGTCGGCACGGTCGTTGCGGTTGTCCATGAGGTGATCGGCAGGGTGAGGCATGGACAAGCTTAGATTGCCCGTGAACGAATTGCTCGCCGGAGTTCCCGCAACGGATGGCGGGCCGCCTGTCGGAGCCTTGCGCGTGCGCCGCTGGCAACCTCGCTCAGAACGTGCCTTGCACCATCACGAATCCGCGCGTACCGCCGATGTCGTCGGTGTCGCCCGGGTCCAGCAGGCTGACGGTGTGGCGGTAGAAGGCGGCGTTGGTGGCACGGGTCACGCCGCCG
Source organism: Rhodanobacter sp. (assembly GCA_035277325.1). Lineage (GTDB taxonomy): Bacteria > Pseudomonadota > Gammaproteobacteria > Xanthomonadales > Rhodanobacteraceae > Rhodanobacter_A. Next base: position 36,918 of record DATEKS010000178.1, read on the forward strand.
CCCAGTGTCCACTGTGCCGTGAGTTGGTATTTCAGTGTCGCGCCGTAGTCGCTGTAGTCCGGCTTGCGTGCGCCGCTTGGCAGCGGTGCAAACAGGCTGCTGGGGTAATGGGTGTGGCCGGCATGCAGGGTGAGGCTCCATGCGCCGCGCAATGGCAGCGCGGCGTCGAGCTGCATGTAGCTAGTGCCGCCTGTGCTGCCGGTGTAGCCCTCCTCGACATCCGCGCCGAAGTAGTCCGTCAGTGCCCGATTGTATTTGAGCGTAAGCCATTTCCAACCCAGCGCGAAGTTGGCCTCGAGCGTGTTGAACGGTCGCGACGACAGGCGCGGCTTGGCATGGTCGAGGTTGCCGCCGGGATAGAGGTAGCCGTACAGGCCGGCGCGCCACGACCAGCCTTGGCCGAAGGACTGGCCGTAGCTCGTGTACACATCCAGCTCCATCACAGCGCCGGGAAAACTGCGCCGGCTGATGCTGGAGGCCCAGAATCCGGCGGCGAAGCCGCTGGCGGCGGCGTAGTCGCCGCCGCCCTGGATCGCCGGCTTGCTCCAGGTCTGGCTCAGGCCGCGGAACACGTAGTCCGACGTGACGACCACGTTGCCGGTGATGGGTGGCGCATCGTCGGCATGGGCCACCGTGGCGCCGAGCAGGGCGAACGCAATGAGCGCGCTGGCAGGTCTTGGCATCAGTGTTCCCCGTGTCTCGTCCGGCTGGCGGCGGTGAACCCGGTAGGGCTCGTCGTGTTCGCGGAAGCGGTGAGGATCACCGCTGCAGGTCGTAGGCGCGCTCCTCGTGCTCGGAAAGGTCCAGGCCCATCTGTTCCTGCTCGGCATCCACGCGCAATCCCAGCGTGCGGTCGAGCAGCTTGAGGATGGCCGTGCTCAGCAACGCGCTCCACACGATCGTGAAGCCCACGCCCTTGGCCTGTATCCACAGCTGGCCCCATGCCGAGGCGACGTGACCGAAGCCGCCGAAGCTGGCGGCAGCGAACGGGCCGGTGAGCAGTGCGCCGACGATGCCGGCGATGGCGTGCACGCCGAACACGTCGAGGGTGTCGTCGTAGCCCAGCCGGTACTTGAGCCGGGTGGCGGTGAAGAAGCACACGCCGCCGGTGACGAGGCCGATCAGCAGTGCGCCGCCGGGGCCGCAGGTGCCGGCGGCGGGTGTCACCGCGACCAGGCCGGCCACCGCGCCCGAAGCGATGCCGAGCACGCTGGCGCGCTTGTGCACGGACCATTCCATCGCAGTCCAGCCGATCGCGGCGGCCGCGGTGGCGATCTGGGTCACCAGCATCGCCATGCCGGCGCTGCCGTTGGCGGCCACAGCCGAGCCTGCGTTGAAGCCGAACCAACCCAGCCACAGCAGGCTGGCGCCGATCACGGTATAGCCGAGGTTGTGCGGCGGCATGTGGGTGTGCGGCCAACCGCGGCGTTTGCCGACCGCGAGGCAGGCCACGAGGCCCGCGATGCCGGCGTTGATGTGCACCACGGTACCGCCGGCGAAGTCGAGCACGCCCAGGTCGCCGAGCAGGGAACCCGGGCCGCTCCACACCATGTGCGCGATCGGCAGGTAGACGAAGGTGAACCAGAGCGCGCTGAACCACAGCATGGCGGCGAAGCGCATGCGTTCGGCGTAGGCGCCCACGACCAGCACCGGCGTGATGATGGCGAAGGTGAGCTGGAACATCACGTACACGCTTTCCGGCACGGTCTGGTAGCGCGAGTCGGGCGTGAGCCCGGCCAGCATCGCGCGGTCCAGTCCGCCGATGAAGGAATGCCAGTTGACGATGCCAGCGTGCATGCCTTCGGTGCTGAAGGCCAGCGAGTAGCCGTAGACGATCCACAGCACGGTGACCAGGGCGGTGATGGCGAAGCACTGCATCATCACCGAGAGCAGGTTCTTGGCGCGCACCATGCCGCCGTAGAACAGCGCGGCGCCTGGTATCGTCATCATCAGCACCAGCATGGAGGCGGTCAGCATCCACGCGGTGTCGCCGCTGTCGAGCTTCGGCACGGCCGCGGCCTGGGCGAATGCTGTGAGCGGCAGGAAGACCAGCGCGGCAGCGCCGGCGAGCAGTCGACTAGAGCGCATCGGCGTCGACCTCCTGCGTGCGGATGCGGATCACCTGTTCCAGCGCGCTGACGAAGATCTTGCCGTCGCCTACCTTGCCGGTGCGCGCGGTGCCGGCGATCGCCTCGACCGCGCGGTCCAGTTGCTCGTCGCTCACCGCGATCTCGATCTTGAGCTTGGGCAGGAAATCCACCACGTACTCGGCGCCCCGGTACAGCTCGGTGTGGCCGTGCTGGCGACCGAAGCCCTTGACCTCGGTGACCGTCATGCCCTGCACGCCGGCTTCGGCCAGCGCCTCGCGTACCTCGTCCAGCTTGAACGGCTTGATGATGGCGGTGATCCACTGCATGCGTTGCTCCCCCGCGGATGGTCTCGTGTTGCAGCACAGCAGAATGCGTGCCAGCGGCAGGAAGCGCGCTGCGTGGCCGTTTGGACGGCCAAATTTCACGGAAACCGGCCCGGACCGGACAGGGCTGGTGCAAACCTTGCCTGCTGTTGGTGCAAAGCGGCCATTTGACCGGACCTTTCGCAATCAGTACCATTTTGGTCTGGATTAGATGCGCTCCTGCCCCACGAACCTCTCCCATGCTTCGCGTCAGTCGACTCACGGATTACGCCACGGTGGTGATGACCTGCATCGCCGCCCATCCGGACGACGTGCTGAGCACCGCGCAGATCGCCGATGAGACGCATCTGGAACTCCCCACGGTGAGCAAGCTCCTGAAGTCGCTGGGCCATGCCGGCCTGGTGGAATCCTTCCGCGGCGTCAACGGCGGCTACCGGCTGGCGCGGCCCGCGCAGGCGATCAGCCTCGCCGACGTGGTCGAGGCGATGGAAGGCCCGATCGGCATGACCGAATGCGGCGTCACCGAGGGCCAGTGCGAGCGCGAGGCGCAATGCGGCGTGCGCGGCAGCTGGCAGCGCATCAACAGCGTGCTCGACCACGCCCTGCGCGCGGTGAGCCTGGCCGACATGTTGCGGCCGCCGCCGCATCGCGCCGACGTGACGATCGACATCAGCACCCTGAAAAAAGCCGGCACCCTGAAAGGCAGAACCACGGCATGAGCAGCGAAACCATCGAAAGCACCTCGCCCGCGCTGCGCGACAACGCCGGGGTCGCCGAGGCCCTGGGGCGCAGCTACAGCGCCGGCTTCGTCACCGAGATCGAGATGACCGGCCTGCCGCCGGGCCTGGACGAGGAGACGATCCGCCAGCTCTCCGCGATCAAGCGGGAGCCGGAATGGATGACCGAATGGCGCCTGGCCGCGTACCGCCACTGGCTGACCATGCCGCAGCCGGACTGGGCCAAGCTGAAGATGGACGCGATCGACTACCAGGCGATCAGCTACTACGCCGCGCCGAAGAAGGCGCCGAAGTCGTTGGACGAGGTCGATCCCGCCCTGCTGGAAACCTACGAGAAGTTGGGCGTGCCGCTGCACGAGCGCGCCGCGCTGGCCGGCGTGGCGGTGGACGCGGTGTTCGACTCGGTGTCCGTCGGCACCACCTTCCGCAAGCAGCTGGCCGAGGCCGGCGTGATCTTCTGCTCGATGAGCGAGGCGATCCGCGAGCACCCCGAGCTGGTGCAGAAGTACCTGGGCAGCGTGGTGCCACCGGGCGACAACTTCTTCGCCGCGCTGAACTCGGCGGTGTTCTCCGACGGCAGCTTCGTATTCATCCCCAAGGGCGTGCGCTGCCCGATGGAGCTCAGCACCTATTTCCGCATCAACGCGCAGAACACCGGCCAGTTCGAGCGTACCCTGATCGTGGCCGAGGAAGGCGCCCACGTCTCCTACCTCGAAGGCTGCACCGCGCCCAAGCGCGACGAGAACCAGCTGCACGCCGCGGTGGTGGAACTGGTGGCGCTGGAGAAGGCGCAGATCAAGTACTCCACCGTACAGAACTGGTACCCCGGCGACGAGAACGGCGTGGGCGGCATCTACAACCTGGTCACCAAGCGCGGCGACTGCCGCGGCGACGACAGCAAGATCAGCTGGACCCAGGTGGAAACCGGTTCGGCGATCACCTGGAAATACCCCAGCGTGGTGCTGCGCGGCGACCGCTCGGTGGGCGAGTTCCACTCGGTGGCGCTCACCCACCACTTCCAGCAGGCCGACACCGGCACCAAGATGATCCACATCGGCAAGGACACCAAGTCGAAGATCGTCTCCAAGGGCATCAGCGCCGGCAGGAGCAACAACAGCTACCGCGGCCTGGTGAAGGTGGAGAAGGGCGCCGAGCGTGCACGCAACTACACCCAGTGCGATTCGCTGCTGATCGGCAAGAAGTGCGGCGCGCACACCTTCCCGTACATGGAAGTGAAGAACCCCACCGCCATCGTCGAGCACGAGGCCACCACCTCGAAGATCTCCGACGACCAGATGTTCTACTGCTGCTCGCGCGGCATCGGCGAGGAGGATGCCGTCTCGATGATCGTCGACGGCTTCTGCAAGCAGGTGTTCCGCGAGCTGCCGATGGAGTTCGCGGTGGAGGCGAAGAAGCTGCTCGAAGTCTCGCTGGAAGGCGCCGTCGGTTGATGCTTTTCCCTTCTCCCTCCGGGAGACAAATCGGCAGGAATGCCGATTTGCACGGCGCAAGCCGCCGTAAGGTGAGGCACATGGATGTGCCGAATGAAGGTGCCCGCAGAGCGGATGAGGGTACGGGCGGAGCGAGTGTTTCGTTCCAGCCGAACCCTCACCCCAACCCCTCTCCCGGCAGGAGAGGGGCCCAAAACCAGGAACAACCATGCTGAAGATCGAAAACCTGCACGCCCGCGTCGAGGGCAAGGAAATCCTCAAGGGCCTCTCGTTGACGGTGAACCCGGGCGAGGTGCACGCCATCATGGGGCCGAACGGCGCGGGCAAGTCCACGCTGGGCAACGTGCTCTCCGGCCGCGACGGCTACGAGGTCACCGCCGGCAGCGTGAGCTTCGGCGGCATCGACCTGCTCGCGCTGGAGCCGGAGGCGCGCGCCGCCGCCGGCGTGTTCCTCGCGTTCCAGTACCCGGTCGAAATCCCCGGCGTCAACAACACCTATTTTCTGCGCGCCGCGCTCAACGCCCAGCGCAAGGCGCGCGGCGAGAAGGAACTGGATTCCATGCAGTTCCTCAAGCTGGTGCGCGAGAAGCTCAAGGTGATGCAGATCTCCGACGAGCTGCTGCACCGCGCGGTGAACGAGGGTTTCTCGGGCGGCGAGAAGAAGCGCAACGAGATCTTCCAGATGGCGCTGCTGGAACCAAAGCTGGCGATCCTCGACGAGACCGATTCGGGCCTGGACATCGACGCGCTCAAGCAGGTGGCGCAGGGCGTCAACGCGCTGCGCTCGCCCGGGCGCTCGTTCCTGGTCATCACGCATTACCAGCGCCTGCTCGACTACATCGAACCCGACTTCGTGCACGTGCTGGCCGGCGGCCGCATCGTGGAGAGCGGCGACAAGACGCTGGCGCTGAAGCTGGAAGAACACGGCTACGCCTGGGTGCGCGAGCACGGCGAGCCGGCCGGGGCGACGGCATGAGCCAGCCGGCGCCCGTGCCCTTCGTCGCGTCGCTGCTGGATGCGCCGTTGCCGCCCAGCGGCATCGCCTGGCTGGATGCGCTGCGCCGCGAGCACCTCGATGCCTTCGCCGCCGCCGGCCTGCCCGACACGCGCATGGAGGCGTGGAAGTACACCGCCCTGCGCGCGCTGGGCCAGCGCCGCTACGCCAACGGCGACGCGCAGGCGGCAGCGCGCGCGGTCGATCCCGCCGCGTTCGCTCTGCCGGGCGTGGACGGGCCGCGGCTGGTCTTCGTCAACGGCGTGTTCCGCGCCGATCTCTCCGCGCTGGACGCGTTGCCGGCCGGGCTCACGCTGCGCCCCTTGTCGCAGGCCCTGCAGCAGGACGCCGAGCCGCTGCGTTTTGTGCTGTCTCGCCACGAGCCGGAGCAGGGCGATACCTTCGTGCGCCTCAATGCCGCCCTGGCTGGCGACGGCGTGGTGCTGAAGGCGGCGGCCGGCGCGAAGATCGCCGCGCCGGTGCACCTGGTGTTCCTCGGCGCGCCTGCCGAAGCCGACCTGGCCTGGCACCTGCGCCACGTGATCGAGCTGGGCGAAGGCGCCGAGCTGTCGCTGGTTGAGCACCACGCCGCCGGCGGCGAACAGCAGCACCTGGGTACCACGGTGGGCGACATCACCCTGCGCGAAGGCGCCGTGCTGCATCACGCACTTTTCCAGAACGCCGCCGCCGGCAGCAGCCTGGTCCGGCGCAGCCGGCTGCACATCGGCGCGCGGGCGCACGCCACGCTGCACGTGCTGGAGCTGGGCGGCGCACTGGCGCGCCACGACTTGCGCGCCGAACTGACGGGCGACGGTGCGCGCCTCGACACGCGCGGCGTGTTCATGCCGCACGGGCGCCAGCACGTCGACACCCAGCTGGCGATCCGCCACCAGGCCTTGAACACGGCTTCGGAATCCGTCTGGCGCGGCGTGGCCGACCAGCGCGGGCGCGGCGTGTTCCGCGGCGCGATCCTGGTGGCGCCCGGCGCCGACGGCAGCGACGCCAGCCTCAGCAACAAGAACCTGCTGCTGTCCGGCCAGGCCGAGATCGACACCAAGCCGGAGCTGGAGATCTACGCCGACGAGGTGAAGGCCGCGCACGGCGCCACCGTGGGCCAGCTCGACGAGCGTTCGCTGTTCTACCTGCGCTCGCGCGGCATCCCGCAGGACGAGGCACGCGCGCTGCTCACCGCCGCGTTCTGCCACGCGGTGCTTGACGACCTGCCGAACGCGGCCTTGCGCGAACACCTCGCCGCGCAATTGGCGATACAGCCGCCAGCCTGATGCTTCATGTTCGTCGTTCCTGCGAAAGCAGGAATCCAGTGTCTTGGCTCTTAATGATTTACAGACACTGGATCCCAGCTTTCGCTGGGATGACGAGGGAAAAGTTACTCTCGCAGTTCGGGAAAAACGGATCACATTGACGATGAACACACCCGCCACCTTCGACATCCGGCGCGTCCGCGCGGATTTCCCGCTGCTCGGGCGCACGGTGCATGGCAAGCCGCTGGTGTACTTCGACAACGCGAACACCAGCCAGAAGCCGCGCCAGGTGATCGAGGCGGTGGATCGCCACTACCGCGAGCACAACGCCAACGTGTCGCGCGCCGTGCACCTGCTCGGCGAGGAGGCCACCGCTGCCTACGAGGGCGCGCGCGACGCGCTGGCGCGTTTCATCAACGCGCCGTCGCGCAACGAACTGGTGCTCACCTCGGGCACCACGCAGTCGGCCAACCTGGTGGCCTACAGCTACGCGCTGCCGCGGCTCAAGCCGGGCGACGCGATTCTCACCACCACGATGGAGCACCACGCCAACATCGTGCCGTGGCAGATCGTGGCCGCGCGCGCGGGCGCCACGGTGAAGGCGGCGCCGATCGACGAACGCGGCGAGCTGATCGTGGAGCGCTTCGTCGAGCTGCTCACGCCCGAGGTGAAGCTGGCCTGCGTGGGCCACGTCTCCAACGTGCTGGGCACGGTGAACCCGGTGCGCGAACTGGCGAAGGAGTGCCGCCGGCGCGGCATCCCGCTGTTCGTGGACGGCTCGCAGGCGATGCCGCATCGCCCGGTGGACGTGCAGGCGCTGGGCTGCGACTTCTACGCGCTCACCGGCCACAAGATGCTGGCGCCCACCGGCACCGGCGCGCTGTGGGCGCGCAAGGAACACCTGGACGCGATGCCGCCGTTCTTCGGCGGCGGTGAGATGATCCGCGAGGTGAAGTTCTCGGGCACCACCTTCGCCGAGCCGCCACACCGCTTCGAGGCGGGCACGCCGAACATCGCCGGTTTCGCCGGCGTGACCGCCGCGATCGACTATGTCGGGTCGCTGGGCTTCGAGGCGATCCGCGCCCACGAGCGCGCCTTGCTCGAGCACGCCACTGCGCGCCTGCGCGAAATCCCTGGCCTGCGCATCTTCGGCGAGGCGGCGGAGAAGGAACCGGTGATCTCGTTCCTGGTCGAGGGCGCCCAGGCCACCGACCTCGCCACCCTGCTCGACCTCGAGGGCGTGGCGGTGCGTTCCGGCCACCATTGCGCGCACCCGCTGATGCAGTTCTACGGCGTGCCGGCCACGCTGCGCGCCTCGCTGGCGTTCTACAACACGCACGAGGAAGTGGACGCCTTCGTGGCGGCCCTGCTCAAGGTGCGCCAGCTGCTGCGCTGAGTTGTCGCAGCGCCGCCCCGATGATTCCGGGGCGCCGCTTCGGGCCCTTATGCTTGGGCTCACATTTGCCACAGGGTTCCCGATGTTCGCTTCTCTGCCCGGCCTGATCCGCGTGCCGCTGGTCGTGCTGCTGCTCGTGCTCAACGTGCTGCTGCACGTGCTGCCGCTGTTCGCGTTGACCCTGGCCAAGCTGCTGCTGCCGCTGGCCGGCTTCCGCCGTGTCTGCTCGCGTGGCCTGGTGGCGATCGCGGAGAGCTGGATCGGCGTCAACAACGTGCTGTTCGACCTGTTCACGCGCATCCGCTGGCAGGTGGAGGGCCTGGACGGCCTGTGCCGCGACGCCAACTACCTGGTGCTGGCCAACCACCAGAGCTGGGTGGACATCCCGGTGCTGCAGAAGATCCTGAACCGGCGCATCCCGTTCCTGCGCTTCTTCCTGAAGAGCCAGCTGATCTGGGTGCCGCTGCTGGGTCCGGCATGGTGGGCGCTGGATTTCCCGTTCATGAAGCGTTACTCGCGGGAAACCCTGGCGAAGCATCCCGAGCTGCAAGGCAAGGACCGGGAAGCCACCCGCCGCGCTTGCGCGAAGTTCCGCCAGTTGCCGGTGTCGGTGATGAACTTCGTGGAAGGCACGCGCTTCACCCCGGCCAAGCACGACGCGCAGGGCTCGCCGTACCGGCACCTGTTGCGGCCGCGGGCCGGCGGCGTGGCCTTCGTGCTGGATGCGATGGGCGATGGCCTGCAGGCCATCCTTGAGGTTGCCATCGTCTACCCCGGCGGCCCGTGCAGCCTGTCCGACCTGATCGCCGGGCGCCTGCGCGAAGTACGGGTGAGCCTGCGCCAGCGCCCGATCGAGCCCGGCCTGCGTGGCGATTACGAGGGCGACGAGGCGTTCCGCCAGTATTTCCAGGCTTGGATCAATGCCTTGTGGCGCGAGCAGGATGCACGGATCGGGCGACTGCTGGAATAATCGCGCCGATGCCGCGCGCGCGACTGAATACCGCGTGAGGCGGCAGAGCCGGCCACGTGCCGCCATCGGGCAGGGCGCGGTAAGCTTGTGAGGGCGGTGATGCCGCCGTGAAGGCAGCCATGGAACTGCCGTGGAACCCGGTCGAAGAAGGGGTGAGGGATGACGCTGGATCGAGGCCAAGCAAACCGGATGCGCCCGAGGCTTGCCCATGGGTGAGACGATGCGCCCGTCGACTGGATCGAGCGAGGCACGCGGCCACGGCGTGCTGCAGGCCATCGCGCGGATGTCGGCCACCCGCGCGAATTACTGGGTGGGCCAGGCCGCCGATTTCGTGGTCAGTTTCGCCCTGCTGGGCGCGGCATTCTGGGTCGACCACAGCCGCCCGCTGCAGGCGGCGCTGGTGGTGCTGATGGGCCTGTTCGTCTTCAGCTTCATCGAGTACGCCTTCCATCGCTGGCTGTTCCACGGGCCGGTGCCGCTGTTCGAGGAAGGCCACACCCTGCATCACGAGAAGCCACTGGGTTTCGACTCGCTGCCGTTCTTCTTCCCGCCGGCAGTGGTGCTGCTGCTCGCGGCGGTACTGAGCCTGGTGTTGCCGCTGGCGATCGCGCTGCTGCTCTCCGGGGCGATTGCGCTGGGTTATGCGCTGTACGGCTTCAGCCACCTGGTCATTCACCGTCGCCGCTTCAACCACCCGCTGGCGCGCAAGTGGGCGGCGGTGCACCACGTGCACCACCATCACCCCGACAAGAACTACGGCGTCACCTCGCCGCTGTGGGATTTCCTGCTGGGCACCTGGTATGTGTCCAAGAGCAAGGTGCGGCGGTAACTATTGCGATCATTCCTGATCGCGAAGATCAAGTGGGCGGCCATCCACGGCCGCACTTTCAAATAAGTGCGGCAATCAACCCGGCGGCAGGCCGCGCAGTTCCAGGCCGTCGGCGTCCACGCGCAGCACCGAACCCTGTTCGTACCAGTCGCCCAGCACAATGCGCTCGGCCGGCTGGCCGTCGAGTTCGAAGCGGTGGATGGCGGGGCGGTGGGTGTGGCCGTGGATCAGCCGCGTCGTGCCGGCCCGGCGCATCGCATCGGCCACTGCGCCGGCGTTGGCGTCCATGATGGCTTCCATCGCGCTGCCGGTGTGGGCGCGGCTTTCCGCACGCGACTTCGCGGCGAAGGCGCGGCGCGCTTCCAGCGGCATGGCGAGGATCTGCGCCTTCCACTCGGGCGTGCGCACCTGCTTGCGCACCGTCTGGTACGCCACGTCGTCGGTGCACAGCACGTCGCCGTGCATCAGCAGGGTGGGGCGGCCGTACAGGTCGTGCACGCTGCCGTCTTCCAGCAGTTCGAAACCGGCGCGGCGGGCGTAATCCTCGCCGAGCAGGAAGTCGCGGTTGCCGACCATGAAGTAGACCGGCACGCCGTCCTCGCGCACGGCGCGGGTGGCGGCGGCGATGCGCCGCGGCAGTTCCGCGTCGTCGTCGTCGCCAACCCAGGCTTCGACCAGGTCGCCGAGGATGTACAGCGCGTCGGCGCGGCGCACCTCGTCGTTGGCGAGGTAGCGCTCGAACAGCGCGGTGATCTGCGGCCGGCTGTCGTCCAGGTGCAGGTCGGAGATGAACAGCGTACCCATCAGCCGCCCTGCGCAGGCTTGCGCGCACCGCGCTTCGCCGGTTTGGGTGTGGTGGCTGCGGGTTCGGCCGGGGCGGGTGCGCTGGTTGCAGCGGCAGGTGCCGCTTCGCCGACCACCTGGGCGCTCTCGATCACCACCAGCGGGTTGGGCACGTCGGCGGCGAACGGGCCGATGCCGCGGGTGGGCAGGGCGGCGATCTTGTCCACCACGTCCATGCCCTTGACCACCTTGCCGAACACGGCAAAGCCCCAGGTGAGTCCGCTCTGGTTGCCCACGAAGTCCAGCCGGCGGTTGTCCACCAGGTTGATGAAGAACTGCGAAGTGCCGGAGTTCGGGTCGGCGCCACGCGCCACCGCGACGGTGCCGCGCAGGTTGGACAGGCCGTTGTCCGCCTCGCTGGGGATCGCCGGGCGCGTGCGTCGCGGCTGCAGCTCGCGCGTGTACAGACCGCCCTGCACCAGGTAGCCGGGAATCGCGCGGTGGAACACCGTGCCGGCGTAGAAGCCGTCGCGCACGTATTGCAGGAAGTTCGCCACGCTCTTCGGCGCCTTGTCCGGGTACAGCTCCAGCGTGATGTCGCCCTGCGAGGTATGCAGCACCACTTCGGGGTTCGCCGCGGCGGGCGCCGGCTTGGCGTCTTGCGCGTGCAGCGCGGGCGCGAGCAGGGCGGCGGACAGGAGCAGCAGGGCGAGCTTGAGCTTGGGCATGGCAGCGGACGTTCCGAAGTATCCGCGCATGATACGCGGCCACGCGTGAGCGCGTGCCCCCGAAGTTCAGCTCTCATTGAAGAGTGCGGCCATGGATGGCCGCTGGTGGCGCGAGGGCGGAGCGAGAGCCTGAAACCTGCCGTTACCTGCACGCTGCGGCGATTCCGGACGAATCGCACAGGTGCCGCATCAACCCGTGGACAGTTCCAGCTCCAGGCCCAGTTCGCCCATCGGCGCCTGTTCCTGCTGCAGGTCGGCTTCGCTGAGCGGGTGCTGTTCCAGCCACGCGGCCGGCAAGCCAAGGCGCAGCCGCTGGCGGGTGGCGGCGAGCTTCATCGGCGGCAGCGATTCGGCGCGGCGGCCGCGGCGGAACAGCACCGCGAGGCGCAGCAGCGCGGTGGTGTAGCGGGCCAGCTGGCGGTAGCGCTGCGGCAGCGTGGCGATCACCGCCTTGTCCGGCTTGCGCCGGTGCAGTTCGACCACGGCGGCGAGCAACTGCTGCTCCTGGCGCGAGAAGCCGGCGAGGTCGGCGTGGCGCAGGATGTAGGCGCCGTGGTGGTGGTGCTGACTGTGCGCGATGGCGAGGCCGATCTCGTGCACGCGCGCGGCCCAGGACAGCCACTCGCGCGCCTCGCCGTCCAGCTTCCAGGCCTTGGCCACCTGGTCGAACAGCTGCAGCGCGGTGGACTCCACGCGTCGCGCCTGGGCACGGTCCACGCCGTAGCGGCTGGCCAGCGCGTCGATGCTGCCGGTGCGCGGGTCGCTGCCGGCTGCGCGGCCGAGCAGGTCCCACAGCAGGCCCTCGCGCATCGAGCTCTCGCACACGCGCATGCGCGCGATGCCCAGCGCCTCGAATGCGGCCTCGAAGATCACCACCGCGCCGGCGAGCACCGGCGCGCGTTCCTCCACCAGCCCGGGCAGTTTCAGCGCGGCGATCGCGCCCTGCGCCAGGATCGCATCGCGCAACCCGGCCAGCGCGGCGGGGGTGATGCCGTCGTCGCTGAGCTTCATCGCCTGCACCACCGCGCCAATCGCCTTGGCGCTGCCGGAGGAACCGTAGGCGTCCTGCCAGCCCGATTCGCGGTAGTCCTCGGCGAACTGCTGCAGCAGCACGCCGATCTCGCCGCGCGCGCGCTGCCAGCGCTTGTGGTTGAGCTTGCCGCCGGGAAAAAAGCGCAGCGTGGAGGCGATGCAGCCAGCTTGCACGCTCTCGGTATGCAGCGGCGCCAGGCCGCGGCCGATGATGAACTCGGTGCTGCCGCCACCCACGTCCATCACCAGCCGCGGTTCGCGCGAGGCGGGCAGGTCGTGTGCGGCACCGAGGAAGATCAGGCGGCCCTCCTCGCGACCAGAGACCACCTCGATCGGGTGGCCTAGCGCGGCCTCGGCGGCGCCGAGGAAAGCCTGCGGTGCTGCCAGCCGGCGCACCGTGTTGGTGGCCACCGCGCGCACCCGCTGCGAGGGCAGGCCGGCGATGCGCTGGCCGAAGCGGGCGAGGCAATCCAGCGCGCGGGCGCGGCGGTCGGTGTCCAGCGAGCCGTCGCTGCGCAGGCCGGCGGCAATGCGTACGCTGTCGCGCAGGCGGTCGATCACCCGCGGTTCGCCGTGTTCCATGCGCGCCACGATCAGGTGGAAGCTGTTCGAGCCCATGTCCACCGCAGCGAGCAGCTCGCCGTCGCGGATCGGGGTCTGGTCGGCCTGGCTCAAGCGCGGATTCCTGGTCGGGGCGGAGGTGCGCCGCGACATACATCATGCCGCATCGCCGCACTCACGGGCACAGCTTGTCCAGCAGCATCTGCTGCGCGCTGTAGGGTGCGTGCCGGCCCGGCGTGGCGCGGTGGTAACGGCCGTCGGCGTCCAGCAGCCAGGCCTGGGTGTTGTCGGCGAGGCCATTGGCGAGGGTTTCCTCGTACACCCGCGAGGCCAGTTCGGGATCGCGGATCGGAAAGGCGATCTCGATGCGCCGCATCAGGTTGCGCTCCATCCAGTCGGCGCTGGCGCAGTAGATCTCGGGCGCGCCGTCGTTGCCGAACCAGTACACGCGGCTGTGCTCCAGGAAGCGGCCGACGATGGAGCGCACCCGGATGCGCTCGGAGATGCCGGGCAGGCCGGGGCGCAGCGTGCAGGCGCCGCGCACGATCAGGTCGATTTCCACACCGGCCTGCGAGGCGCGGTACAGCGCCTCGATCACATGCGCCTCATTGAGCGCGTTGAGCTTGGCCACGATGCGCGCGGGGCGGCCGGCACGCGCAAGCTCTGTTTCACGCTCGATGCGTTCCATCACGCCGGCGTAGAGCGTAAACGGCGAATGCAGCAGGCGCTTCAGCGCGATGCGCGGGCCCAGGCCGGAGAGCTGCTGGAACACCTTGTGCAGATCCTCGCCGATCTCCGGATCGGCAGTCATCAGGCCGATGTCGGTATAGGTGCGGCTGTTGATCTGGTGGTAGTTGCCGGTGGAGAGATGGGCGTAGCGGCGCAGCGTGTCGCCCTCGCGGCGCACGATCAGCATCATCTTGGCGTGGGTCTTGTAGCCCACCACGCCGTACACCACCTGCACGCCAGCCTCCTGCAGCCGCGTGGCGAGGCGGATGTTGGCCTCCTCGTCGAAGCGCGCGCGCAGCTCGATCACCACGGTGACGTCCTTGCCGTGGCG
>DATEKS010000179.1:0-13796 GCA_035277325.1 Rhodanobacter sp.
CGTGTCGCGCAGTTCGTGCGGCTCCAGCATGCGGCCCGAACCCACGTCGCCGCAGGCCTGTTCGCCCGCAGCCGGGCCCAGCACCTGCACGCCGCGCTGGCGCAGCAGGGCTACGTTCGCCTGCACCACCGGGTGCGCCCACATCTGCTGGTTCATTGCCGGCGCCACGGACAGCGGCGCGGCGCTGGCGAGGCACAGCGTGGTGAGCAGGTCGCCGGCATGGCCGTGGGCCAGCTTCGCGAGGAGGTCCGCGCTGGCCGGCGCGATCAGGATGCGTTCGGCCCAGCGCGCCAGCTCGATGTGGCCCATCGCCGCCTCGGCGCTTTCGTCCCACAGCGACGTGCGCACCGGCTGGCCGGACAACGCCTGGAAGGTGGCCGCGCCCACGAAGTGCTCCGCGCCAGCGGTCATCACCACACGCACCTCGGCGCCCTGCTCGCGCAGGCGGCGAACCAGTTCGCAGGACTTGTAGGCGGCGATGCCGCCGGACACTCCCAGCAGGATGCGGCGTTGGGCGAGACTCATGTAGGCAGGGCCTGACGTGCGGGCAGATGGTTAGCTTACCGGAATCGTGCCGCACGACTGCTGCCCGCATCGCATCCCCGCCGGCACGCTGGAGAGCATGAGCATCCGCGACTGGCCCGAAGGCGAACGCCCCCGCGAAAAGCTGCTGGCTCGTGGCAGCGGCGCGCTGTCCGACGCGGAGCTGCTGGCCGTGCTGCTGGGCAGTGGCGTGCGCGGCAAGGACGCGATCGCGCTCGGCCGCGAGCTGCTGGTGAACGCGGGCAGCCTCGGTGCCCTGCTCGGCCGGCCCGACCAGTCGGTACGCGCGGCGGGCCTCGGCCCGGCCAAGCGCGCCCGCATCGCCGCCGCCCTGGAACTGGCCCGGCGCAGCCTCGCCGAGCAGTTGCGCGAGGCCCCCGCGTTGGGCAATCCGCGCGACAGCGGCAGCTACCTCAGCGCCCGGCTGCGCCATCTGCCCTACGAAGTGTTCGGTTGCCTGTGGATGGACAACCGCCATCGCGTGCTGGCCTTCGAGGAGCTGTTCCGCGGCACCGTGGACGGCGCCAGTGTGTATCCGCGCGAGGTGGTGCGCGCCTGCCTGCAGCACAACGCCTGCGCGGTGATCTTCGCTCACAACCACCCATCGGGCGTGGCCGAGCCCAGCGCCGCCGACCGCGCGATCACCCGCGAACTCCGCGAGGCGCTGCAACTGGTCGGTGTGCGCGTACTCGACCACCTGGTGATCGGCCACGGCGAGCCGGTGTCGATGGCCGCGCGCGGCCTGATCTGAAACCAGCCGCAGGAAAACAGTCGTCGGAAGCGATTTTTTGCGGCTCTTCTTCGAAGAGTGCGGCCATGGATGGCCGCCCGTTTGATCTTCGCGTTCATGGGCGAACGCACAAAAAAGCGGCGCGGGATGAGCCGCGCCGCGGATGCCGATTCGGGGGAGCGGAGAGAGCGGCGTCTCCGGGTGCCAAGGGGAGGGGAGTCACCACCGGCACGCAGCCAGTGTGGCGCTGCCGCATGACAGGGTGATGACGCCCCAACGCCGCAACCATGGCCGCCGGAGGGCCGTTACTTATGCACAAAAGCCTGCCACCGGCACTTGCGCCCCTCAGCACATCCACAACTTCAAGCATGCATAGAATGCATATGATTTGTAAGTATTTTTTCCAATGATGGTGGTGTGACCGCGGATCCGGCGCCTCGCCCGTCATGCTGGGCGATGCTTTCCCCACAGACTTATCCACAGGCGGTGCGACGCGCCGCAGCATGCCCGCTCCCATGCCGTCATTGCGGCCGTCCGGCTCGGCCGGTCTGCTAGGATTGCCGGTTCCATCCCGGAACTGCCGCGCCCGTGAAAGCCCAGCTGCACGAACTCGTCCTCGAAGCCATCCACGCGCTGCAAACCCAGGGCAGCCTGCCCGCCGAACTGGCGGTGCCAGGCTTCGTGATCGAGCGCACGCGCAGCCGCGAGCACGGCGATTTCGCCTGCAACGCCGCGATGCTGCTGGCGAAACCGGCGCGAGCAAAGCCACGCGAGCTGGCTGAAAAGCTGGTCGCCGCACTGCCCGCGAACGAGCTGCTGGCGAAGGTGGAGATCGCCGGCCCCGGTTTCATCAACTTCTTCCTCGCCGCCGACGCCAGCCGGTCGCAGGTGCACCGCATCCTCGAACAGGGCGCGCGCTATGGCCACAACGCCATGGGCGCCGGCCGCACCGTGGGCGTGGAATTCGTCTCGGCCAACCCCACCGGCCCACTGCACGTGGGCCACGGCCGCGGCGCGGCGATCGGCGACTGCCTGAGCCGCCTGCTGGAAGCCAGCGGCTGGAACGTGAAGCGCGAGTTCTACTACAACGACGCCGGCGTGCAGATCGCCAACCTCGGCATCTCGGTGCAGGCGCGCGCGCGCGGCCTCGCCCCCGGCGACGCCGGCTGGCCAGAGGACGGCTACCGCGGCGACTACATCGCCGACGTGGCCAAGGCCTACCTCGCCGGCGACAGCGTCACCGTGGAAGGCCACACCGTCACCGGCGCGAAGGACGCGGAAAACCTCGACGCGATCCGCGCGTTCGCCGTGGCGGCCCTGCGCCGCGAGCAGGACCTGGACCTCAAGGCCTTCGGCGTGGCCTTCGACGTGTACTTCCTGGAGTCGTCGCTGTACGCCGACGGCAAGGTGGAGGAGACCGTGCGCGAGTTGGTCGCCCACGGCCACACCTACGAGGAAGGCGGCGCGCTGTGGCTGCGCACCACCGACTTCGGCGACGACAAGGACCGCGTGATGCGCAAGTCCGACGGCACCTACACCTACTTCGTGCCGGACGTGGCCTACCACCTCAGCAAGTGGCAGCGCGGCTACGAGAAGGCGATCACCGAGCTGGGCTCCGACCACCACGGTTCGCTGGCCCGCGTGAAGGCCGGCCTGCAGGCGCTCGACTGCGGCATTCCCAAGGGTTATCCCGACTACGTGCTGCACCAGATGGTCACCGTGATGCGCGGCGGCGAGGAGGTGAAGATCTCCAAGCGCGCCGGCAGCTACGTCACCCTGCGCGACCTGATCGACGAGGTGGGCCGCGACGCCACGCGCTACTTCCTGATCTCGCGCAAGGGCGACTCGCAGCTGGTGTTCGACATCGACCTGGCCCGCTCACAGACCAACGACAACCCGGTGTATTACATCCAGTACGCCCACGCCCGCGTGTGCTCGGTGTTGCGCCAGGCCGGCGAGAAAGGGTTCACGTTCGATCAGGACAATGGGCTCAAGCAACTCGCGCGCCTGGACAATGAGCACGAGCAGGCCCTGCTCACCGAGCTGTCGCGCTACCCAGAGGTGGTGGAAGCCGCGGCGACGAACCTGGAGCCGCACCTGCTCGCCGTCTGGCTGCGCGAGCTGGCGAACGCGTTCCACACCTACTACAACTCGCACCAGTTCCTGGTCGACGACAAGGACCTGCGCGACGCCCGCCTCGCCCTCGTGGTGGCCACCCGGCAGGTGCTACGCAACGGTCTTGACCTGCTGGGCCTGGGCGCCCCGGAGAGCATGTGATGGCAGCACGCAAAGGCAAGGGCCGACAAGCGGTACGCAACAAGAGCGGCGGGTTTCCGGCCTGGGCCGCGATCCTCGTCGGCGTGCTGATCGGCGCGGTGGCGGTGGTGGTGCTGATGCGCCACTCGCTGATGCCGATGACGGCGAAAACCGGCCCGCAGGCCAACCCGCAGGCCACCGCCGAGACGCCCAGCGAAACCGGCGCAGTGGCGCCCGGCAACGCCGAAAGTGCGCCGAAGAAACCGCAGTTCGACTTCTACTCGGTGCTGTCGGAAAAGGAAGTGCGCATCCCGGATGCCGAGATCAGCGCGCAGGCCAAGGCCGAGCAGAAACAGCAGGCTGCCGCGAGCACGCCCACGAGCACCGCGCCCGCGCCGGTGGCACCCGCGGCGCCCGGCAATGCGCCAGTGGCCACCCAGAACGTGGTAGCCGCGCCTGCCGCCGCCGTGCCGAAGCCCGCGGCCGGCAGCGGCTATCTGCTGCAGGTAGGCGCCTTCCCCAATCCCGCCGATGCGGAAACCATGAAGGCGAAGCTCGCCATGCAAGGCTTCGTGGCGAACGTGCAGTCCGTCAGCGTCAACGGCCAGACCTTCCACCGCGTGCGGCTGGGGCCGTTCCCCACCGCCAGCGCCCTCGAGGCGACCAAGCAGCGCCTCACCAGCGCCGGGATCAACTCGATCGCGCTGAAGGAAGGCAAGTAGGCCCGCCATGAGCAGCAAGATCGCCTGGGTCACCGGCGCCACCGCCGGCTTCGGCGCCGCCACCGTGGAGCGCTTCGTGGCCGGCGGCTGGCGCGTGGTCGCCAGCGGCCGCCGCGCCGAACGCCTGCAGCAACTGGTGGACCGGCACGGCGCCGACAAGGTGCACGCCATCGCCTTCGACATCCGCGACGAAGCCGCGCTGCGCACCGCTGTCGCCGGCCTGCCTGCGGACTTCGCCGGCATCGACCTGCTGGTGAACAACGCGGGCCTCGCGCTGGGCACCGCACCGGCGCAGCAGGCCGACCTCGCGCAGTGGCGGCAGATGATCGACACCAACGTCACCGCGCTGGCGACGATGACGCATGCGCTGCTGCCGAGGCTGATCGAGCGCCGCGGCGCGATCGTCAACATCAGCTCGATCGCGGGCAGCTACCCCTACCGTGGCGGCAACGTCTACGGTGGCACCAAGGCCTTCGTCAGCCAGTTCTCGCAGAACCTGCGCGTGGACCTGCACGGCACCGGCGTGCGCGTCACCTCGATCGAGCCCGGCATGGCCGAGACCGAGTTCACCCTGGTGCGCACCGGCGGCGACCAGGCCGCCTCCGACCAGCTCTACGCCGGCGCCCACCCGATCACTGCCGGCGACATCGCAGAGACGATCTGGTGGATCGCCAACCTGCCGCCGCACCTCGACATCACGCGCCTGGAAATCATGCCGGTGAGCCAGTCGGCGGCCGGCCTGCAGGTGCATCGCGGCTGAGGCGATCGCGCACTGGCCGATCAACCCACTCCGCCGGAACCGCCGTACTCCATGCCCAAGGCGCGATGGTGGGTCTTGCCCCAGCTCGCCAGCGCATTCAGTGCCGGCCTCAGGCTGCGGCCGAACTCGGTCAGCCGGTAATCCATGCGCTGCCCGCGCGCATCGCGCGTCTCGCGGCAAATCAACCCATCCGCCTCCAGTTGCCGCAGCTGCTGGCTGAGCACCTTGTGCGCCACCTGCGGCATGGCGGCCTGGAAGTCGCTGAAGCGTCGCTGCCGTGTCGACAGCAACCACAGGATCATCGGCTTCCACTTGCCGTGGATCAGGCTCAGCGTCACGTCGACGGGACAGGCGAAGGTCTTGCGCTGGGAAGGGTTCATGCGGCGACTCATGGCAAGGCAGGTAACTTTCCGGTGCGTATCTTTCCGCGCGGCGGCGAAGGCAGAATCGGGAAGCCACCCCGACGCCTCCACGAGGGCCGAGCATGATCGTCGAGTACATCCGCTACAAGATTCCGCCGGCACAGGCGGCCCGGTTCGAACAGGACTACGTCGAAGCCGCACGCAGCCTGGATGCCTCCACGCACTGCCTGGGCTACGAGCTGGCCTGCTGCCTCGACGAGGCGGGCAGCTACATCCTGCGCATCGAATGGGACTCGGTGGAAGGCCACATGCAGGGCTTCCGCGGCAGCGCGGAGTTCCGCAGCTTCTTCGCCGCGATCAAGCCCTACGTGGACATGATCGAGGAAATGCGCCACTACCGGACAACGACGGTGCAAGGCGGGAAAACGCCATGAGCGACGATGGTGTTCCCAGCGTCTACGCATGGGCCGGCGGTCTGCCCGCGTTCGAGCGCCTTACCGAGGTCTTCTACCGGCGCGTGCCGGACGATCCGCTGCTGGCGCCCCTGTTCGCGCACATGGATGCCCGCCATCCCCACTTTGTCGCGCTGTTCCTCGCCGAGGTATTCGGCGGCCCGGCCCACTACAGCCAGCAATGCGGCGGCCACCGCGCCATGCTGGCGAAGCACGTGGGGCGGCATTTGAACGAAGCGCAGCGCGCGCGCTGGATGGCGCTGCTGCTGGAGTGCGCCGATGCAGCCGGCCTGCCCGACGACCCGGAATTCCGCTCTGCCTTTGCCGGCTACGTGGAATGGGGCACGCGACTGGCTGTGCTGAACTCGCAGCTCGAACAACTACCCGACGAACAGGCGCCGATGCCTGCCTGGGGCTGGGGCGAGACCGGCGGGCCCTACCGGGGCTGAAGCCGGGCGAACGGAAACCGTCGCTCTTACTCCCGGTGCACGTCGTGGGTCACGAACGGCTGCTCCGCCGACGGCGCGGCCAGCCATCGCGGATGCGCCAGCGTGTGGCGCATGTCGGCGAGGCCGCTGCGCCAGTGGCCGTGCATGCTGGCGGCGCTGAACTCGTAGTCCTTGTAGTGGCCCTCGTAGGGCTTGTCGCGGTAGATCAGGTGGATCAGGTTGACCAGCGCGCCGTTCGCCTCGCATTCGGCCCGGCGATACGCCGGGTCGGCGCGGCGCTCGGGCGGCACCAGCGCCAGCACGTCCTGCAGCAGGCGCTGGCGCCGGCGGCTCTCGTGCATGTACTCGGTCATCAGCCGGGTGCGGCTGGAGTACTGGATCTCCTTGCTGCGCTCGGCCACGCCAGGCATGTCGAGCGGCAACTCGCCCTGCGCGCTCCACAGGTCGACCTGGAACACCAGCATGTCGCGCTGCGGCTGCTCGGTGAGCACGCGGTAGAGCGGCGTATTGGAAACCACGCCGCCGTCCCAGTAGTACTCGCCGTCGATCTCCACCGCGGGGAAGCCCGGCGGCAGCGCGCCGGAAGCCATGAAGTGCTCGGGGCTCAGGCGCTGCTTCGTGTTGTCGAAATAGACGAAATTGCCGCTCCTCACGTTCACCGCGCCCACCGACACGCGCATCGCGCTCGCATCGTTGAGGCGGTCGAAGTCGACCAGGCGCTCCAGCGTGCCGCGCAAGGGCGTGGTGTCGTACCAGCTCGCGGTGGCGGGCGTAGCCTGCGCCTGCAGGAATGGCGGCGGCAGACGCGGGTGGAAAAAGCCGGGCTGGCCCTGGATCAGGGCGCGCCACGCGGCCAGGCCGCTGAGCCCGTTCTGCATCACCAGCGGCCAGTGGCGCGCATCGAACGCCGCGGGCAAGGCGACCGGCGGCCATGGCGATGCGCGGCAGATCGTGTCCCAGAACGCGCGCAGGCGCTCGACACGGCGCTCCGGCGGATTGCCCGCGATGATCGCCGCGTTCAGGGCGCCGATCGAGATGCCGGCAATCCAGTCGGGACGCAGCTGCACTTCCTCCAGCGCCTCGACCACGCCGGCCTGGTAGGCGCCCAGCGCGCCGCCGCCCTGCAGCACCAGGACCACGCCTTCGTAGTCGCGCGCCACCTGCGCGGCAAGCGGTTGAGAAGTCTCGGCAACCATGGGCTTACTGCATGTACCAGCCGTGGCTGACCACGAAGCTTTGTCCGGTCAGCGCGGCGGAGGGGAAGGTGGCGAGATACAGCGCGGTCTGCGCGATGTCGTCGACGGTGGTGAACACGCCGTCCACGGTGTCCTTCAGCATCACGTTCCTGATCACGTCGGCCTCGCTGATGCCCAGCTCCTTGGCCTGCTCCGGGATCTGCTTTTCCACCAGCGGCGTGCGCACAAAGCCGGGGCAGATCACGTGCGAGCGCACGTTGTGCGCAGCGCCTTCCTTCGCCAGCGTGCGCGCCAGGCCCAGCAGGCCGTGCTTGGCCGCCACGTAGGGCGCCTTGAGCTTGGAGGCTTCGTGCGAATGCACCGAGCCCATGTAGATCACGATGCCACCGCGGTCGCCCTTGTACATGTGGCGCAGCGCGGCGCGGGTGGTGAGGAAGCCGCCGTCGAGATGGATCGCCAGCATCTTCTTCCAGTCGGCGTAGCTGAACTGGTCGATCGGGTTGATGATCTGCACGCCGGCGTTGGAGATCAGGATGTCCAGCGCGCCGAAGCTGGCGACCACCTTGTCGGTGCCCGCATCCACCGCAGCCTCGTCGGTGACGTCCATCGCGATGCCGATGGCCTGGCCGCCTGCGGCGTTGATCTCGGCGGCCGCCGCGTCGGCCGCCTGCTGGTTGATGTCGCAGATCGCGACTTTCGCGCCCTGCTTCGCGTACAGCTCCGCGATCGCCTTGCCGATGCCGCTGGCCGCGCCGGTGATCAGGGCCACCTTGCCGTCGAGACTGCCCATGAAGGTACTCCGTGAGGGGGAGGCCCATTGTAGGCAGCGGATGTGACGGCACCATCAGCCCGTTGGTGCAAGACACACCGGCGTGGTGCCGTGGGTCGGGATTCATCCCGACATGCTCCTGGCAAGTCGGGCTGAAACCCGACCTACAACCAGGGCAGGCGCTGCGGGTCAACCTTCCTCGGCGAGGTAGGTGTAGGCGGTCAGGCCGCCGTCCAGCGCCCGGTACAGGGACTCCTCCGCCTCGCCCGCGAGGCCCGCGGCGGCGATGCGCTCGCGATAGCTGACGCGCAGCGCGGCGAGGTCGTAGCCCACGTAGTCCAGCATCAGGTCGGTGGTGTCGCCGCGGCGCTTGTGTGCGAACACGTAGCCATCGCCGGCGACGCGCACGTTCACCGCGTCGGTGTCGCCGAACAGGTTGTGGATGTCGCCCAGCGTCTCCTGGTAGGCGCCGACCATGAAGATGCCGAGCCGGTAGCTCTCGCCGTCCCGCAGCGCGTGCAGCGGCAGGCTCACGTCCACGCCTTCAGCGTCGACGTAATCGTCGATGCGGCCGTCCGAGTCGCAGGTGAGGTCGACGATCACGCCGCGCCGCGCGGGCTGCTCGTCGAGGCGCGCGATCGGCGCGATCGGAAAGATCTGGTCGATCGCCCAGATGTCGGGCACCGACTCGAACACCGAGAAGTTGACGAAGTATTTGTCCACCAGCTTCTCGTCCAGCTCGTCCAGCGCGGCGCGGTGCGAGCGCTCGCCGGGCAGCAGGCGCGCGCGCACCGCGTTCGCGATGGCGTAGTACATCTCGTCCAGCCGCGCGCGGTCGGCCAGCGCCAGCTGGCCCAGCGCGTACAGTGCCTGGCCTTCGCTCAGGTGGTGCTGGGCCTCGTGGAACAGCTCCAGCGCGGGGCGCTGGTCGAGCTCGCCATGCACCTCGCGCAGGCGGCGCAATACCGCGGGCTCGTCCTTCGACGGCGGCGGGATCGTACCGGCCGGCACCTCCTCCACTTCGCTCACGTTGACCACCAGCACGGCGTGGTGGGCGGTCATCGCCCGGCCCGCCTCGGTGAGGATGTGCGGCGCCTTCAGGCCTTCCGCCTCCACCGCCTCGGCCAGCGACTGCACGATGGTGGCGGCGTACTGCTCGATCGAGTAGTTGATGGAGTTGTGGCTGCGCGAGCGCGAGCCTTCGTAGTCCACGCCCAGGCCGCCGCCCACGTCGACGATCTCCAGCGGCACGCCCATGCGGGTGAGCTCGACGAAATAGCGCGTGGCCTCGCGCATGCCGTTGGCGATGTCGCGCACGTTGGAGATCTGCGAGCCCATGTGGAAATGCTGCAGCTTCAGCGTGTGCTTGAGGCCGGCCCGGTCCAGCCGCTCGATCAGGGTGAGCACCTGCGCGGGCGACAGTCCGAACTTGCCCTTGTCGCCGCCGGTGTTCTGCCACTTGCCGGCGCCGATCGAGGCGAGGCGCACGCGCACGCCGAGCAGCGGCTCCACGCCCAGCGCCTTCGCCTCGGCGAACACGTGGTCCAGCTCGGAGAGCTTCTCGATCACGATGTGCACGCGCAGGCCGAGCTTCAGGCCGATCAGCGCGAGGCGGATGTACTCGCGGTCCTTGTAGCCGTTGCAGATCACGATGGAGCCGGGCCGCGCCATCGCCAGCACCGCCATCAGTTCCGGTTTCGAGCCGGCTTCCAGGCCGAAGCCTTCCGCGCCCGCGGCCACCAGCTCGCCGGCCACGCCACGCTGCTGGTTCACCTTGATCGGGTAGATGGCCGTGTAGCCGGCCGCGTAGTGCCACTCGCCGATGGCCTTGGCGAACGCGGCCTGCAGCCGCGCGAGACGGTCGGCGAGGATGTCCGGGAAGCGCACCAGCAGCGGCAGGCGCAGACCTTCGGCGCGGGCGCGCTCGACGATGGCCGGCAGCGACAGCGCCGGGCCGCGCGCGCCGTGCGGGAGTATCGCGATCTCGCCGGCCTCGCCGACGTCCACGTAGCCGTCGCCCCAGTGGGCCACGGCATAGGTGTGGCGGGCATCGGCCACGGTCCAGGGCTTCGACATGAGGAGTCTCCTTGTGCAAACGGAATGCATGTCGTCGCAGCGGCGAGCCTTGACGCAGATAAGCACGATGGGCCGGAAGCCTCGCACGCCGCGGGGCCGATCGCGCCAGCCGGGGCGCGTCGCGCACCGGAAGCGGCATTGTAACAGCCCATCCGCTACGGCTCGGCTACAATGGGCGGCCAAACATCCCGTTCGAATGCCCCAGGAACACCCATGTCGCAGCAGATCAGCTGGTTCACCGAGGCCCACCAGGCCTCCGGCTCCTCCATCGGCTTCCGTACCGAGCAACTGCTGCATGCGGAGAAGACCCCGTTCCAGACCATCGAGATCCACCAGACCACCGACTGGGGCAAGCTGATGGTGATCGACGGTTGCGTGATGCTGACCACGCGCGACAACTTCCTCTACCACGAGATGATGACCCACCCTGCGCTGTTCACGCATGCGCGTGCGAAGCGCGTGGTGATCATCGGCGGCGGCGACTGCGGCACGCTGCGCGAAGTGCTCAAGCACGAGGAAGTGGAGAAGGCCACCCAGGTGGAGATCGACGAGCGCGTGACGCGCCTCGCCGAGCAGTATTTCCCCGAGCTGTGCGAGTCCAACAACGACCCGCGTGCCGAGCTGCTGTTCATCGACGGCATCAAGTACATGGCCGAGGCCGAGCCGGAGTCGATCGACCTGGTGATCGTGGATTCCACCGACCCGGTGGGCCCCGCCGAAGGCCTGTTCAACGCCGCGTTCTACGCCAGCTGCTTCAAGGCGCTGCGCCATGGCGGCCTGCTGGTGCAGCAGAGCGAATCGCCGCTGGCCCACATCGAACTGATCAAGTCGATGCGTGCGGCGATGCGCACCGCCGGCTTCAGCGCGGTGAAGACCCTGCCCTTCCCGCAGCCCTGCTACCCCACCGGCTGGTGGAGCTGCACCATGGCGCGCAAGGGCGGCGACCTCAGCGGCTTCCGCGAGCGCGGCGCGATCAGCAAGGGCTTCCCCACGCGCTACTACAACGCCGAGATCCACAAGGCCGCGCTGGCCCAGCCGGAATTCATGCGCGAAGCTTTTGGCGAATAGCCACGAATAGCCAAAAGCTTCAATTAGGCATGGTACGGATCACCGAAGCGTGACTTGAAGCAAGCGCGCTCTGCGGGTGCCTAGGTTCGCCTCGGGCCAGCAGTTTTCGTCCCTGCCCCTCAGAACATCTTCGCGCGTTCCTTCGGCAGCAGCACCAGAACCAGCGTCGCCAGCGGGCCGAACAGCAGGGACAGCAAGAACCACAGCAGGCCGCTGCGGTTCTTGCCCTGCGCCAGGCCTGCGTTGATCAGCGCCAGCGTGCCCCAGCCGGCGAACCAGGGCGCGCCATCGGCAAAACTCGAAAAATGATTCACGGCAATTCTCCGCCCCTGTGGTGGAGCGCGCCGGGCGCGCGGACCAGGCGATGCCCTGGCAAGTCCAGCGATCATCCTAGCAATCCGCCCACCGACGGACCCGCCATCGCATCCGCCGGCTCAGAAACCGTTCAGAGCATCCTCAACGCACGGCCGCTAAGCTGGCGGCCCTGTGATCGCTGGAGCACCCCATGCGTGGATGGCACTGCCTCGCCCTTGCCGGCGCCCTGTCGCTGCTCGCCGCCCCTGCGGCGGCGGCCGTGAAGCAAACGGCTGCGGATGCACCGCCGGCGGCCGGCGACAACGCGCGCGAACAGGCGCTGCAGGCGTTCCAGCATGACCTGGTCAGCGTGCTGGCGCTGCGCGCCACGGCAGAGCCGCTGCTGGGCGCGGCGCTGCTGGCCCGCCCGCTGCCGAAGCAGCCGAAGACCAACAGCTTCCACGCGCTGATCAACCGTGCCGCCGCGACCAGCGATGCCGGCCCCGCCGTGCAGTGGGTGCGCCTCGCCGACTGTGACACGAAGGCCGACGCCTGCCCGAACGCCAGTGCACTGCGCAAGCTGGTGGAGCAGGCGCCCGACAACGCCGCGGTGTGGCTGCTCAAGCTGGGCCTCGACACCCGCGACATGAAATCCGACGCCGCGCGCGAGGACCTGGCCAGGGCCGCCGCTGCCAAGCTCTACGACGACTACACCGGCAGCAGCCTCGCGGCGCTGGCCGGCGTGGTGGACGCGCTGCCTCCGCCGCCGGCCACGCAGGGCGTGGGCGGACCCATCGGCGTGCAGGCGCTGATCGTGCAGGGCAACGCCCGCATGCAACCGCGGCCCGCACTGCCGGTGGTGGCCAAGCTGTGTGAGAACGCGGGCGACGACGCCGCGATCAAGGCCGACTGCCTCAAGCTCGGCAAGCTGCTCGAATGGGGCTCCAGCCCGCTGGCGCGCTCGCTGGGCCTGCACCTGCGCGAGGTGCTCGGCGATGCGGCCGTGCAGGCGGAGGCGCAGCAGCAGCGCCGCGACCTGATCTGGCAGGTGCAGAACTACTCGCGGCTGGCGCTGCGTGCGCAGGACGATCCCACGCTGGCGCAGCAGCTGCTGGCGGCCGCGAAGCAGGGCGGCACCGAGATGAGCCAGCTGACCGCCGTGCTTCGCGCCAGCGGCGTCTCGACCACCGCACCCGGCAGCTGGCAGCCGCCGGTGCCGGACGCCGGGCAGACCACCCCGGCCCCGGCACACTCCCCATGAGAGGCCGCAACGGTTAGGCTTGGCCCACCTTTCGCGACAAGGGCTACCCATGGTCACGACGCTGGTGGCGAGCAGCAAGGGGGGATGCGGCAAGAGCACGCTGGCGACGCAGCTGGCGTCGCACTGGGCCCAGGCCGGGCAGCACACCGCCATCGTGGACGCCGATCACCAGGGCTCCAGCTACCGCTGGGCCACGCGCCGACCCGACCACGTGCCCGGCGTGCTGGGGCTGGAAGGCGGCCGCAAGGCGCTGCATCGCGTACCGCCGGACACGCAGCAGCTGCTGATCGACACCGCGGCCGGCTCGGGCGAGCGCGAGCTCGAACCCTTCATCGAGCAGGCCGACGTGCTGCTGGTGCCGGTGCTGCCGTCCAGCTTCGACCTCGATGCCACGCTGCACTTCCTTGGCGAACTGCAGGCGATCCGGCGCATCAAGAGCGGCAAGCTGCCAGTCGCGCTGGTGGCGAACCGGCTCAAGCCCTGGACCCATGCCAGCCAGGATGCGGTGGAGCAGCTCGCCGCCGCGGCGCCCTTTCCCGTCGTCGCCCAGTTGCGTGACAGCCAGGCCTACGTGCTGCTCGCCGCGCTGGGCAAGGGCATCTTCGATTACCAGTCCGAGCAGGTGCGCAGCCACCAGCAGGACTGGAAGCCGCTGCTGCGCTGGATCAAGCGCCAGGCCGCCTGAGCGCGCGCCCCACCCCACCGGAGCCCTTCATGCACGAACTGATCCTGCTGCGCCACGCCGAAGCCCTGCCCGCCGAGGGTGGCGGCGACGATCGCCAGCGGCCGCTGAGCGAGCACGGCCGGCGCGAGGCGCAAGACGCTGGCGCGTGGCTGGCCCGGCATGGCGCGCGTCCA
>DATEKS010000180.1:0-3080 GCA_035277325.1 Rhodanobacter sp.
CGCGGTCGCCGGCGGGCGGCGCGGTGGCCGGATCTGCGCCGGCCTCGACCAGCGCCAGGGCGCGCTCGATGTCGCCGTCACGGGTGGCGGCCAGCAGGGCGGCGGCCTGTTCCGGCGTGCCCGCGATGCGTTCCTGTTCGCTCAGCGGCGCCGCGGCGATCGCTGCGGCGGGTTTGGCGGTGGCTGGCACATCGGCCAGTCCGGCGCGCTGGCGATGGTGGCGGTCATGCTGGGCGCACAGCAGGGTGCGCAGCGTGCGGTTGGCCACGATCAGGCAGCCCAGCGGCAACAACAGTACGCCGTAAAGTACCAACGCGGCGGTGCGGATTTCCGAGGGCAGCATGCCGTACAGGCCGCTCAGCGCGATCGCGCCCCAGGTGAGCACCAGCAGGGCCAGCGCCGCGGGCAGGAAGTGGCTGAAGAAGCGTTCCTCGCGAGCCAGGTGACGGCCGAACATCAGGCTGCGCAGGGTGGCGGTGAAGATCCACGAGCCGTCGTGTCGCGCGGGATAGGCGTCGTCCCACACGAACACCAGGCCGAACGCGGGCCACGGCCGCCACAGCACGGCCAGCGCCAGCACCAGGGTGGCGACCAGCGCCAGCGTGGCGGACAGGCTGTGCGACTGCGAGAGCGACAGCATCGGCCACGCCACCAGCGCGAATACGATCACGGCGTAGCCGGTGAACATCACCAGGTGCGCGGCGCCCCGGCGCAGCACGGTGCGCGCGAAGCTGGGTTCGGGGTCAAAGCCGATCGCGTGGCAGACCGCGGCCATGGTCAGCGCATTCGCCAGCAGCAGCGGGATCAGGGTCAGCGGGTGGGCGACCAGGCCTGCCAGCGCCACGGCGATCAATCCGGGAACGAACCAGGCGAGGGCCTGCAGGAACGGAGGGCGTCGGCGCGATTTGGGCTGGGTCATCGTCACAGTATAGGAATCGTGATGAACGCAGACGGTAACCTCGCGTTAACGCGAGAGCCAGCGCCCCACCACTTGGCGGCCATCGCAAGGCGATGCGAGTTACGCGGAGACTTTCAGGACAGGCTCTCAGTCCTGCCTCGCCTCGCGCAACGCAGCGCCATAGGCGGGATGGTTGGCGCCGGTCAGGGCGCTTTCCGGTGGCAGTTGCAGATGCCAGCCCTGTTCGCGCAGATGCGCCAGCACCTGCATGGCATCCTCGCGCGGCAGGCGGCGCCTTTCGTCCAGCTGTAGCTCCAGCGCGAAGCGCAATTCGCCCAGCATGCCGCGCAGCGGTTCGGGCAACACGCCGAACCCGTCGCGCTCGGCCAGCCATAGATAGGTGTCGGGTTTGCGGCGACTGGCGTAGACGAAACACAGCATGGATCGGGCCCTCGATGCATGGCGGCGGAACTGGCCATTATCGCGGCGAATGGTCTGGTGATTGCTGCGCCAGCACTTGCAACACCCGGGGCGAGAAGGCACAGTGCGTACACGTATGTTAAACATCCGTATGAATTTCGTGTGATTTAACCGAGACATACGAATCGCCCATCCGATCCGCAGGAGCCCGTGATGCACAAGTCCTTCCGTCCCCTCTCGAATGCCTCCCGTCCGTTGGCGCTTGCCGCACTGGGCGTGGCCGTCGCGGGCGCCCTGGTCGCGCCGGGCATGGCCCATGCCAGCGCCTTCCAGCTGAAGGAGAACAGCGCCAAGGCCATGGGTCGCGCCTACGCCGGTTCCGCCACGGCGGGCGGCGACGCATCGGTGGTGGCGAACAATCCGGCGGCGATGAGCGATCTCGACGGCACCTACGTGCAGGCCGACATCACCGCGATCAACTTCAGCGCCAAGTTCAACGGCAGCGCGCACGACGCGCTGGGCCGCCCGATCAGCGGCGGCAACGGCGGCGACGCCGGCACCACGCTGCCGGTGCCCGCGCTGGCCATCGCCACCAAGGTGAGCGACCGCGTCAACCTCGGCATCGCGCTCGACGTGCCGTTCGGCTTCCAGACCGAGTACGACCGCAACTGGATGGGCCGCTACGACGCGATCAAGACCAAGCTGCAATCGTTCGACAGCACGCTGTCGGCCTCGTTCAAGATCAACGACCAGTGGAGCGTGGGTGTCAGCGCGATCGCCGAGCGCACCAACGCCGACCTGACCAACGCGATCAACTTCAACGGCGTTGGCCTGGGCATCCAGCAGGGCATCGCCGCGCAGGCGGCGGCGCAGGCGGCGGCCGCCATCGCGCAGATCCAGGCCGCAGCGGCGGCCGGGCAGATTTCCGCGGCGCAGGCAGCGGCGATGATCCAGCAGGTGCAGCAGCAGGCCCAGCAGGGCGCTGCGACCGCCGCGGCCGGCGTGGCGGCAGTGACCCCGCCGGGCTCGGACGGCTTCGCCGAGGTCAAGGGCAACAGCTGGGCCTGGGGCTGGCAGGTCGGCGCGTACTGGAAGCCCACCGCGAACGACCGTGTGGCGCTGGACTACCGCTCGCGCATCACCCACGACATCGACGGCACCGCCAACTTCACCACCACGCCGGGCTACGATCTGCTGCTGGCCAATCCGGCACTGGCCTCCAGCATCCCGCCGTTCCAGCACACCACCGGCAAGGCCCGCCTCACCAACCCGGCCGTCGCCACGCTGAGCTACTGGCACCAGGAAGAGAAGTTCGGCCTGGGCTTCGACCTGGCCTGGACGCAGTGGAGCGTGATGCGCCAGCTCACCCTGACCTACGCCAACCCGGCGCAGCCGACCACCGTGCTGCCGTTCAACTGGCGCGACACCTGGTACGCCTCGGTGGGCGGCGAGTACTACGCCACCGACAAGCTGACCCTGCGCGCCGGCGTGTCGATCGACCAGGCGCCGATGAACGCCTCCAACCGCGATCCGCGCGTGCCTGACGCAGCCCGTCGCATGGCTACCTTCGGCATCGGCTACAAGGCCAGCGAGCACTTCGAGATCAATGCCTCGTACGCGCACATCTTCGTCAGTCATGCAGGCGTGAACGGAGCCACCAGCGCCACTGGCGACGTGCTCACCGGTAGCTTCGACGACTACGGCAACCTGCTGAGCCTGTCGGCGCAGTACAAGTTCTGATGGCTTTCAGGCCGTCGAGAGA
>DATEKS010000181.1:0-3376 GCA_035277325.1 Rhodanobacter sp.
ACCAACCCACGCTGGTCGCCGGGAAACGGCGCCCCAGCGGCTTGTAGCCATGCGAGGTCAGGCGGGTGTCGTCGTCGCCGCTGTCGTCGTGGACGGGCGCCAGTTCCACCGCCCAGTCGTGCGGCAGGTCCAGTGCGCGCCAGCCGCTGTCGTTGAACTCGGAGGTGGCGATCTTGAAGTCGCCCGTCTTGGAAAAATCGCCCTGGCCGAAGCCGTAGCCGAAATCCTTGGCCGGATCGTCGCCATGGCCGAACGCGAAGCGCCAGTCGAAATCGAGCAGCCACTGCTCGCGCGGCGCCACGGGCGACTCGATGTGTCGCACGGGCGATGACGGCTTTTCACCGGTCGCGCCGCCGATTCCATTTGCCCACACGGCGCGCGGCAACAGACAGGAACCCGCCAGGCCGATGCCGGAAAGGATGAAGGTACGGCGCGTCGTATCGACCATGTGGTCGGATCCCGGTGGCGTGCGATCTCCATAAATACTACATAACGTACTACCAGTTTCCAAGCTTGTGGCGAGCGTGGGCGTGGCGCACCCACGGATGCCATAATGCGCGGTCGTCAAGGAGTACTACCCACCATGAGTCGCCGTCTGCTCGTCACCCACGCCCTGCCCTATGCCAATGGCCCGCTGCACCTGGGCCACATGCTGGGCTACATCCAGACCGACATCTGGGCGCGGGCGCAGCGCATGATGGGCAACGAGGTGCATTTCGTGGCGGCGGACGATGCGCACGGCACGCCGATCATGCTGGCCGCCGAGAAGGCCGGCATGACGCCGGAGGCGTTCATCGCCGGGATCCGCGCCAGTCACGAGGCCGACTTCGCGGATTTCCATTTCAGCTACGACCACTACCACACCACCCACTCGGACGAGAACCGCGAGCTGGCCGCGCTGATCTACACGCGCCTGCGCGACGCTGGCTACATCGCCAAGCGCAGCATCCAGCAGCTGTACGACCCCGAGAAGCAGATGTTCCTGCCGGACCGCTACATCAAGGGCACCTGCCCGAAGTGCGGCACGCCCGACCAGTACGGCGACAACTGCGAAAACTGCGGCGCCACCTACGCGCCCACCGACCTCATCAATCCCTATTCCGTGGTCTCGGGCGCCACGCCGGTGCTGAAGGATTCGGAACACTACTTCTTCGAGCTGTCCAAGTTCGAGGACTTGCTGCGCGGCTGGTTCGCCGGCAAGTACACCGGCGGCAAGCCGGTGGCGAACAGCGGCGTGGCCGCCAAACTGCGCGAATGGCTGGACGGCGGACTGAAGGACTGGGACATCTCGCGCGACGCGCCCTACTTCGGCTTCCCCATTCCCGACGCGCCGGGCAAGTTCTTCTACGTGTGGCTGGACGCGCCGGTGGGCTACCTCGCCAGCTTCAAGGCGCTGTGCGAGCGCACCGGCCTGAAGTTCGACGACTTCCTCGGCACCGCCAGCCAGGCCGAGATGCACCACTTCATCGGCAAGGACATCATCAACTTCCACGGCCTGTTCTGGCCGGCGATGCTGCACGGCGCGCAGATGCGCGTGCCCACCGCACTGCACGTCAACGGCTACCTCACGGTGAACGGCGCGAAGATGTCCAAGTCGCGCGGCACCTTCATCCAGGCGCGCACCTATCTCGACGCCGGGCTCGATCCCGAGTACCTGCGCTACTACTTCGCCAGCCTGCTCAACGACACGCCGGTGGACGTGGACCTCGACCTCAAGGCCTTCGAGGAACGCGTCAACTCGCACCTGGTCGGCAAGTGGGTGAACATCGCCAGCCGCACGGCGGGCTTCGTGCACAAGTTCTCGGGCGGCAAGCTGGCCGATGCGTTCGACGCGGAACACGCCGCGCTGTGGCAGAGCCTGCTCACGCACTACGAAGGCATCGAAGCGCTCTACGAGGACGGCGAATTCGCCGAACTCACCCGCCGCTTCGTGCTGATGGCCGACCTGGTCAACAGCCACATCGCCGAGAAAGCGCCGTGGACGATGGCGAAGGACGAGGCGCGCTGCACCGAACTTGCGCAGGTGTGCTCGTTCGCGCTGGCCGCGTTTCGCCTGCTCGCCGGCCTGCTGAAACCCATCCTGCCCGCCACCGTGGCCGCCGCCGAGCAGTTCCTCGTCGCGCCCATCGCCGGATTCGCCGACGCGCGCGACGCGCTGCATGGCCACACCATCAACGCCTTCGAGCCGCTGCTCGCGCGCCTCGACCCCAAGCGCATCGAGGCCATGGTCGAGGCCTCGAAGGAATCGCTGGGCACTCCTGCACCCGCCCCTGAAACCGCAAAGAAGAAGCCCGTGAACGACACCGCCAAGCCCGCCGCCGCCCCCGTTGCCACCGACGCGCCCGCCACGGCGGCGCCAGTCACGATTGCCATCGACGATTTCGCGAAGCTCGACCTGCGCGTGGGCAAGGTGCTGGCCTGCGAGTTCGTGGACGGCTCGGACAAGCTGCTGCGCTTCGAGCTGGATGCCGGCGCGCTGGGCAAGCGGCAGATCTTCTCCGGCATCCGCGCCGCCTACAGCGAACCGGAGAAGCTGGTCGGCCGCAACGTGGTGTTCATCGCCAACCTCGCGCCGCGCAAGATGCGCTTCGGCCTCTCCGAGGGCATGATCCTCTCCGCCGGCGACGGCGGCAGCGACCTGTTCCTGCTCGACGCCGACCAGGGCGCGCAGCCGGGCGCCACGGTGCGCTAAGCCCTGCTCCCTCTCCCCGCCGGGGAGAGGGCTAGGGTGAAGGGACACACTTGCCGTGACACAACAACTCGCCGACCGCATCGATGCCCTGCTGCCGCAGACGCAATGCGAGCAATGCGGCTACCACGGCTGCCGACCTTACGCGGAAGCGATCGCGCGCGACGAGGCGGAGATCAACCAGTGTCCGCCCGGCGGCGCGGCCGGCATCGCGAAACTGGCGGCGCTGCTGGACCGGCCGGCGCTGCCGCTGAACCCCGCCAACGGCGTGGAGAAGCCGCGCATGCTGGCGCGGGTGATCGAGGACGAATGCATCGGCTGCACCAAGTGCATCCAGGCCTGCCCGGTGGATGCCATCGTGGGCGCGGCCAAGCTGATGCACACCGTGCTGGCCGACGACTGCACCGGCTGCGAGCTGTGCGTGCCCGCCTGCCCGGTGGACTGCATCGTGCTGGAACCGATGCCGGCGGAGCAGATCGACCAGGCGCATGCCGATGCCGCGCGGAAACATTTCCAGCGCCGCGAGGCGCGGCTGGCGCGCGAACGCGCCGAGCACGAGGCGGAGCTGGCCGCGCGCAAGGCCGCGGTGGACACCGCCGCCTCGACCAACCCGGTGCTGGCCGCGCTGGCCCGCGCCCGCGCGAAACAGGACAAGTCGCCATGAAGCGCACTGACGTGGTCGAACTG
>DATEKS010000182.1:0-12749 GCA_035277325.1 Rhodanobacter sp.
TGATGTGTCGGGATGAATCCCGACCTACGACGGTGACTTCTGGCCTATCCGCCCGCGTGGCGTGGTTTCCATAATGGGAGGGCCTCCCTACGCGAAGACACCGATGAAGAACCCGATCCCGGCCCGCCGCGCGGCGGCCGCCCTGATCACCTTGTTTGCC
Organism: Rhodanobacter sp.; assembly: GCA_035277325.1. Lineage (GTDB taxonomy): Bacteria > Pseudomonadota > Gammaproteobacteria > Xanthomonadales > Rhodanobacteraceae > Rhodanobacter_A. The sequence continues at coordinate 161 of DATEKS010000182.1, forward strand.
GCCGTGGCCACCGTCTCGTGCATGCCGGCTTTCGCCCAGGACAAGGCTTCCGCGTTCGATCCGCAGGCGCTGTTCGCGCCGCTGTCCCTGCCGCAGCCGGCCAACGCGTTCCGCGACGGCGCGGGCAAGCCCGGCCCGGCGTTCTGGCAGAACCGCGCCGACTACGACATCAAGGCGCGCATCGATCCGGCCACGCACAGCCTCGCCGGCGAGGAGACGATCACCTACACCAACCACAGCCCCGACACGCTGGACGAGCTGTGGCTGCAGCTGGACCAGAACCTCTACCAGCCCGGTTCGCGCGGCATGCTCACCTCGCCGTGGCCGAAGAAGCCCGGCCAGTCCACCGACGGCTACCGGCTCGACGCGGTGGAAGTGGACGGCAAGCCCGTCCACTATCTCGTCGACGACACCCGCCTGCGCGTGGACCTGCCGGTGGCGCTCAAGGCCGGCGGCGGGCAGTTGAAGCTGCACATCCGCTACCACTACACCGTGCCCGGCACCTGGGGCGGGCGCACCGCGGTGACGCCGACGAAGAACGGTGACATCTACGAGATCGCGCAGTGGTTCCCGCGCATGGCGGTGTACGACGACCTGCGCGGCTGGGACACGCTGCCCTACCTCGGCCAGGAGTTCTACCTCGAATACGGCAACATCGACTACGCGGTGACGGTGCCGTGGAACTACCTCGTGGCCGGTTCCGGCGAGCTGGTGAATCCGGAGCAGGTGCTCACCGCCACCGAGCGCGCGCGCCTGGCCGAAGCCGCGAAAAGCGATCGCACCGTCTACATCCGCAAGCCGGGTGAAGTGAACGATCCGGCCAGTCGTCCGGCGAAGAGCGGCACGCTCACCTGGCGTTTCCGCATGGAGCACACCCGCGACGTGGCGTTCGCCGCCTCGCCCGCCTTCGTGTGGGACGCCGCGCGCATCGACCTGCCCGGCGGCAAGCACTCGCTGGCGATGAGCGTGTACCCGGTGGAAGGCGTGGGCGCGGACAAGTGGGACAACTCCACCAAGTACCTGAAGGGTGCGGTCGAGCACTTCTCGTCGAAGTGGTATCCGTACCCGTGGCCGGCGGCGGTGAACCTCGGCGGCCACGGCGCCGGCATGGAATATCCCGGCATTGTGTTCGACGGCTACGAGGACAGCGGCAAGCTGCTGTTCTGGATCACCGCACACGAGATCGGCCACACCTGGTTCCCGATGATCGTGGGCTCCAACGAGCGCCGCCACGCCTTCATGGACGAGGGCTTCAACACGTTCATCGACGTGTATCTCTCCGACGCGTTCGAGGGCGGCAGGTTCGGCCCCAAGCGCGACAGCGAGTACGCGCCCAAGGGCGGCAATCCGGTGGACGAGATCCTGCCGCTGCTGGCCGACCCGGACGCGCCCACGCTGATGGTGCACGCCGACTCGGTCAGCGAGAAGTACCGCCACTCCCTCACCTACTTCAAGGGCGCGCTGGGCCTGATCCTCCTGCGCGAGCAGATCCTCGGCCCCGACCGCTTCGACCCCGCGTTCCGCGCCTACATTCGCACCTGGGCCTTCCACCACCCCACGCCGTCCGATTTCTTCCGCTTCATGGACAGCGCCGCGGGCGAGGACCTGTCGTGGTGGTGGCGCGGCTGGTACATGCACAACTGGCAGCTCGACATGGGCATCGCGGGTGCCAGCTACGTGGACGGCGATGCGGCCAAGGGTGTCACGGTGAACCTGGTCAGCAGGCAGAAGCTGGTGATGCCGGCCACGCTGCGCGTGGACTTCGCCGACAGCACGCACCGCGACATCCGCCTGCCGGTGGAAACCTGGTGCTTCAGCGGCACGCCGAAGCTCACGCTGGACACGGACAAGCGCATCACCAAGCTGGAGCTCGATCCCGACCACAAGCTGCCCGACGCGGACCGTTCCAACAACGGCTACGCGATGCACTGACGAACAGCAGAATCCTCGCACCACGCGGCCCCATCGACTGCGTGGTGCGTGCGTTCCGAAGCAGTCGTCGTGTCCGCGCCGGCGTCACGTCGGTGAAGACTGCCGCTCACGGCAGCTTAGCGGCGGTGCCGTGACAATGTCTGTCCCATGGCAAGCGCGGCCGACGACTTCGCATATGACTTCGGGATCGAGGAGGAATTCTTCCTGGTCGATGCCGACACGCACCACGTGGTGCGCCGTCCGCCACGCGGACTGCTGCCGCGGTTGAGGCGCGAACTCGGCGATTACATCGCAGCCGAGCTGCTGCAGTCGCAGGTCGAGATTTCCTCGCCGGTCTTCCACGACCATCGGCAGGCGCGGGAGGCGATGACCAGTCTGCGCCGGGGACTCGCGGCGATGCTCGCGCGCGACGGGCTGGCGATGATCGCCGCCGGCACCCATCCGCTGGCCGCCTGGCACGTGCAGATCGGGACCGCCAGCGCCCGCTACCAGGCACTGATCGACGATTTCCGGATCATCGCCCGTCGCAATCTGCTGTGCGCGCTCCATGTCCACGTCGCGGTGCCGCCCGGCATGGACCGGGTGGCGTTGATGAATCGCGCGATGCCGTGGCTGCCGCTGTTTCTCGGCCTGTCGGCGTCGTCGCCGTTCTGGGGCCGCCAGCAGACCGGCTTGCTGAGCTATCGGCAGGTGGTCTATGGCGAGTGGCCGCGCGCGGGCATCCCGGATTTCTTCGCCGACGAACGCGAGTACGACGAGTTCGTGCAGCTGATGGTGCGTGGCGGCGCGATGCCGGATGCCAGCAATCTGTGGTGGGTGATCCGGCCGTCGCCGCGCTATCCCACGCTGGAGCTGCGCATCTCCGACAGCTGCACGTGCCTGGACGACTCGCTCGCGTTGGCCGCGCTGTTCCGTTGCCTGGTGCACGCGCTGGCGCGCGATCCCGGACTCGGGGCGCAGCACAGCGCCGCCACGCGCAGGCTGGTCGACGAGAATCGCTGGCGCGCGGCCCGCGACGGCACCGCGGCGCGGTTCATCGACGAGGCGACCGCAGAGCAGACCCCGCTGCCGCAGGTACTGGCCCGGTTGCAGCGCCTGTGCGCCCACGACATCGACGTCCTCGACAGTCGCGGCGCCCTGCAGCCGCTGCACGGCATCCTGTCCGACGGCAGCAGCGCCCAGCGGCAGCTCGCCGTCTACGACCAGCAGCGCACCCGGGGCGCCAGCCACGTGAACGCGCTGCATGCCGTGGTCGACTGGCTGCTGCAGGCCACGGCGCTCGAACATTGCAAAGAACCCCAGGTGTCCGCCTGATCCGGCTTCCGAAATGGCTACCCAGAGTGCAACCGTGAACCAGCGCAAGCGCAGTCTGCTGATCGGCCTGTCGCCGCGACTGATGCGTCACGTTCCGCCCGAACTCGGCTTCCGCGGCAAGACGCTGCAGTACCTGGAGCAATCGATGGCGCACTGGGTGATGCGCGCGGGTGCGATGGTGGCGATGATCCCGACAGTGGAGGCGCGCAGCGCCGTGGCCGATTCGGATCTGTCGGTCGAACACTACGCACGGGCCTTCGATGGCTTGGTGCTGCAGGGCGGCGCGGACATCGACCCGGCGGTATACGGGCGCGAACCGGCTCCCGGCCTGGGGCCGATCGACAGCGTCCGCGACGAATTCGAGCTGCGGCTGCTGCGTGCCTTCGTCGCCTGCGGCAAGCCGGTGCTCGGCGTCTGCCGCGGCATGCAGCTGATCAACGTCGCCTATGGCGGCACCCTGCACCAGGACCTGCTGGCGTCCCGGGTGACGGGCAGCCGCCACTACCTCCCGGAGCTGTACGACGCCCACACGCACCGGCTGCGCTATCCCGCGCATGGCTGGATGGACCAGTTGTTCCCGGATGCATCCGAACGCGGCGTGAGCTCGATCCACCACCAGGGCATCGACGTGCTGGGCGAGGGGCTGGTGGCCGAGGCCTGGTCCGAGGACGGCATCATCGAGTGCATCCGCCTGCCCGACGCCGGCTTCGTGGTCGGCGTGCAGTGGCACCCGGAGTTCCACGATGACACGTCGCAGCCGATGTTGCCGGGCGCGCCGCTGCTGCACGCGTTCTTCCGGGCCGCAGCGGCTGGGGCAGGCTCCGGTTGAACGAGGCGCAAGGATGCCGTGCGGGAAAAGTGGTGGATGCACCGGCGCGGCGCGGACCGGTGCGGCAGATGATGGGCAAACGACAACCGACAGGAGCGAGCGATGAAAATCAACCGTACCGGCTCTGCTGCATGGGCAGGCAACCTCAAAGAGGGCAAAGGGGACGTCTCCACGCAAAGCGGGGCGCTCAAGGCCCACCCCTACGGGTTCGGCAGCCGCTTTGAAGGGGGCTCCGGAACCAACCCGGAGGAACTGATCGCCGCAGCGCATGCGGGGTGTTTCACCATGGCGTTGTCGCTCGCGCTCGGGGAGGCCGGCTACACGGCCGACCGGATGGACACGAAGGCGACGATCACGCTCGAGAAGGTGTCGGACGGGTTCGCGATCACCTCCTCGCACCTCGTGCTGCGCGCAAGGATTCCGGACATCGACGACCGGACGTTCCAGACGATTGCCGCGAAGGCGAAAGCAGGCTGCCCGGTGTCCAAGGTCCTGAATACGGAGATCACGCTGGATGCCGCGCTCGAATAGGACCATTCCGGCAACAGCGGCGCGGTGCCCTTGAATCCTTCCTTGCGGGAGGGCCGTGAGGGTCCGGGCAGGCGTGCCAGCCCGAACCTTCATCCGGTGCTTTGCGGCTCAGCGCTCGACGTGCGCCATGCTCGCCGCAGCGTAGCGTGCGCCGGCCACCGCCTCGGGCGGAAACACCGCGTCAATGGCGGCGAGGTCGTCCTTCGACAGCACCACCTCCAGCGCACCGAGATTCTCGTCCAGCCGGCTGCGCTTCTTGGTGCCAGGGATCGCCAGCACGTCGTCGCCCTGTGCCAGCACCCAGGCCAGCGCGAGTTGCGCGGGCGAGCAGCCCTTGTCGGCCGCGAGAGCCTTCACCTTGTCCACCAGCGCCAGGTTGCGCGCGAAGTTCTCGCCCTGGAAGCGCGGGCTGGTGCGACGGTAGTCGTCCGCCTCGAAGTCGTCCGGCGAGCGGATCGCGCCGGTGAGGAAGCCGCGGCCCAGCGGCGAATAGGCCACCAGGCTGATGCCCAGCCGGCGGCAGGCGTCGAGCACGCCGTTGTCCTCGGGGTCGCGCGTCCACAGCGAGAACTCGCTCTGCAGCGCGGCGATCGGGTGCACCTTGCTGGCGCGTTCCAGCGTGGCGGCGGAGGCTTCGGACAGCCCGAGGTGGCGCACCTTGCCGGCCTGCACCAGTTCGGCCATCGCGCCCACGGTCTCCTCGATCGGCACACTCGGATCCACGCGGTGCTGGTAGTACAGGTCGATGGTCTCGATACCGAGCCGCTTCAGGCTGCCGTCGCAGGCGGCGCGTACATAGTCGGGCCGGCCGTTGACGCCGCGCGCCTGCGGATTGCCCGGGTCGCGCACGATGCCGAACTTGGTGGCGATGAAGGCTTGTTCGCGGCGCCCCTGGATCGCCTTGCCCACCAGCTCCTCGTTGAGATGCGGGCCGTACATGTCGGCGGTGTCGAGCAGGCTGAGGCCGCGGTCCAGCGCGTGCTGGATGGTGGCGATGGATTCGGCGTCGTCGCGGTGGCCGTAGAAGTCGCTCATGCCCATGCAGCCGAGGCCGAGGGCGGAGACTTGGGGGCCCTGCTTTCCATCAGGATGTTTGCCGAGTGTGCGGGTTTGCATGTGGGGTCGCTCGCTTGGGTGAAGGTGGCGCCATGCTGCGCCTTGGCTGTTGTGGGATAAATACCAAATAATCACCAACACCATTCCATAAGAAACAACAATCCATGGATCGCCTGGACACCATGCGGCTGTACGCGCGTATCGTCGAACTGGGCAGCTTCACCGCCGCCGCCAACGACCTCGGCCTGCCGCGCGCCACGGTGACGAACGCCATCAAACAGCTGGAGGCGCGGCTGGGCACGCAGCTGCTGCAGCGGACCACGCGCTGCCAGTGCATCACCCGCGACGGCCAGACCTGGTACGCGCACTGCGTGCGCCTGCTCGCCGATCTCGACGAGGTGGAGGCCGATTTCCGCGAGGCCGCGGTGAAGCCGCAAGGCCGCCTGCGCATCGACCTGCCGGCCACGCTGGCGCGGCAGCTGGTGATCCCCGCGCTGCCGGAATTCTGCGCACGCTTCCCGCAGATCGAACTGGACATCGGCACCAGCGACCGCTTCGTGGACCTGCTGCGCGAGGGCGTGGACTGCGTGCTGCGCGTGGGTGAGCTGCCGGACTCGGGCCTGGTGGGGCGGCGCGTGGCCACCCTGGGCCAGGTCACCGTGGCCAGCGCCGCCTACCTGCGCCGCCATGGCAAGCCCGCCACGCTGGCCGACCTGCAGCAGGGACACATCGCGGTGAACTGGGCCTCGCCCACCACGCGCCGGGCGGAGCCTTCGCTGGAGTTCGTGGTGAACCGCCGTCGCCGCGAGGTGAGCCTGCCCTCGCGCATCACCGTCAGCGGCGTGGACGCCTACCTCGCCTGCTGCGAGGCAGGCCTGGGCATCGCGCAGTTCCCGCGCTACCGCATCGTCGACGCGCTGGCCAACGGTACCCTGCGCGAGATCCTGCCCGATTTGCCGCCACCCTCGCTGCCGGTGCACGTGCTGTACGCGTCGCAGCGGCAGCTGCCGGCGCGGCTGCGCGTGTTCGTGGACTGGCTGGTGGAGTTGATGGAGCGGCAGCAGTGATGATCGGGTGGTGGCTCAGCGTGGCTTGATCGGCGTCTGCTGCGCAAAGTACACGTGCCATGCGCCGCGATCCCAGACGTAGTAATCGGCAAACCATTGCCGCCGAACCCGCCCATCGGCCCCCTTCGACGTGGTGACGCCATAGGCGACGGCCGCGTCGCCGCGCAGCAGGACTTCCTCGCCAGGAAGATCCGGTATCGGCAGATGCTTCCCCCGGTTGGCCCGTGCAAGGGCGAGCTCGTCGTCCAGGTGCTGGATGCGGCCGTCGCCGAAGATCTCGGTGAATGTTGGCAGCAGCAGGCACGACTCCAGTCCCGCGTCGCCGCTGAGGAAGGCGACGGACCAGGCCCGTTCGAGCCGCTGGATGGTGGCCGCGTCCCGCGTCTGTCCTTGCAGCTCGGGACGATCGCATGCCGCGGCGGCCTGCGCGTGGGCTGGCAGGCACGCCAGGGCTGCAAGGCCAGCCGCCAGCACCCGTGCGGGCCAGCGCCGCAGGTGCATGGACAGGTCGGAATGACGTTCCAAGGGCATTGTCCCGGTGGCGGTCTGTCGCCAGGCTATCGCCCTTGCACCAGGCCGCTGCGGTCCTGTGATGGCCGACGGGTTTGCGGTGACGAGCGGCCGGATCGCGGAAGCGGGCGGAAGAAGGGAGGCGCCCGTTCAGGACGTGCGCGGCAGCACAGGCCGTGGCGCGCAGGTGCCCATCGTCTCGCTGCTGAGCGGAGCGCCGGCGGCGAGCAGGGCGGCGCGCTGCTCGGCCAGCGGCAGGCGCAGCGTGCAGTCCTCGTAGCGGGCCAGCTTCTGCAGGGCCGGCTGCGACAGCACCAGGGCCACCAGCGCGGCGGTGCGCGGCCAGCGCGCGGCATCGATCTCGTAGCGCACGAAGGCGGCGGTGCGGAAATAGCTGGCGATGCTGAGGTCGGCGATCGACAGCGCGCCGAAGAGGAAGCCGTCGTCCGGCAGCTGCGTTTCCAGGTAGTCGATCGCGGCGGGGATCTCGACCTCCAGCGCCTGCGCCACCACCGCTTCGTCGGGCGGCTCGTTGAACACGCGGCGGCGGATCGAGCGCTGGTAGAACAGGCGCCAGATCAGTCCATCGGCCAGTCGCGTGTCGGCATATTCCTCCAGCCAGCGTGCGCGGGCGCGGTCGGCGATGTCGCGCGGGTAGAGCGATGGCGTGGGGTGGCGATCCTCCAGGTACTGGCAGATCACCGAGGAGTCGTTCACCACCAGGCCGTCGTCAATCAGCACCGGCACGCGCCTGAGTGGACTCAGCCGCGCGAAGTCCCCGTTGCCCACGAATGGCGGCATCGGGTCGATCTCGTAATCCAGTCCCTTCAGCTCCAGGCAGGCGAGCACCTTGCGCACGTAGGGCGAGAGGTAGCTGCCGATCACTCTGAGGGTCATGGCGGCGGTCCGTCGGGCGGTTGCGAGAGCGTGCGCGGGCGGCCGTGGCGGCGTCAATCGACGGTGGACGGGGCCACGCCGCCGGGCCGCGTGCCGGGATGGCCGGCGCGGTCGCGTAAAACCGCACGCCGCTGCGGCGATGCTGCGCCGCCAGATGACAGATTGTCGCAGGCACGGGTTAACTGGCCCCCAGCCGTACCGTCGGGGAACGGCAGCGGAGGTCGGGCGTCATCGTCATGGCTCGCATTTATGCCGACAACGTCGTGTTTCTGATGCGTCCGGGCGAGACGTCGCGGCGGCGTGTCGAGCGTGCGCCGGCGCCGAGGGTCCCGTCATCCGGCGAGGCGGCCGCGGCCGCCCATCGCACGACGACAGGCGCGGATGCCCCGCTGGGCTATAGCCACACCGTGGCACCCCGTCCCGCGGTCAATCCCGAGCCCGGACAGCGAGGCGGAACCGGCGCCCGCCGTGCCCCGCTGTCGTGGGTGCTGCTGCTGGCGGTGGCTTGCGTGCTGCCGGCAGCCATCGGTACCTGGCGCGCCGTGGCCCACCAAGCCGCGCTGCGGCATGTCGCCACCGCCACCGGCGAACAGCGCACGCTGGCGCTGCCTGGCGGCACGGCCCTGCTGGATACGGATACCGTGGCGAGCGTGAGCGCGGGCGACCAGTCCATGGTCACACTGGAAGACGGGCGCGTGCAGTTCGACCTGAAGCCTGCCGCGCAGGCTTTTTCCGTGCATGCCGGCGACGGCGTCGTCACCGCGTCGGGCGGCCGTTTCCAAGTCAGCCGGCTGGCCGGGGAAGTCCGCGTGGTTGCGCTCGCCGGCGCGGTGTCGGTGAGCCTGCCCGCCAGCAACACGCAGCTGACGCTGCACTCCGGCGAGCGGGTCGACTACGGCTACGGCCGCCTGGGTGGCGTGCAGCCGGCGGATCTCGCCGCCGCGCGCGGCTGGCCCCGCGGCGAACTGGTGTTCCACCACGGCAGCCTCGCCGAGCTGGTGGCGGCGATGAACCGCTATTCGGACACGCGGCTGGTGATCGGCGACGCGGCCCTGCGCAACCTGCCGGTCAGCGGCGTGTTCGACGCGGGCGACCCGCTCGCGCTGGCACAGGCACTGCAGCGCAGCCGCCTGCTGCGGGTCGTCCAGGTGGCGCCGGACGAGATCGTGCTGCAGCCCGCGGCGCGCTGAGCCCGCCTCCTATTGCTATTGCGCGGGGCACGCCGCCTGCGCCGGAATGAACCTGTTGCCTCAACCTTTGGCAGGGGTGCCGAAGGTCATGGCGCGCTAGCATCGGGTGCTCGCGCGGCTGCGCGAAGGTCGCTACACCAGAACACCCGCATCCCAAGGGGACACGACAATGCATTCGACGATCGGCAAAACGCGCCTGGCCGGCGCGCTGGCAGCAGGGCTGCTGGTGTGCGCCAGTGGCGCGATGGCGCAGGGACGCACGCTCACCGCACAGGATTACGCGCGCGCCGAGCACTACATGAGCTACAACACCATGCCGCTGGTCGACCACGACGTGCAGCGGGTGAAGTGGCTGGACGATACCCACTTCTGGTACGTCGACCACGACGCCGGCGGTGACCACGTGATGACCATGGACACCGCCACTGGCAAGGCCGCGCCGGCCTTCGACCAGGCCAAGCTGGCCGCCGCGCTGGGCAAGGCCACCGGCAAGCCGGTGGCGGCCGACAAGGTGCCCGCGCGCGGTTTCGACTTCAGCGTGCAGAAGGACGGCCGCTACGACATCGACCTGATGGGCAAGCACTACGTCTGCGACCTCGGCGGTGCCGGCGAGTGCACCGCCAAGGCCAAGCCGAAGAGCGGTGACGAGCCCGGCATCATCTCGCCGGACAAGAGCAAGGAAGCCTTCGTCCGCGACTGGAACCTGTGGATGCGTGACCTCGCCACCGGCAAGGAGACCCAGCTCACCACCGACGGCGTGAAGGACTTCGGCTACGCCACCGACAACGCCGGCTGGATCCACACCGGCCGCGCCGTCGTGAACTGGTCGCCCGATTCGAAAAAGATCGCCACCTACCAGCAGGACCAGCGCGGCGTCGGCGAGATGTACACCATGCGCACCCAGGTCGGCCATCCGGTGCTCGACGCCTGGAAATACCCACTGCCGGGCGACAAGAAGATCTTCATGATCGAGCCGGTCGTGATCGACGTGGCGGATCACAAGGTGGTCCGCCTGAAGATCGACCCGCAGCAGCGCCTGTCCAGCCTGTGCGACGACATCAGCTGCAACAGCGACGGTCACTGGAGCGACCTGAAGTGGGCGCCGGACAGCCGGAGCTTCGCGATGGTCAACAGCTCGCGCGACCGCAAGCAGGCCTGGTACCGCGTTGCCGACGCCGACACCGGCGCCGTGCGCACCGCGTTCGACGAGCGGGTGGCGACCTATTACGAGAGCGGCCACGGCGAGGTGAACTGGCAGTACCTGCCGAAGGCGAACGAGGCCGTCTGGCCGTCCGAACGCAACGACTGGAACAACCTCTACCTCTACAGCCTGAAGAGCGGCAAGGCGCTGCACCCGATCACCAGCGGCGACGGCAATGTCACCGAAGTGCTGCACCTGGACCGCCAGGCGCGCGAGCTGTGGTTCGTGGGCGTGGGCAAGGTGCCCGGCGTGGATCCGTACTACCGGCAGTTCTGGAAGGCGAGCCTGGACGGCGGCAAGCCGGTGCTGCTCACGCCGGAGAACGCCGACCACACCATCAGCATGTCGCCCGACGGCAAGACCTTCGTGGACAGCTGGTCCACGCCCACTACGCCGCCGGTGACCGTGCTGCGCTCGAGCCGTGACGGCCACGTCATCGCCACCGTGGCCAAGGCCGACATCACGCGGCTCAAGGCCGCCGGCTGGGTGGCGCCGATCCCGTTCACGGTGAAGGCGCGCGACGGCAAGACGGACCTGTACGGCGTGATGTTCAAGCCGAGCAATTTCGATCCCAACAAGAAGTACCCGGTCATCGACTACGTGTACCCGGGTCCGCAGACCGGCTCGGTGCGTGGCCGCAGCTTTACGCCTTCGCGCGGTGACAACCAGGCGCTGGCCGAGCTCGGCTTCATCGTGGTCGCGCTGGACGGCATGGGCACGCCGTGGCGCAGCGCCAGCTTCCACCACACCTGGTACGGCGACATGGGCGACAACACGCTGCCCGACCAGGTCGCCGGCATCAAGGAGCTGGCGCAGCGCTATGCGTGGATCGACATCAACCGCGTGGGCATCTGGGGTCATTCCGGCGGCGGCAACACCACCGCCGACGCGATGTTCCGCTACCCCGACTTCTTCAAGGTCGGCTGGGCCGAAAGCGGCAACCACGACAACCGCAACTACGAGAACGACTGGGGCGAGAAGTACCAGGGCCTGCTGGTGACGAACAAGGACGGCACCACCAACTACGACAATCAGGCCAACCAGGACATGGCGAAGCACCTCAAGGGCCGCCTGATGCTGGTGCACGGCACGATCGACGACAACGTGCCGGTCGGCGAGACCTATCTGGTGGCCGAGGCGCTGATCAAGGCCAACAAGGACTTCGACATGCTGATCATCCCCAACGTGCACCATGGCTACGCGGCTTCCACGCCGTACGCCACGCGCCGCCGCTGGAACTACTTCGTGCAGTACCTCGCCGGCGACACGCCGCCGAAGCAGTACGAGCTGAAGAAGTGGCCGTGGTTCTGATGGTCTGAACCTCGCGGACCTGCCTCGGCTGGTTGTGGTCGCGAGGTGGTAAACGGTCGGCACAAAAGAAAACCGGCGGAGCGATCCGCCGGTTTTCTTGTTGGTGACGCCATGGCTAGGTCGCGGCGTGTTTTCAGCGCTTGCCTACCGGCTGCGCCACTCCCTTGGCCAATGCTTCGTCCAGCAGTTTGCCGATCTCGTGTTCGGCCTGCGCGGAGGCGGCGCGCTGGCGTTCGCCCAGGGCCCGTTGCTTGTTGCCGAGTGCCTGCTGTTGCTGGCCCAGGGCCTGCTGCTGCGCGCCCAGCGCGTCCTGCTGCTTCGCGAAAGTGGCTTGCTGGTTGCGCAGGGCCTGGCGTTCGGCATCCAGCTTGGAGGCGTCGGCCTGCAAGGCCTTGCGCGCATCGGCCGTGGCCTGGCTGGTCTTGCCGGTGCCGGCCTGGCTGTCCAGCTCGGCCATGTGATTGTCCAGGTTTGCCTGCCGCATCGCGAGCTCGGCCTCGCGCGCGGCGAACTCGCCCTGCTGGCCGCCAAGGCGGCCCTGCTGTTCACCCAACTGCCCCTGCTGCTCGCCCAGTGCCCCTTGCTGTTCACCCAGCTTGCCCTGTTCCTTGCCCAGCGCGGTGACGCCGGCATAGGCGGCTTCAGCGCGCTTGACGTAGGCCGGGTCGCGGATCACCCAGGACTGGTCGCCGCGGCGGAACCACAGCAGCGGTTCGCCCTGCTTGCGCAGCTGCCGCACGGTGGCGAGATC
>DATEKS010000183.1:0-34546 GCA_035277325.1 Rhodanobacter sp.
GAAGGTGCGTGCCGTGCGGCGCTGGCCGCACGCGCGCAGGCCGTGGGGCTGGCTGCGCGCGTGCGTCTTGCCGGCGCGATGCCGCACGCGGCGTTGCCCGACTGGTTCCGCGCCGCCGACCTGCTGTGCCTGCCCAGCCACAACGAGGGCGTGCCCAACGTGGTGCTGGAGGCGATGGCCTGCGGCACGCCGGTGGTGGCGACACGGGTGGGCGGCATTCCCGAAGTGGTGCCCGCGCACGCCGGCCGGCTGGTACCGCTGGGCGACCGCGCCGCGCTGGCCGACGCCCTGACGCAGGCGGCGGCGCAGGCCTGGGACCATGCCGCCATCGCGGAACACGCGCGCGGCTTCAACTGGGAAGCCAACATCGACCGGCTGGATGCGATCCTGCAGCAGGCGACGCATGGCGAAGCCGTGGCGGAGGTGCTCCGGTGAGGATGCGACCCACGCGACAGCAGCTGCTGGGCCTGCTGCCCGCGAGCCTGGTGCTGGTGCGCGGGCCGCGCGAGCCGGGTGCGCTCTATCTCAGCTTCGACGACGGCCCGCACCCGGAGCATACGCCCCGGCTGCTGGACCTGCTGGCCCGCCACGGCGCGCGGGCGAGCTTCTTCCTGATCGGCCAGCGCATCGAGCAGCATCCCGCGCTGGTCGAGCGCATCGTGGCGGAGGGCCATGCCCTGGGCAATCACTCGTACAGCCATCCGCTGTTCCACCAGCTCAGCCTGCGCGAGCAGCTGGACGAGGTGGAGCGTACCGACCGCCTGCTGCAGGGTTTCGATCATGCCGGCACGCATCGCTTCCGGCCGCCGCGCGGCGTGGTGTCGCTGCCGTTGCTGCTGGCCTTCGCGCGGCGCGGGCGCAACCTGGCCTACTGGTCCTACGACAGCCTGGACTACCAGCCGCACCCGCCCGAAGAGCTGGCCGCACGGCTGCAGCAGCGCCCGCCGGCCGACGGCGACGTGCTGCTGATGCACGACGACAGCGGCTGTGCGGCACAGGTGCTGGCGCAACTGCTACCGGCCTGGCGCACCGCCGGCCGCAGCCTGCGCGCGTTGCCGGCGGTGGCGGCATGAGGATCCTCTACCACCACCGCACCCGCGGTCGCGACGTCGAGGGCGTGCACATCCGCGGCGTGGTTGGCGCGCTGCGCGCGCTGGGCCACGAGGTCACGGTGATGTCCTTCCCGGGCGCGGATCCGGAGCAGGAACCGGCCGCCGGCACCGCCCAGACGAAGCGGCGCGGCCGCCTGGGCGCCATCGTCTCGCGCATGCCTGGCGTACTGTTCGAGACGCTGGAGCTGGGCTACAACCTGGTCACCCTGCTGCGCATGCGCCGCGCGTTCGCCCGGCTCGGGCCGCAACTGGTCTACGAGCGCTATTCGCTGTTCCTGTTCGCCACCGTGTGGCTGGCGCGGCGGCGCGGCATCCCGGTGATCCTGGAGATCAACGACTCGGCGCTGGTCGAGCGGGTGCGCCCGCTGTGGCTGAAGTCGCTGGCGCGACGCATCGAGCGCCGGTGCCTGCGCGAGTCGACCGGGCTGGTGTTCATCTCCAGCTGGTTCCGGCAGCAGGCCGAGTCCGCCTATGGCGACATCGCGCCTTCGGTGGTCTCGCCGAACGCAGCCGACCTCGCCCGCTTCGATCCGGCGCGACACGATCGCGAACGCCTGCGCGCCCAGCGCGGCGTGACCGGGCGCGTGGTATGCGGCTACGTCGGCGCGTTCGTGCACTGGCATGGCGTCAACGGCTTCGTCGAGGCGGTCGCCGCGCGGCTGGCCGAGACGCCCGAGCTGGTGCTGCTGCTGGTCGGCGACGGCCGCAGCCTGCCCGAGGTGCGCGCCCTGGTGCAGGCGCGCGGCCTGGCCGACCGCATCCTGCTGCCCGGCCGCGTGCCGCACGCCGAGATACCCTCCTGGATCGCCTGCATGGACTACGCGGTGTTGCCCGACTCCAACCACTACGGCTCGCCGGTGAAGCTGTTCGAGTTCATGGCGATGGGCGTGGCGATGGTCGCACCCGACTATGCGCCGGTGGCCGAGGTGGTCGACGACGGCCGCACCGGCTGGCTGTTCCCGCAGCGCCAGCTGGAGGCCTGCGTGCAGCGCGTGCTGGAGCTGGCCGCGCTGCCCGGGGAACGCCGGCGCGTGGGCGACGCGGCCCGTGACTACATCGTGCGAGAACGCCAGTGGCGCAACAACGCCGAGCAGTTGCTCGGCCTGCTGCCGGAGGCGCAGCCATGACCGTCGCACTCGTCGTTCTTGTCGTGCTGGTGCTGCTGGCCACCGTGGCCGTGGCGCTGGCGATCCGCTCGCGCAACATGCAGATCTGGCTGGGCAACTACCTGCGCCGGCGCCCGCCGCCGCGCCCGGCCCGCGGACCAGTGCACGTGATGTTCGCCTTCGTCGACCACTTCGAGCCGAACTGGGGTCGCGTCGACCTCGCCACCCAGCGCGCCCGCGTCGACCGCTGGTGCCGCGATTACCGCGCACTGGCCGACCGCCACCGCGACGCCGACGGCCGACCACCGCAGCACAGCTTCTTCTATCCCGAAGAGGAATACCTCGAGGAGCACCTCGACAAGCTGGCCGCGCTCTGCGCCGACGGCTACGGCGAGATAGAGATCCACCTGCACCACGACAACGACACGCCGGAAAACTTCATCGCCACCATCGCCCGCTTCAACAAGCTGCTGCACGAACGCCACGGCGCCTTGCCGCGCGATCCGCAGACCGGCCAGCTGCGCTTCGGCTTCATCCACGGCAACTGGTGCCTGGACAACTCGCGCGCGGACGGCCGCTGGTGCGGGATCAACAACGAGCTGATCCTGCTGCGCGAACTGGGTTGCTACGCCGACTTCACCTTGCCCTCCGCGCCCAGCGAGACGCAGACGCGGTCGGTCAACAGCATCTACTACGCCACCGACGACCCGCTGCGCCCGAAGTCGCACGACACCGGCGTGCCGGTGCGCGTGGGCGGCGCGCCCAGCGGCGACCTGATGATCGTGCAGGGTCCGCTGGGCCTGAACTGGCGCGAGCGGCGGCTGGGCCTGGTGCCGCGCATCGAGAACGCCGACGTGCGCCGCGGCTGCCCGCCGACGCCGGCACGCGTGGACCACTGGGTGCGCACCGGCATCCATGTCGAAGGCCGTCCGGAATGGGTGTTCGTGAAAGTGCATACGCACGGCACCCAGGAGCGCGACATGGACACCCTGCTGGGCCAGGCCATGCACGACATGCACAGCTATCTGGAGCGGGCCTACAACGATGGCGAGCGCTACGCGCTGCATTACGTCACCGCGCGCGAAACCTACAACATCATCAAGGCGGCCGAGGCTGGCAAGTCGGGCAATCCGAACGACTGGCGCGATTTCGTCCTGCCTCCCCCACCCAGCCACAGGAGCTGATCTTGGTCACCGGCGCACAACGTGCCATCTGCGGAAAACGTGGGTGAACCAGCCATTGGTCAGTGTGGTGGTACCCACCTACAACCGCGCCTATTGCCTGACGCGGACGCTGGACAGCGCACTGGCGCAAACCCACACCCGGCTCGAGGTGATCGTCGTCGACGACGGCTCCACCGACGATACCGCCGCACTGGTACGCGGACGCTACGGACACGATCCGCGCGTCGTGTACTTGCGGCAGGACAACGCCGGCGTGTCCGCCGCGCGCAACCATGGGCTGCGTGCGGCGCGTGGCGATTTCGTGGCGCTGCTCGATTCGGATGATGCCTGGCGTCCCTGGAAGACCGAACTGCAGTTGCGGTGCCTGGAACGCTTTCCCGAGCTGGGCATGGTGTGGACCGACATGGAGGCGATCGACCCCTCCGGCACGGTGTTCGACCCGGCCTACATCCGCACCATGTACAGCAGCTATGCACTGTTCCGGATCGACGAGATATTCAGCAGCTCGCAGCCGCTGCGCGAGATCGCGCCTGACCTGGTCGATGTGGTGGGCGAGGCCCGTCTGCACGCTGGCGACATCTTCTCGCCGATGATCATGGGCAACCTGGTGCATACATCCACCGTGCTGATCCGCCGCGAACGGCTGCAGCAGGTACGCCAGTTCAACGAGTCGCTACGCTATTCGGGTGAGGACTTCGACTTCCATCTGCGTACCTGCCATGCCGGTCCGGTGGGGTTCCTCGACCTGCCGGCGATCCAGTACCAGCGCGGCATGCCGGACCGGCTCACCCGGCATGAGTACAGCATCCACACCGCGACCAACTTCCTGCGTACGATCGAACCGTGGATCACCGGTGCACGCGAACAGATCCATCTGCCGCAACGGATGCTGGATGCGGCACTGGCCGACGCGCATGGCTGGATCGGTGAATTGCAACTGGAGATGGGGCACGCCGCCGAGGCCCGCGCGCACCTGTTCCGCAGCGTGCGCCATCGGCCCGGACAAAGAAGGATGTGGTTGCTGCTGGGCAGCACGTTGCTCCCGCAGACGGCACGCGAGTGGCTGCACCACGGCTATCGCCGTCTGAAAGGCGGCCACGGACCGGTCGAAGGTCCGCGATGAACGCGCCGTTGATCGTGGAGGTGATCGACGACGTGGCGGCTTGGGACGCGATCCGGGACGACTGGGCATCGCTCTATCGCGCCAGTCCGAGCGCCGCGACGCCACTGGATTTCGTCTGGCTGCGCTGCTGGTGGGAAGTCTACGGACCGGTCTATGGCGCCGGCGGGTTGCGCATCCTCAGCTTCCGGCGCGACACGCGGCTGGTCGCGGTGGCTCCGCTCTACCTGAAGGTCAACGGCAGCGGGCCATTCGCCACGCGCTGCCTGCGCTTTCTCTCCACCGGAGAAGCCGAATTCGAGGAAACCTGCCCGGACTACCTCAACCTGCTGCACCTGCCCGGCGAGGAGATCGCCTGCGCGGAAGCTTTCTGGGATGCGGTGGAGGACATGGAATGGGACACGCTCGAACTGCTCGATCTGCCATCGGACTCCCCGCTCCGCATCGCTGCCGAAAGACGTGGATGGATCCGCATCTCCTCGCGCGGAAGCTGTCCGATCGCAAGACTGGATGCGGGATTCGAGGCGTACCTGGGCAGTCTTTCTTCCAAGACACGCATGCGCGCACGCCAGGAGATGCGCAAGGCCATCCAATCCGGCGTCGCGCTTGAGCTGGCAGGTCCCGCCGAGGTCACCTCCTGCTTCGCCGACCTGGTGCAGCTGCATCAGGCGCGCTGGAAGGCGGAAGGCAAGCCCGGCTGCTTTGCGGCGCCGCGCTTCACGCGCTTCCATGAGCGGCTGCTGCAGGAATGGCCGGCACCGGAACGCATCGTGCTGGCGCGACTCGCACACGGCGGCGATGCGGTCGTGGTGCTTTACGGCTTCATCACCGCGGGCAAGTTCGACCTGTACCAGCTGGGTGTGGGTGCGGCTGAAGGCACGTCCATGCACAGTCCCGGCATGGCGGCCAACCTCCTGCTGATGGAGCGACTGGCGCAACAGGGCGTGGCCGGGTTCGACTTCCTGCGCGGCGACAGCGCCTTCAAGCGTTCGCTCTCCAGCGAACTGGCCGAGCTGGTGGTGCTGGGCGCCACCCGGATGAATCCGCGCATGCTGCTGGTACACGTGCGGCATTTCGGCAGACGGTTGTGGCGCCGACTGCTGCGCATGTCGCGATGGAGACTCGAGCCGACAGGGAGAGGGGCATCATGAAGAAAGCAATCGCCGCGAGTCTGGTCGACCGCACTGGTCTGCGCCGGCTGCTGCACGGCATGGGCCGCTGGCGCGGCCTGGTGGTGCTGAACTACCACCGGATCGGCCATGCCGTCGGCACACCCTACGACCACGGGCTGTGGAGCGCCTCGGAAGAAACCTTCAGCGAGCAGATGCGATTCATGCGCCGGCACATGGACCTGGTCGATCCCGCCGACCTGGCACAACTGCGCGACCGGGCGCGCGGGCGCTACGCCATGGTGACCTTCGACGATGGCTACCGCGACAACTATGAAGCGGCACTGCCTATCCTCCGCCACGAGGGCGTTCGCGCCACCTTTTTCGTGGCGACCGGCTTCATCGACCAACCGAGCCTTCCCTGGTGGGACGAGATCGCCTGGATGGTGCGCACCTCCAGACAACCACGGCTCGACCTGCGGCCATGGCTGGATTCGCCCGTGGAAATGGACGAGCCGGATCGCGAGTGCACAGTGCGTACCCTCCTGCGCGTCTACAAGACGCTGCCGGGCGAACGCCTTGGGGCCTACCTGGATGCCGTGGGCGCGGCTACCGGCAGCGGCCGCGCGGACCCCAGCCGCCTCGACCACACCTGGATGACCTGGAACATGTTGCGCGAGATGCGAGATGCCGGCATGACCATCGGCGGCCACACCGTCAGCCACCCGGTGCTGGCGAACATGAATACCGCGCAGCAGCGCGATGAAATCCTGCAGTGCGGGAAACGGTTGGCGGAGGAACTGGGTCAACCGATGGATTGCTTCAGCTATCCGGTCGGCTATCCGGCCTCGTTCGACAAGCGCACACGCGAAGTGCTGGCGGAGGCCGGGGTGCGCTGGGCGTTCAGCTATTACGGTGGCTGCCGCCACTTCGACGACTGGGACCCGTACGACATCCGCCGCGTGGCGGTGGAAGCGGAGGTCACCGCACCGTGGTTCCGCAGCATCATGACGCTGCCTGCGGTATTCGCCTGAGAGTCTGTTGACGGCCTCGCCGGGAGATCGCGGACAGGCTCCAGCGCTGCGGTGCCGCCATGTCTAGGCCGTGGCATCCGGCGGGAACTGTTCCACCAGCCAGCCCCCGACTTTTTCCACCAGGTGCTGGCGATCCCTCGCCAGGCAATAGGTGTGATCCACCTCGGCCAGCCAGTGCACGCTCAGACCGGGATGACGTCCCACCTCCCTGCCGAAGCACTCCAGCAACTGCCGGGGATGGTTGAAGTAACCGCCGGCGCCGCCGCTGAAGATGAAACTCAGGCGAGCACCGCGCGCCAGCATGGCAGCAAGTTCTGCACGTACCTCGCCACGTTCCGGCCGCTTGACCCGGAACTCGGCTTCGCCGCCTGGAATATTGCGATACCGTTTCTTCCGGCTGAAGAAACGTAGCATCCGGCGCGGGTCGCACAGGCGCGGCAGGTAGTGACGCAGATAGAAACCCATCGTGGGGTAGGCGTGTCCATCCAGGAACACCGCCCCGACGACGCGCGGATTACCAGCCGCCACCCGGTGTGCATTGGCCGCCCCCGAGCACAGGCCGATCAGCACGAACCGGGTGCAGCCCGTCTCGCGAGCAAGCAGCCCCATGGCATCGCAGACATCGTGCCGGACCTGTTCCTCCGGGGCTTCCGCGACACCGGCAGCGGAGCTGTCGCCCAACGTGGAGAGATCGAAGCGGAGCGTCGGATAACCGGTCGTACCGACATGCCGCGCCAGCTCCACGTTCAGACGGAATGGGCCGACCCGATGGACCAGCCCGGCATTGAGCAGAATCACTCCGGTGTGTGCGAAGCCGTGCCCGACGATCCCGGTCAGGTGGCCGGCGCGCCCGAATGTGATGGCCTGCTCCCGGTTCACGGTGCCGTCTCCAGCCAGTCGCAGGCTTGCCTGACCAGCTCGTGGGACAACACGGCGATCTCCTGCCGCCCCAGCTCTTCCCAAGGCGTCGGTTGCGACAGGGCGACCCGCCTGCAGGTGGGTGCGGATGTCCCCGGTATGGCATCGGTATTTGATTCGATCAGCAGGGTCGCCAAGGCGGGGAAAGCCGGGCGCAGCTGCATCAGTTGCTCGCGCAGGCGGGGCATGACCGTGAAGCCACACCACTCTCCGATCGGGATGCGGTTTTCCCGCGGCACCCGGAAGCGTCTGGGATCGCGGACCAGCGCCATTTGCAAGGCATCCATGCGAACCACCAGATCCGCACCGTCGGTAACCGGATCCCAGAGGAGGAGCCGGTCCAGACCCAGCGCGACCGCATCGCGCATCAGCAGGCTCGCGCCCAGCCGGGTGCCGAAAGCATGCAGGCGCGTACCTCCCCCGAGATCGCGCAGATGAGCCGCCGCAGCCTGCAGGTCCAGGCGACAGCGCTCAAGCTCGAAGCTGGCGGCGTCGCCCGCCGAATCCCCGCTGCCGTAGTAGTCGAAGCGCAGGCATGGATAGCCGCGCGAGGCCAGCTGGGAGGCGAGCTGACGGTACAGGCGGTGGGTGCGGGCATACTCCTGACCGAAGGGTGGGCACAGCAGCACGGCACCAACCGAATGCTGCATCGTGGCGGGAGCGTGGTACACGCCGAACAGCTCCTGACCTGTCCCGAAGTAGTGCGGGACGGTTCCGTCGCGCCTTGCCGTCATCGTGTGTAGGAGACACCCAGGTAGACGCGATTCTCGTTGAACCCCGCCGCGGGTACGTCGCTGGTGCGCCAGCGCCGGGTGAAGTTGACGCGCCAGCTCCAATGCATGTTGATCCGCCGCGTCAGGCCGACGATGTAGCCGGTCGAGCGGTCCGTGCGGCCCAGCGTCTGGTAGAAGCGGCTCTCCTTCTGGTAGTAGCCGGAGACGGTGACCGAGGGGCTGAGCTTGTAGTCCAGGCCGGCACCGAGCTCGCGCACGGTCTGGTCGAAGACAGGCGCCTCCTTGTAGGTCAACCGCGAATACCGGGGAGCCAGGGTGAACTGCAGCCGTGCGGTACGGTAGCTGTAGTTCACCTCGGCGCTGCGTTCCAGGTACACCTCCGACGTCACCGTGATGTCGCCGGTGTTGCTGCTGCCGTTGATGCCGCCATTGATGCCGCCATCGACGCCGCCGACGGAGGTTGTCCCGCCAAGCGTGGTCGGCTGCATCAGGCCCTCGGCGGCATCGGAGTACTGGCGCGAACCGATCGCTCCGAAGGTACTGCGGTCGGTCGCGTGCCAGATCAGGCTCAGGCGAGCGAGCGGACTGGTCTCGGCGCCACCGACCGGCTGGCTGAACGTTATGCGCGACCAGCCAAGCGCGGCATCGATGTCCATCTGGGCGAGCCTGCTTACGTACCGGGCGTACAGGTCCGTGTCGTTGTAGTCCCCTTTTCCCTGGTCAAGATTGTTGAAAACCACGCGGTGCTGCTCGGCATTGAACGAAAGCCGGCCGGTGGGATTGAGCTGGCGCTCCAGCCTGAGCGCCGCCAGGCCACGCTGCGAATCGAAGTCCTTGGTCTTCTGCGCGTAGCTGTTGATGTAGCGCAACTCCGCCTGGCCGTCGAAACCGTCGCCGACGCGGAAATGCAAGGTGGGGCCGACCGACAACACGTTGATCTGCTGCTGGTTGCTCGGCGCGTCACTGACCAGGTAGTCCACCGGCTGCACGCTGGCGTAGTCGTCCAAGGTCAGGTCGAGCCGCTTTGGCAACACCGACCAGTTGGCGGTTCCCGCCAGCGAGGTCTGCGTCTGGCTGCTGAAGCGGCTGCCCAGATAGTCCCGGTACTGCATGTCGCCGACCACGTTTGCCTGGATCGTGGCGCCTTGCTGGACCAGCGAGAAGTTGAATCCGGGGATCAGCGCGGTCTGGCTGATCGGGTTGGTGTCGACCAGCTGGATGTTATCGCTGCGCTCGAGGCCGGTATAAAGCGTGTAGTTGAGTTCCGATGCTGCACTGGCGAGCGGCACCAAAGCCAGCGCCAGGGCGATGCCGGAGGCCAGTTGCGTGGGCCTGGACATATCGTTCTCCTTTGATTCCCCTGCGCCAGATGGCCTGGCGTTCTGATCCGGAAGCCACGCCGTTCAGCGACGGTGCGCCCCCGGTTTGACCATGGTGTCGCCGAACAGCCGGTCGGGGCATGCATGCCCGGCCAGTTGCCCGCACGCGTCATTGGGCATGGTTGAATACGACTCCAGCCAGCTTGGAATGATCGAACTTGGCGGCGGCGTCATAGATCGCATTCGGCGTGTCCTTGCCGTAGCCGGCCACCAGCACCACGAAATCCGCCAGGTCGGCGAGGATGCGCGCGTCGGGCGAGCCCTTGATGGTGGGGCCGTCCAGGAACAGGTAGCGGTCCGGGTAGCGATGGCGCATCGAGTCGAGCAGCGCGTGCATGCGGAACGAGGAAAAGTACTCGCCGCTGCCCTCGCGCGCTTCGCCCACCGGGATCAGCCGCAGGCGCGGCACGCCGGTGGCGTAGATCTTCGACGCGATGCCCTGCGCGGGATGCTCCAGGAAATCGATCAGGCCGCCGTTGCCAGGATCGACGCCGAGCGCGCGATGCTGCTCCGGGTAACGCAGGTTGCAGTCGATCAGCAGGCTGGTGCGGGCCTCGTCGAAGGCGAACGCGGCGGCCAGGTTGCGCGCCACGAAACTGGCCCCCGAGCGCGGGCTGACCGCGACCACGAGAGTGATGAAGTTGCCGGTGCCACCCATGCCGAGCAGGCGCGTGCGGAGTTCGCGGAAGGTGTCCGACTGCTCCCGCGACGAGGCCTCGCGGTGGATCAGCCGACGCTCCTCCAGCTGCCGCGGAGCCAGCGCGCGCGGCTCGGCCATCAGCGCGATGGCATGCGCCGAGGCCTGCTGCGGCAGGTGATCGACATCTTCCGCTCCGTCCCGCAGCACGGTGCCGGAAATCGATTCGTCGGGCTTCATGCCGCCCCCTTGAGCTTGAACACGAACAGCGTGAGGTAGGACAGCGCTACCACCGCCACGATCAACACCAGCGCCAGGTTGCGCAGCTGCGCGCGGCGCCGGTCCTGCGGCGTGGCGTAGTAGGGCACGCTGACCAGCACGGGCAGGCCGGTGAGCCGTTCCAGCTGCTCGGCCGAGCGCACGCGCGGATCGAATCGCGCGATGCCGAACAGCAGACCGAGCGGCAGTGCAAGGCCCAACGCAAGGCCGGCCACCGCGAAGTGCATGAAGCGCAGACCGGTGGGGATCAGCGGCATCATCGCAGGGTTCTGTACGGCGAAGGTCAAGCCCTGCTGGGTGGCGTCCAGGTCCATCGATACGCGCGCGTTCTCGCGGCGCTTCAGCAAGTCCTGGTAGACATCGCGATTGACGTCGTAGTCGCGCGTGAGTTCGGCGGTGGTGTTTTCAGAGCCGGCGATGCGCTTGCTGCGGTCGAGTTCGGCATCCAGCATCGCCTGGCTCGCATTCATCCGCGCCGTGGTCGCGGCGATCTGGCCGCGCAGGTCGGTCAGCTGGCTCTTGATCTGCTGGTACAGCGGATTGAACTGCGCATTGCCCCCCAGCGACGCCGGCTTGCCGCTCGGGCTCTGCCGGTTCCGCTCGGCCTGCGCCAATTGCTGCTGCAGGTCCTGCATCTGGTGGCGCACGCGCACCACGTCAGGGTAGTCGTCGGTGTAGGTGAGCAGCAGCTTGTCCAGTTGCGCCTGCAGGTCGGCCAGCTGGGCCTGGTACAAGCCTGCCGTGGTCTGCACGGCGGAGACTTCCGACTCGCCGGACAGCTGCGCCACCAGCGAGGCTTCCTGCGAGCGCTTCTCCATCAGGTCCATGCGCGCGTTCTCCACCTGCGAGCGTAGGTCGTTGATGCGCGCGGCGGTGGCGGCTTCGCTGCCCGGGCGGGCATCGGCGTTGTTCTCGCGATAGACCTTGAGCTTGTCCTCGGCGCTGGTGAGCTTGCGCTTGTAGGCCTCGACCTGGCTGTTGATGAAGTCGAAGGCGTCGCGGCTCTCGCGTTGCTTGGAAGCCAGGCTCTCGCTGATGAACAGCTGGCCGAACAGCCGCGTGACCTTGTAGGTGCGCGCGGGATCGGAATCGAAGTAGCTGATGGTCAGCAGGTTGTCGCGCGAGAACTTCACCATGGTGCGCGATTTGATGCCGTTGGTGATGCGGTCAAGTTCCACCGGGCTCGGGTGGCTGGCCAGCCACCCGCCCTGGGTGAGTACCTGGTCAAGCACCTTGTGGCTCAGGATCACCGCGCGCGCGATGTCGGCGCGGTTGGCGTTGCCGGTGGGCGTGGCGGCGCCCTTCATCAGCGGCGCGATGATGCTGCTCTCCTGCACCAGGATGGTGGTGGAGGCCTCGTACTTCTTCGGCCACAGCACGCCGACGACAAGGGCCGCCAGCGTGATCGCAGCGAAGACCAGTCCCAGCGCGACGCGACGGCGACGGCCCTCCTCCAGCAGCATGGGCAGCAGGGCCTGCAATGAAATCGCTTGTTCGTTCATGGCGCTCGCCTCGTCCTGAGGCCCCCTTGGCGTCTTTTCAGAAGGTGCGCTGCGGTACCGTGATCACGTCACCGGGCTGCAGCGGATAGTTGGTGGCCAGGTCCCCGCTGTTGAGGATCTTGCCCAGGCGCACGGCATAGGCCTGGCTGTCCCCCTGGCCGGCATGGCGGTAGAGCTCGGTGCGGTCGGGCGAGGCGAACTCGGTGACGCCGCCGGCGGCAAGCACCACGTCGAGCACGGTCATGCCCGGGCGATAGGGCAGCGAGACCGGGGTGCGCACGGCACCGGTGACACGCACGCGGGCCAGGTATTCGTGGCTGCGCAGCTGGGTCAGGATCACCGCCACCTGCGGATCGCGCACATAGGCCTTGAGCTTGTCGCGGATCACCGCGGCCACTTCCTCGGGCGTCTGTCCGCCGGCCTGCACGTCGCCGATGAGCGGCACCGTGACCTTGCCGTCCGGACGCACCGGCACCGATACGCTGAGGTCGGGGTTGTGCCACACGGACACTTGCAGTTGATCGTCCACGCCGATGCGGTAATTGCTGACCGCCATGGTGTCGGCGTTGGCCTTTGGCGGCTGGGTCGACGGCGTTACCGAAGCGCAACCGACTATCACAAGAGCGGACAGCAACACAATGAGCACAACGAAGCGCTTCATGGTCATCCCCCTGAATCTGTGACCTTGACGTTAGCATATTGTGAACCGTCAAGTCGTAAATCGGTGTGAAGCCGCCTTTCGCCGACCGTTTTTGTCGGCACAGGCCGACAGTCCACATGGCCCTGAACCGATTGCCATGGTCGAAAAGGCCGGCGCCGGGCTGAATGGCGGAATCCGGTCCGCGGGTGAGCAGTTGTCCGGGCATCAGCCGGGCATTGCGTCCAGCACGGCCACGTTCACCTCGCAGCGCAGGCGGAAACCCAGCGTTTCGTAGAGCCGGATCGCGGCCGTATTGCTCTTCCATGCATGCAGGAAGGCCGTGTCACCGCGCGCGGCGATACCGGCGGCAACATGCCGGGACAGGCGCCGCGCCAGGCCGCGCCCGCGGAAATCGGGGTGTGTGCACACGCCACTGACTTCGGTGTAGCCGGGAAAGCGGAAGCGTTCGCCCGCCATGGCGGCGAGCTCCCCGCCGATGCGAATGCCGACGAAGCGGCCCATGCGGTGAGTCTGGCGCAGGAACGGCCCGGGCTGGGTGAGCGTGGCCAGCGCCAGCATCTCCTGCGCATCCGCATCACCCAGCGGGACCACCGTGTCCGGGCCGTCTTCCGCGGCGATCGGCGCGGCGGCGACCATCTGCACGCCCAGCGCGAGCTTGCTCGCGACCAGGCTGGACGGGATGCGTATCGCCGGCACCTGCAGCACGAACACCGGTTCGCCCGGCTGCACCAGCGCGGCCAGCGCCGCGAGCGCAGCGTCGCTGTCGTCGCACGCGGAAGCGAAGCGGTTGACCTCCGGCAGGTAGCGCTTCGCCAGCGTACCGCCCAGCGCCAGCCCGGCATGCAGGCCGGCCAGGCTGGCCCAGACGGGGCGGTCGAGCGGTTCCGGCACTCAGTGCACCTCGATCACCACCAGTCCCTGCGGCGGGATGTCGAGACCGAGCTTGCCGTTGTGCAGCGCGACCCGCTCGGGCGCGGCCATCCGGCCGGCGGCGCGCAGCTGTTTGATCTGCTCGCGCGACGGGAAGGCCGGGCGGCCCATCCGGTCGAACGTGGCGATCACGTTGCCGTGCGTCTCGTCCAGGCGCCACACCTGCGCCTTCGCGTTCGCCGGCAGCGAGGACAGGTCGAGCTCGAAGTGCTTCACCTCGCCCTTCGGCTTGCCGACGGTGTAGCTCGCCGTGTCGCCCACCGGCGGTGCGTAGTTCCACAAGGCCAGCACCAGGGTGCCGTCGGCGCGGCGGGTGGCGAGCGCGGAGTCGGAGGACACCGCCAGCCGCACGTCGCCCAGCTGGTGCAGCATCGTGAAGGCGTTGAAGGCCGGCTTGGGAATGTTGCGCTCGGCGATCAGGCCGAAGCCGCCGTAGAACGGCGAGCGCACCACGCCGCCTTCCTCGAACACGTCGGAGAACGACCAGTAGCTCATCGCGTCCACCTTGCCCGCGCAGGCGCGGATGGTGTTGGCGAGCCAGGGGCCCATATACACGGTGTCGGTGACGTTGGGCAGGTTGGCGT
This sequence comes from Rhodanobacter sp., assembly GCA_035277325.1. Taxonomy (GTDB): domain Bacteria; phylum Pseudomonadota; class Gammaproteobacteria; order Xanthomonadales; family Rhodanobacteraceae; genus Rhodanobacter_A. The sequence continues at coordinate 14,290 of DATEKS010000183.1, forward strand.
AGGAGGCGTTGAACTCGCTCATGATGAAGGGCAGTTTCGGGTACGGCGAGGCCAGTACTTCCTTGTGCACCTTGTCCACCGCGCGGCACACCATGTCCTTGCGCGGGATGTTCTCGTTCGTGTGGAACACGTTGTCCGCGGTGTCGTCGCCGTAGACGTGGGTGCTGACGAAATCCACCGGCACGTTCGCGTCGTGCACGTGCTTGAGGAAGTCGGTGACTTCCGCGGCCTGCGCCGTGGCCGGGCCGCCCACGCGCAGGCGCGGGCTCACCGACTTCAGCGCGCGCGCGGTGTGGTCATAGAGCGTGTAGTACGTCGGCATCTTGGGGTTGCCCGCCCAGAAGCCGATGTTCGGCTCGTTCCACACCTCGAAGTACCACTTCGACACTTCGTCGATGCCGTAACGCGCGATCAGGTGCTGCGCGAAGGCGCGGATCATGCCGTCCCACAGCGCGTAATCCTTCGGCGGCGCGACGTTGGGGTGGTACCAGAAATCCTGCAGCGCCTTGGGGTCGGACGTCATGTCGTCCGGCATGAAGCTCAGCTCCACGAAGGGGCGCACGCCACGCTCCAGCAGGCCGTCGTAGATCTGGTCCACGTAGGAGAAGTTGTAGACCGGCTGGCCGTCCTTGCCCGACTTGTCGGCGGCGTTGTAGAACGGCTGGCCGTTCCGGCCCAGGTGGAACAGGCCCACGTCTTCGTCGAAGATGCCATGGAAGCGCACGTAGCCGAAGCCGGTGACCTTCTTCACCGCCACGAGATCCTTGCGGTAGTCGTCGCGCAGCGACAGCGTGGCGCGGCCGGAACCGAACATCTGCTCCCAGAAGTGCGGGAATGGCGTGCCCTGCGCTTTGGCGTCGACCTTGATCTGCACGGTATCGGCGGCGGGCGCTGCCTGTGCGACGCCCGCCGCCAGCAGGCACGTGGCCAGCAGGCTCAGTACAGCCCGCCACGGCTTCGCTTTGGTGTTCATCGGCTCGTCTCCTCCGTGCACATCGTTCGATGGTTCATGGCTCGCCCAGCGCTTTGCCGTGGCTCTCGATCACTCGCGCGTAGAGCTTCGCGCTGGCCTTGGGTGTGCGCTTCTGAGTCGCGAAATCCACGTGGTACAGCCCGAAGCGCTTGGCATAGCCCAGCGACCACTCCAGGTTGTCCAGCAGCGACCACGCGTAATAGCCCTTGAGGTTCACGCCAGCCTCGATGGCGCGATGCGCGGCCGCGAGGTGCCGGCGCAGGTAGTCCGTGCGCAGCGGGTCCTGCAGCACCGCGCCGTCGGCCACTGGCGGGTCGTAGAAGGCCGCGCCGTTCTCGGTGATGTACAGCGGGATGTCGCCGTAGCGCTGGCGGAAGCCGGTCAGCATGTCGGTAAGGCCCTGCTCGTACACCTCCCAGCCGGTCTCGGTATGGGTGCGGTGTGGCTGCTGCACCGGTACGGCGCGCAGCGGCAGCGCATCCGCGTCATGGCGCACCACCGCGCGCGTGTAGTAGTTCAGCCCGACGAAATCGACCGGCTGCTTCGTGAGTTGGAAATCGTCCGCGGGGAAATCCGGCCAGGCCTCGCCGTACACCTCGCGCAGCTCCGGCGGATAACTGCCGAGCAGGGCCGGATCGGCGAACTGCAGGTTCATGTAGGCATCCGCGCGCCGCGTGGCGGCGAGGTCTTCCGCACGGTCGGAAGCCGGGTACTTGGGCTCGATGTTGAACACCACGCCGATCGCATGCCGGCCGTGCGCGCGGTAGGCCTGGATGCCGGCGCCGCTGGCGCGCATCAGGTTGTGCGCGGCGATCGGCGCCTCGTACAGGTTGCGGTGGCCCGGCGCCAGCGCGCCGCGCAGGTAGCCGCCATCCACCACCACCCACGGCTCGTTGAGCGTGGACCAGTACGGCACGCGGTCGTCCAGCGCCTTGAACATCGTCGCCGCGTACTCGGCGAACCAGTGCGCGCTGTCGCGGTTGAGCCAGCCGCCGCGATCGTCCAGCGCCGCCGGCAAATCCCAGTGGAACAGCGTGGCGTTCGGCGCGATGCCGTTTTCCAGCAATTCGTCGACCAGCCGCGAGTAGAAATCCAGCCCCTTCGGATTGACCCGCCCGGTGCCCTCGGGCAGCACGCGCGCCCAGTTCACGCTGAAGCGGTAGCTCTGCAGGCCCAGCGCGCGCATCAGCTGCACGTCGTCCCTGTAGCGGTGGTAGTGGTCGCAGGCCACGTCGCCGTGGTCGCCGTTCGCCATCATCCCCGGCGTGTGCGCGAAGCGCTGCCAGATGCTGGGACCGGCGCCGTCCGCCAGCGGCGAACCCTCGATCTGGTAGGCGGAAGTAGCCGCGCCCCAGAGGAAGCCGTCCGGAAAGCGGTAGCGTCGGGTCATGGGTCGCGGAACTCTCGAATGCCGCACTGCGGCTTGATGTAATCGATTACATCCCGAGAATAGCCGAACGCCGTCCCGGGATGCACGCCCTTTTCCGCGGCAGCGGACACCACGCCGCGACAACCACCAGAGAGCACGCAACGCCGATGGCCACCGTCAGTCTCGACAACGTGCGCAAGGTCTACCCGAACGGCCACGTCGCCGTCGCCGGCGCCAGCTTCGACATCGCCGACGGCGAACTGCTGGTGCTGGTCGGCCCCTCCGGCTGCGGCAAGACCACCCTGCTGCGCATGATCGCGGGGCTGGAAGCCGTCAGCGCCGGCACGCTGCGCATCGGCGGCCGCGTGGTGAACGAGGTGGCGCCGAAGGATCGCGACATCGCGATGGTGTTCCAGAACTACGCGCTCTATCCGCACATGACCGTGGCCGAAAACCTCGGCTTCGGCCTGCGCCTGCGCGGCGCGCCGCGCGCGGACATCGCGCGGCGCGTGGACGAGGTGGCGCACCTTCTGGAACTGGATCAGCAGCTGGACGCCCGCCCTGCCGCGCTGTCCGGCGGCCAGCGCCAGCGCGTGGCGCTGGGCCGCGCGATGGTGCGCCAGCCCGCGGTGTTCCTGCTCGACGAGCCGCTGTCCAATCTCGACGCGCGGCTGCGCCTGTCGATGCGCGTGGAAATCGCCCGGCTGCATCGCCGCTTCGGCACCACCACGGTCTACGTCACGCACGACCAGGTCGAGGCGATGACACTGGGCCAGCGCATCGTAGTGTTCGACAAGGGTGCAATCCAGCAGATCGACACGCCGATGCAACTCTACGAACGCCCCGCCAACCTCTTCGTGGCCGGCTTCCTCGGCAGCCCCGCGATGAACCTGCTGCGCGGCGTGCTGAATGCGAGCGACGGCCTCGTGCTGGCCACCGCCGGCGGCACCATACCGCTTGGCACGCCGCCGCAGACGGATGCACTCGATCGCTGGCGCGGCCGCGAAGTGATCCTCGGCCTGCGCCCGGAAGACCTCCACCCGCTCGCGGCCGGCGATCCCGGCGCCGCGCTGGAAGCACGGCTGGAAGTGCTGGAGCCGGTGGGCAACGAGGTCATCCTCAACCTGTGCCATGGAGGGCTTCCGCTGGTCGCGCGCACGCCGCCGGGCATCGCAGCCGTGCCCGGCGAGACGATGCGCTTCGGCATCGCACCGGGACACCTGCATTTCTTCGACCCGCGCGATGGCACGCGTATCGGTTGAAACGCGCGCGCATTCCAAGCGCTCACCTTCATAAAGAGCAAAAGCAAGGCGCGAGTGCCATGGGCAGGCCGCGCTCTTGCTCTTGCTTCTGGCGCGCACGATGCGCGCCTGCTCTACCCGGGGCCCCTCGGCGACGGTGAGGCGTGGACGATCAGGCCGCGCAGCGGGCGTTGCCATGGATGGCAACGCCTTTTCGACCGGGCAGGAGCCCGGCCGAAAAGCCCGGCCACGACTCACGGGCTTTCCGCCCATGGATGGGCGGAAAGCGCCGCCGCGGGGTGTCGTTTCCTCTTGGCTACTTCTCCTTTGGACAAGCAAAAGAGAAGTAGCTCGGCCGCCGGCAGGCGGACGAAACCGCTTTGAAACTTGGAGAAGCCCCTCTCCCCCAACCCCCTCTCCCGCAAGCGGGCGAGGGGAGAAAACATTGGCCTCTTCCGCAAACAGGCGGGCGCAGATTTGCAGGCTGCGGCACATGCCGGCACTCATCCCTTCACACTCCCCATCAGCAGCCCATCGAGGTAATGCCGCTGCATGGAAAGGAACAGCACCAGCACCGGCAGCACGGTGAGCACCGAGCCGGCCATCATCTGCTCGGTGCCTTCCGTGTGCTCGCGCGCCATCGAGGCCAGCCCCAGCGGAAGCGTGTAATGCTCCTGCCCGGTCAGCTCGATCAGCGGCCACATGAAGTCGTTCCACGCGGTGAGGAAGGTGAGGATCGCCAGCGTCGCCACCACCGGCCGCAGCAGCGGCAGCACGATGCGCAGGAAGATGTGCAGCTCGCTGGCGCCGTCGATGCGCGCCGCCTCCAGCAGTTCGTCGGGCAGGCCGCGCGCGTACTGGCGCACCAGGAAGATGCCGAGCACCGAAGCCATGCCCGGCAGCATCACGCCCGCGTAGCTGTCCACCAGGCCGGCGTACTTGAACATCAGAAACAGCGGCAACATCGCCACCTGCGCTGGCACCACCAGCAGGCCGAGCAGCGTGCGGAACAAGCGTTCGCGCCCCGCGAAGCGCAGCTTGGCGAAGGCGTAGCCCGCCAGCAGGTTGAACGCCAGCGACAGCAGCGTGATCGCGCCGGAGATCAGCAGGCTGTTGAGCAAGTAGCGCCCGATGCCCGCGTGTTCGAACAGCTGCCGGTAGTTGTCCAGCACGGGATGCGCCGGCCACAGCGGTGGCGGCAGCGCGTTGGACGTGCCGGGCGGCATGAACGACACCGCGAGCATCCACAACAGCGGGAACAGCGCCACCGCCGTGCCGCCGAACAGCAGGCCGTTGATGAGCGCCTTTGCCAGCCGCGGATTCATGCCGCCCCTCCTGTCCGCTCCCGGGGCGACAGCCGCAACATCGCCGCGGTCACCGCGAACATCACCAGGAACAGCAGGAAAGCCTCCGCCGTGGCGGTGCCGAGGTTCCACCACTGGAAGCCGTCCTCGTACATCAGGTACAGCACGCTGGTGGTGCTTTCCAGCGGGCCGCCCTCGGTCATCACGTAGGGCTCGGCAAACAGCTGGAAATAGCCCGACACGGTGAGGATGGCCACCATCAGCAGGGTCGGCCCCAGCATCGGCAGGGTGACGTGGCGGAACTGCCGCCAGGCCGAGGCGCCGTCGATGCGCGCCGCCTCGTACAGGTCGGCGGGGATCGCCTGCAGGCCGGCGAGCAGGATGATCATGTTGTAGCCGAAGTTCTTCCACACCGCGAACAGGATGATCGTGGGCATCGCCCAGTGCGGATCGCCCAGCCAGTCCACCGGATGGATGCCGAGCATGCCGAGCAGGTGGTTGGCCCAGCCGTACTTGGTGTTGAACAGATAGCGCCACACCACCGCCGTCGCCACCGCCGTGGTCACCACCGGTGCGAACAGCACGGTGCGGAAGAACGCCTTGCAACGCGCCAGCGGCGAATGCAGCAGCAGCGCCGCGCCCAGGGAGGCAGCCAGCGACAGCGGCACGCCCACCGCGACGAAGTAGAACGTGTGTCCCAGCGCGGCCCAGAACTGCGGCCGGTGCAGCAGCATCCAGTAATTGCCCAGCGCCACGAAGCGCAGGTTGTGCAGGTCGGCCAATGCGTAGAGGTCGTAGTCGGTGAAGCTCAGCGCGAGCGCGCCAAGCACCGGCAGCAGGAAGAACACGACCAGCACCAGCAGCGCCGGCGCGAGGAACAGCCAGGCCACGCGCGAGGGCTTCATCGCCGTGCCTCCAGCAGCGAACGCCGCTTGGCCAGGATGCGGTCGGCCTGCCTATCCATCTTCGCCGCGGCCTGGTCCACCGTCAGCTCGCCCGCCACGGCGCGCGCGGCGACCTGCTGCATCATCACCGCGATGCGCTCCCACTCGGGCACCGCCGGCGTGGGCTTCACGCGTTCGAGCTGGTCGCGAAAGGCATGCATCGCCACGTCATTCCGCAGCAGCGGACTGTCCCAGCTGCTGCGCCGTGGCGGCATGTCGCCGGTGAGCTGGTAGAAGCGCTGCTGTACCCCAGGCTGCGACAGGTATTCGACCAACGTCCACGCCGCGCGCTGATGCTTCGATGCGCGGAACAGCACGAGGCTTGCGCCACCCGCGAGGCCGGCACCCGGGCCATCCGGCCCGGGCAGCGGCGCAGTGGCCCAATCGTCCTGTTCGTTTGCCGGCAGGCGCTTGCGGAATTCCGCGACGTTCCACGGCCCCGACAGATAGAACGCGTACACGCCGCGGCCGAACTCCTCCCACGGGTTGCCCACTTCCACGTTGGTGACCACCGGCGCCTGCTGCAGGCGGAAGGTGTCCACGTAGAACGCCAGGGCCCGCCTGAAACCTGCGCTTTCGAAATTGCCGCGGCTGTCATGGTCGCGCAGCAGCGGATCGGGCTGCTGCAGCGCCAGCGACAGCAACTGCTCGTATTCGTTGGTCGGCAGCAGGATGCCGTAGACCTTGTGTTCGGGATGGCTGAGCGCGGCCAGCATGCGCCGCCATTCGGCCCAGTCGCGCGGCGGCGCGTCGAAGCCGGCCTGTTTCAGCAGGTCGCTGCGATAGAACAGCAGGCGCGTGTCCACGTACCACGGGATGCCGTACAACTTGCCGTCGATGACATTGGTCGCCCAGATACTGGCGAAGTAGTCCGGCGACGCCACCGCGGTCGAGCCGGCGACACGCCGCTGCAGCGGCGCCAGCGCATCCAGCTCCACCATCTCGGACAGCCAGGTGTTGCCCAGCTGCGCCATGTCCGGCGCGGTGCCGCCGGCGATCGCGGTGAGCAGCTTCTGGTGCGCCGCGCTCAGCGGCAGCTGCTGCACCTCGACGCTGATGTCCGGATGCGCGCGCTCGAAATCCGGCAGCAGTCTGGCAACAGCTTCGCCTTCGGGGCCAAACGTCCAGAACACCAAGGTGTCGTCGTGCCTGCCGGTGCAGCCGGCGAGGCACAGCGTTGCTGCGAGCGTCGCCATGCATGCCTTTCGCCAGAACGCTGCACCAATGTCCATGTGCGGCCGCCTCAGTGCCGCTCCAGCCAGCCGCCGGTGAACCCGGCACGTTGCAGCCCACGGCGGATGTACGGGTTCTTCCTCATCACCTTCCATACCAGTCCGCTGCGCCAGTTCTCGATCATCAGCAGGATCGGACCCTGGTCGATGCCCAGCTGCTGGTTGTCGGCCCAGCCGAAGCCGGGATAGGTGTGCCCGTCCGTCGACGTGCCGTGGAAGCTGGGATTGAAGGCATCGACGAAACCGTAGCGGTCATAGATGTATTGGCCGTAGCGCTGCTTCATGGCCATCAGCGCAGGCACTGCGATGGATGGCGCGAAGGCGATCGACCCGCCGGCCGCAGTAGGTGCGATGGTGCCGTCGTCGGTGATCTCGTCCAGCCCGGCGCCACGCGCCATGTAGGCGCTGAAGCGGCGCACACCCAGCGGCGAGCTCACGGTCACGTCGCCCGGGCCGTCGCTGGCGGTCAGTCCCCACACATCGGCGCCGTAACCGTCCCAGTGGTCGGGATTGGCGATGGCATAGGCGCGCTGCGCGTACGCGGCCAGCCGACTGTTCTCCGCGTAATCCAGTCCGTGCGCACGACCCCAGGCGTCGCGGATGCCACGGAAGTCCACCCAAGCCTCGGTGTACTGGTGACCGAACAGCGGCGCAAAGTTGAGGAAGGTGTAGCCCTCGAACTTGCCCCAATCCTGCGGATAGGTCGCGCACCAGGCCGCCCATGCGTCCCCGCCCACCGGATGCGTGGGCGAACCCAGCGCGAGGATGTAGACCAGCTTGCCCTCGTCGTAGCCCTGCCAGTCGGCATCGATGAACTTGCCACCCGGCGTCCAGCCCATGCTGAGCAACGGCTTGCGTACCTGCATCCACGGCCAGTCGACCGCGCGGTAGAGCTGGTCGGCGAGCCGGCGAATCTCGCGCTCCTGCGGCGTGTCGCGGTCGTAGTAGCTCCCGGCGAACAGCACCCCGCCCATCAGCAGAGTGGTGTCCACGCTGGACAGCTCCACCTGGCGTCCGTAGCGGCGCCCCGTGCGCATGTCGAGGAAGTGGTAGAAGAAGCCGTGATAGCCGGCGGTATCGTCCTCGCCGTCGTTCTGCGGCGCGGTGGCGAGAAAGCGCAGTGTGGTCAGCGTGCGTTCCACTGCCTGTTCGCGGGTGACATAGCCGCGCTCGGCACCGACGCCGTAGGCGGTCAGGCCGAAGCCGATCGCGGCGATGGAGGAGAAGGTGTGATTCGGCCACGAGTCCGGTACCAGGCCCGTATACGGGTCGGCACTCTGCCAGAACCAGTCGAAGGTGCGGCGTTCGAGATCGTCAACGAAGGTCTTCTGGTCGGGCGCAAGCTTCTGGTAGGTCAGGGTGTCGGGTTGCGGGGGTGCGATCGGCTGCTCGGCACGTGCCGGCGTGCCGGTGACCAGCACTGCCAGGGCAACGACGGCAAGGACGTGCAGGCGGCACCATTTGAATGAGGACATCGGAACCTCGTGTCGATCGGGGAGCGTGGGGCGCGCGGCACCACGGTTTTGCTCAGGCCATTTCCTTCGCCGGCGCCGGGCAGACCCGGTCGATGAAGGCCTGATGCATGGGCATCGCCTCGACGCAGGTGTTCACCACCTGGGCCACGCTGGCCATGAAGCCGGCGAGGTCCCGCTCCGGCATCTGGTCCACCAGCGGGTGGTAGCCGCGGGGCATGATGCGCTGGCCCAGCATCACCTGCACCCAGCTCGGCGTCGAGAACATCTCCTCGCCGTCGCGGTAGAAGCGGCCGCTGTCGCGGAACAGGCGGATGTACTCATCCAGCTGCTCCGGCACCGGCATCGTGCGGCAGTAGTTCCAGAACGGCGTGTCGTCGCGCTCGGTGGCGTGGTAGTGCAGTATCAGGAAATCGCGGATGCGCTCGTACTCGAAGCGCGAACGCGCGTTGTAGCGGTCGACCAGCACCGGGCTGAAGTCGCGTTGAGGGAACATCTCGAGCAGGCGCGCGATGCCGGACTGGACCATGTAGATGCTGGTGGACTCCAGCGGCTCCAGGAAGCCGGCAGCCAGCCCCAGCGCGACCACGTTGCGATTCCACGCCTGCTTGCGCATGCCGGTGATGAAGCGCAGCCGGTGCGGTTCGCCGAGCGGGGCGCCGTCGAGGTTGGCCAGCAGCAGGGCGGTGGCCTCGTCGTCGCTCATGTGCTTGCTGCAGTACACGTGCCCGTTGCCGGTGCGATGCTGCAGCGGAATGCGCCATTGCCAGCCGGCCGGCCGTGCGCTGGCGCGCGTATACGGCGTGGGCGGACCCGCCCTTTCGCAACCCACCGCGATCGCGCGGTCGCAGGGCAGCCAGTGCGAGCAGTCGTCGAAACCTGTGTGCAAGGCCTGCTCGATCAGTAGCCCGCGGAAACCGGAGCAGTCGATGAACAGGTCGCCCCCGATGCGCTCGCCGCCCTCCATCACCAGCGCTGCCACGAAACCGTCGTCCGGCCGCAGCTCGACGCGGGCGATCCTGCCTTCGGTGCGCCGCACGCCGCGTTGTTCGGCATAACCGCGCAGGAACCGCGCATACAGGCCCGCGTCGAAGTGATAGGCGTAGGCGATGTTCGCCAGCGGCGAGCTCCTTGGCACGTCGGTTGCCGACGGCATGAACTTGCCGCGCGGCGCCGCCACTGTGTTGATCGAATATGCACCGATGTCCGCGGCCACTCCGCGCTGCCTGGCCTTGATCCAGAACTGGTGGAACGGCAGCAGGCTGATGTCATGGCCGATCTCGCCGAAACCGTGGATGTAGCTGTCGCCCAGCCGCGCCCAGTCGTTGAACTGCACGCCGAGCTTGAACGTGCCTTGGGTGTTACGGATGAATTCGACGTCGTCGATCCCGAGCAGGTCGTTGAACAGCTTGAGGTGCGGCACGGTGCCCTCGCCCACGCGTACCGTGCCGATCTCCTCCGACTCCACCAAGCGGATCGTGCAATCGCCGCCCAGCACCTTGGCGAACGCCGCAGCGGCCATCCAGCCGGCGGTGCCGCCGCCGGCGATGACGATGTCCTTGATGCGCATGTCGGTCATGGAACGTCTCGACGACAGGGAATGACCCAACGAGGCAGCCGGGGCGCGCGAGGCGCCCCGGCCAGAATCGTCAGAAGCTGATGCCCATCGAGAGCTTGACCGTGCGCGGATAACCCGTGATGTCGCCAGTGGGGTTGTAGATCACCTGCCGGCCAGTCCCTCCGAAGTCCTCCAGGTAGTCGACGTAGTTGTTCCAGTTGAACGCGTTGATCAGGTCGAAGCGCACGTAGGCGTTGAGGTTGCCGTAGATCTTGAAGTTCTTCGTGGCCTGGAAGTCCAGGTCGCGGTAGCCGAAGATCTTGCCGCCGATCAGGAAACGCCCGCTGCCTGGCGGTGCGATCGACACCGAACGGCAACCGCTGCCGGCCACGCCGCCGCTGTCCACGTTGGTGGCCGGCGCCCCGGTGCAGGCCAGGTTGAGGTCCGGGATCGGCGTGGCCAAGGTCAGCTTGGCGCCCAGCGTGAAGCCCCACGGGCCATCCATCGTGCCGGTCATCACCAAGCGATGCTTGGCCACGCCGGACGAGGTGAACGGATAATTGCCGATCCACTCGTAGTCGAACGCATACTGGTCGGTGGGATCGCGGTTGTCGTTGTTCTGCTCCGTGTCCGAGTAGGTGTAGGCGATCGTCGCGCCCCAGTGCGATTCCTTGGTATACGGCTTCTCGGCCGACAGCAGCAGCTGCTTGGTGCGCGTCTCCAGGCCGTTGTTGCCGATGATCAGGCTGCCGAAGCCGGGGATGCCGTTGCCCCAGGGCTGGCTGCCACCCTGCCAGAAGCTGCCGTCCGGATAGCGGTTGCCCAGTGTGTACACCAGGCCGTCGTGGCTGGTGATGTAGGCCAGCGTCGCGCTGGTGTTCCAGTCGCCCACCTGGTTGCGCATGCCGATGCTGAACTGGTCGGAATACGGCGCCTTGAGGTTGTTGGTGACCAGGTCGACTTCCTTGCCGACATTGCTGCCCGAGACCAGGCCCTGCAGGGTCGGGATGCTGAGGTAGGCCGGGTTCCACGCGTAGCAGTTGTTCACGCCGACCGTGCAGGGCACGTCGGGTGTGTTGAAGAGCAGCGTGGGTTGCGACAGCGACTGCTTGGTCTGCTCCACCTGCAGCGATTCGTACAGGTCGCGGTCGTAGGAGCGGCCCACGCCGCCGAAGACCACGTGCCGCTGGTCGCCGTTGATGTCGTAGGAGAAGCCGAAGCGCGGCTGCCACTCGTTCGTCTTCGCGTGGCGGTTGTGGCCGGTGCTGATGTAGTCGTTGATGTCCACCCCGCCCAGCGCCAGCGTCTGCGCGTAGGTCTGCCCGGCCGGCGCGTTCGGATCCTGCATGCCGAAGGCCGCCACCACGTTCGCGGGGGTCACGTAGTTGAGGTAGGAGGGCGTCTTCTCGTAGTCCCAGCGCACGCCGAGGTTCAACGTCAGGTGGTCATCCACCGCCCAGTCGTCCTGGATGTAGACGCCGAACTGCTTGTCCGAGCTCTTGGCCACCGGGCTGATGCCCGGCGTGGGCGAACCGAACTGCACTTGGTAAGGAATCGCTTCCGTGCCGGCGGGTGTCACCGCGTAGTTGAACAACGCGTTGGAATCGCCCGCGTCCTGCGCGGTGAGCTTCACCGCCTTGTACTTGAAGCCCATCTTGATGACGTGGTCGCCGTTCCACTGCAGGTCGTTGAAGGTCAGGTCGTCCTGGATCGCCGGCCCCTTCTGGCCCTTGTTCTGCTGGGCCAGCGGCGAGTTGCCGGTCTGCAGGATGGTGGTGGTGAGCTGCGGACCGGTGAGCGTGTAGGTGCTGCCCGCGCCGCGGACAATCGGCGTCGGCGTGAAGAACGCGTCCTCGTAGGTCACCTGCAGGCGGTTGAACCAGCTGTAGGCGCTGTGATCCCAGCGGAGGTCGAAGCGCTTATCGGTGTTGATCGTGTTGAGCCCGGCCGTGGCGGTGGTCACGCCGCCAAGGCCGCTGATGGAGGTTTCATGGCGGTACTTGCCGCTCAGCTCGAAGCGGTCGCGCTCGGTGGGCTCGAAGTCGATCTTGCCGAACCAGTCGTTTTCCTTGAACGGCAGACTCGCCGGCCCGATCTGCGACTGCACGTCGGCCGGCAGGAAGGCGGTGAAGCCGGTGGCGCCAGGCACCACGGTGGTCGGGCTGTCGAATTCCTTGCCCTCGTAGGCAATGAAGAAGTGCGCCATGTCCTTCACGATCGGGCCACCGAGATCGAAGCCGTAGTCCTTCTCGTGCGACTGGGTCTTGTCGTGAGCGGCCTGCTCCGCAGGTGTCATCGCGCGCAGGCGGGTGTTGGTGAAGCTGCCGAACACGTCGCCGTGGAACTCGTTGGTGCCGGACTTGGTCTCGGCGGTCACCGCGGCGCTGGATATCTGGTCGTACTCCGCCTTGTAATTGGAGGTGATGACCTTGTACTCGCCGATCGCAAGCTGCGGGAACGGGTTGCCCTGGCTGGCGTTCTGGCCGGTGAGGCCGCCCGGCAGCACGTAGTTCTTCTGGCCGACGCCGTCGATGTAGACGTTGATGTTGCTGCTGGCCTGGGCGCCGGAGCGCAGGCTGGTGTTGCCGTTGGCGTCGCGCGTGAACACCATGCCCGGCACGATGTCCGCGAACTCCAGGAAGTTGCGCGAGGCCGCCGGCAGCGCCTGGATGTCACGCAGCGAGACGATGTTGCCGACCTCGGAGGTAGTCACGTCCGGAAGTGTCGACGCGGACACCGTCACGCCGCCCAGCGTCTTGGTGCCAGCCGGTGCCGCCGCCGGCGCGGCGGCGGGAGCCAGATCGATCGTGCCGGTCGAGGCCACCGACAGCGTGACGGTTTTCTGGGTGCCCGCACCGGCATCCACCTGGTAGGTGCCCGGCCGCAGACCGACCAGCGCGAAACTGCCGTCCTTGCTCGAACGGGTGACGCGTACCGCGCCGGTGTCCACGTTCCTGGCCGTGATCGTGGCTTCGGGCGGCGCGTGCCCGCGCAGGGTGGAATCCGCCGACTGGGCCAGGACGATGCCCGGCGCCGCGGCCACCATCGCCATCGCGACGGCGGCCGGCAGCAAACGCTTCTTGAAAGACGTGTGACTGCTCATGGTCTCCCCTCCAATGCCGTCATCGACTCGACGAACGGCGTGGCTTCTTGGTTGTGGTTCTGGTGGTTGCGGCTCCGCCCCGGTGTGCCCCGCAGGATTCACGCACGACGATGTCGCAGCCGAGCGTGTGCACCGATGCGGCCGACGATCCGGGGCGATCCATCAGGTCGGCCAGCAGATCCATGGCGTTCTTGCCCAATTCCGCGATGCGCACGCGCACCGTGCTGAGCGGCGGTGTGACGTAGCGCGCGATCGGGATGTCGTCGAAACCGGCCAGGGCGATGTCGTCCGGCACGTCGAGGCCGGCTTCCTTGAAGGCTTGCAGGCAGCCCACGGCCATCATGTCGTTGGCGGCGAACACGGCCTGCGGGCGCGTCTTCGCCGCCAGCAGCTCGCGCCCGGCCAGGTAGCCGGACGATTCGCTGAAGTTGCCGGACACGACGCGCAGCGGCGCGCCAGGGGCCAGCTTGGCCATCGCCGCGCGGAACCCCGCCTCGCGCTGCCGGGCGTCGAAGTTGTCCTTCGGCCCGGTGACGAAGGCGATGCCCGTGTGGCCGAGTCCCACCAGATGGCGCACCATCGCGTAGGTGCCGGCGAAGTTGTCGATGTTCAGCACGGCGGCGGCGCCGCTCTTCACGTCGCTGTTGAGCAGCACGCTGGGCAGGCCGTCCGGCAGATTCGCCTTGAGGAAGTCCGCGTCCACGCCCGGCGAGGACAGGATCACGATGCCGTCCACGCGCCCCTGCATCGCGCGCAGCGCCGCGGCCGCATCGTCCGCACCGTCGTGCGAACTGGAAACCAGCAGATGCAGGCCATGCGAGCGCGCCTCGAGGTCGATGCCGCGGATCAGCTCGGAGAAGAACTCGCCGTGCAGGTCCGGCATCAGCGCACCCACGGTGTGCGTGCGCCGAGTGATCAGGCTGCGCGCGGCGCCGTGCGGCACGTAGCGCAGGCGCGCCGCCACTTCGCGGATGCGCTGTTCGGTCGCCGCGGTCACGCCGCCCGTGCCGTTCAGCGCACGCGACACCGAGGCCACCGAGACCTTGGCTTCACGTGCAACGTCCTTGATGGTTGCCGTCACCGCTGATCTCCGCATTGATCCGGGGGTCGCTCCGGGCACCGGGCGGACAGAACGTAAACGTTTTCATCGATGCTTGTAAAGCAATCCGTAAAACCCGTTGCGTTGCGGTGCGGAAGAATCCGGCGGCGGCGATTCGCCCCATCTGTGGCAAAGGCCTGAACTGGACTACTGGGGAGTTCCGGCGACCGCATCGGATCGCTCTTTGCGCTGCAGCATCGACTGGGCCACTGCAGGCACATGTCGATGCGCCGCACCGGTGGCACGGCGGGTTCCGGCAAGCCATAGCCGCAAACGATTCCATCGCCGCCCGGGGGTCGGGCGAACAAAGGCGGCGCGAGGCGCATTGGCGGCGCCTCGCGTACGCGCGCAAACCCGCGCGCGATCACCGCGATCACTAGGGGCTCTGCTGGCCCACAGCGTGCAGGCTCAGCGTTCGGACGTCCAGCCGTCCAGATCGTTTCATCGGTCAATCGCAAAAAGATTTCACACGAAACTGTTGACACGTTCCGAAGGGCTGCCGTACTGTCGACGACATGCCGCAGCGCAACAGCCACCGCCGCATCGCCGAAACGACCCGTCTCTCGACGGTCGCCGGCCTGCTGCGGCTTCGCGGCACGCTCCTTCTTGCCCTTGTACTCGTACTCCTTATTACCAACGGAGGTGCGGGCTGAGGGCATGTGTCCAGGTAGCTAGAAAACGAACCTGAAAACACCCGAAGAACCCCGCACCAGAAATGGCGTGGGGTTTTTTGTTGCCCTCGGCACCGCATTCCCACAGCGGAGCCAGCGATGAAAACCCAACAGCACAACGAACAGAGCGAGGCCGGCGACGTAGTCGCCGAGCGCGTGCGCATCTTCGACACCACCCTGCGCGACGGCGAGCAGACGCCCGGTTTCTCGATGGACCGGCGCGCCAAGCTGCGCATGGCGCAGATGCTGGAAGCGCTGGGCGTGGACGTGCTCGAGGCCGGCTTCCCGCAGGCCTCGCCGGACGACTTTGCTGCGGTCGCACAGATCGCCGGCACGCTGCAGGACACTACCGCTTGCGCGCTGGCGCGCTGCGTGCGGGGCGACATCGACAGCGCCGGCCGTGCGCTGGAACGAGCGAAACGCTCGCGCATCCACGTGTTCCTCTCCACCAGTCCGCTGCATCGCGAACACAAGCTGGGGATGAGCAAGGCGCAGGTGCTGGACGCCGCGGTCGCCGGGGTCGAGCGCGCGGTGAAGCTGGCGCACGAGGTGGAGTTCTCGGCCGAGGACGCCATGCGCACCGAGCCCGAGTTCCTGGCCGAGGTGTTCTCCGCCGCCGCCGCCGCCGGCGCCACCACGCTGAACGCGCCGGACACGGTGGGCTACATGACGCCGGCCGAGATCGCCGAACGCTTCGCCTGGCTGATCGCCAACGTGAAGCGCGGCAGGCACGTGGTGTTCTCCAGCCACTGCCACAACGACCTGGGCCTGGCGGTGGCCAACAGTCTCGCCGCGGTGAGTGCCGGCGCGCGCCAGGTGGAATGCACGATCAACGGTATCGGCGAACGCGCCGGCAACGCCGCGCTGGAAGAGATCGTGATGGCGATGAAGGTACGCGGCGCCTGGTTCGGCACCGACACCCGCATCGACACCAGGAAGCTCCACCCCGCCTCGCGCCTGCTCAGCGAGCTGACCGGCCAGAACGTGCAGCGCAACAAGGCGATCGTGGGCGAGAACGCGTTCGCACACGAATCGGGCATCCACCAGCATGGCATGCTGAAGCACCGCGGCACCTACGAAATCATGCGCCCCGAGGACGTAGGGCTGGCCGAGACGAAACTGGTGCTGGGCAAACACTCCGGCCGCGCCGCTCTGCGCAAGCGGCTGGAAGCGCTGGGCCACGCGCCGGACGACACGGCAATGGACGACATCTTCGCCCGCTTCAAGGCGCTGGCCGACAAGAAGCGCGAGATCCACGACGACGACCTGGATGCGCTGGCGCGCGGCTGCGATCCCGACGCCGCCGGCCCGTGGCGGCTGACCCGGCTGGACACCAGCGCGCACCTGGGCGCGGGCGCCTCCGCCTCGGTGAAGCTGCGCCATGACGACGGCCGCGAAGTGGCCGAGGCCGCGCTGGGCGACGGCCCGGTGGACGCGGTGCTGCGCGCGATGGAGCGCGCCACCGACACCACGCTGCAGCTGACCCGCTTCCAGGTGCAGGCAGTGGGCGAAGGCGGCGACGCGCAGGGCGAGGCCCGCCTCGCCGCCCAGCACGACGGCCGTGCCTGGAACGGCCACGGCGTCAGCACCGACATCGTCGAGGCCGCGGCGCAGGCCGCGCTGGCCATCGTCAACCGCATCGCGCAGCAACAGGAACAAACCCCGTCCATTGAAAAGTGCGGCCATGGAAGGCCGCCTCTTGATCCTCGCGCGCAGGGACGCGCGCACAAGGAGATCGCCCGATGAGCACCCCCTTCCTCTGGCACAACGGCCGCATCAAGCCGTGGAGCGAAGCCAACGTCCACGTCAGCACCCACGCGCTGCACTACGGTTCCTCGGTATTCGAGGGCGAGCGCGTGTACGCCACGCCGAACGGCCCCGCCTACTTCCGCCTCGCCGACCACACGCGGCGATTGTTCGAATCGGCCAGGGTGTACGAGATCGAGATCGGTTACAGCGAGGCCGAGATCGATACGGCCTGCCATGAGGTGATCCGCGCGAACGGCCTGAAGTCGGCCTATGTGCGCCCGATTGTGTTCCGCGGCGCCGGCGGCCTGGGCGTGCTGGCGAAGCCCGGCGCGCCGGTGGACGTGGCGATCATGGCGATGGAATGGGGTGCATATCTCGGCGATGCCGCCGAGCGTGGCGCGGACGTCTGCGTCTCCTCGTGGCATCGCCCCGCGCCGAACACCATCCCCAGCTGGGCCAAGGCAGGCGGCAATTATCTGTCCAGCCAGCTGATCGGCATGGAAGCGCGCCGCGGCGGTTACGACGAAGGCATCGCGCTGGGCGTGAACGGCATGCTCTCCGAGGGCGCCGGCGAAAACCTGTTCCTGGTGAAGCGCGGCAAGCTGCTCACCCCGCCCTCCAGCGCCGGCATCCTCGCCGGCATCACCCGCGACAGCGTGCTCACGCTGGCCGCCGAGCTGGGCATCGCAGCGGAAGAACGCGAGCTGCCGCGCGAGGCGCTGTACACCGCCGACGAGGTGTTCATGACCGGCACCGCTGCCGAGATCACTCCGGTGCGCTCGGTGGACCGCAAGCCGGTCGGCAACGGCAAGCCCGGCCCGGTGACGCGCGCGCTGCGCGAGGCGTTCTTCGGCCTGTTCGACGGCCGCACCGCGGATCGCTGGGGCTGGCTGGATGTGGTGGAAAAGCAGGAGGCCGAGTCCACTTCTGCGATCGTCCCTGCCCGCAAAGATCAAGAAGCGGCCATCCGTGGCCGCACTCCTCATCAACAGCCCGCTTCGATGGGAGTTTCGGCATGACGTCCGCACGCACGTTGTTCGAAAAGATCTGGGACGCGCACGTCGTCGCGCCCGAAAGCACCGACACCCCGGCGATCCTGTACATCGACCTGCATCTGGTGCACGAAGTCACCTCGCCGCAGGCCTTCGACGAGCTGCGGGCGCGCGGCCTGAAGCTGCGCCGCCAAGATCGCACGCTGGCAACGCTGGACCACTCCACGCCCACCCTGCCCGCGAACGCCGACGGCACGCGGCCCTACGCCAACGCCGAGGCGCAGGCGCAGGTGGCACAGCTGGAGAAGAATTGCGGCGAGTTCGGCGTCGAGCTGCACGGCTGGGGCAGCAGCGAGCGCGGCATCGTGCACGTGATCGGTCCGGAGCTGGGCGCCACGCAGCCTGGCATGACCATCGTCTGCGGCGACAGTCACACCTCCACGCATGGCGCGTTCGGCGCGCTGGCATTCGGCATCGGCACCACCGAGGTGGGTCACGTGATGGCCACGCAGTGCCTGTTGCAGCGCAAGCCGAAGACGCTGGCGATCCACGTGGACGGCGAACTGCCGGCCGGCGTGGGCGCGAAGGACCTGATCCTGCACATCATCGGCACGATCGGCGTGGACGGCGGCACCGGCCACGTCATCGAGTACCGCGGCGCGGCCATCGAGAAGCTGTCGATGGAAGAGCGCATGACGGTGTGCAACATGTCGATCGAGGCCGGCGCGCGCGCGGGCCTGATCGCGCCGGACGAAACCACCTTCGCGTGGCTGCAGGGCCGTCCGCGCGCGCCACAGGGCGAAGCGTGGGACCGCGCGGTGGCGCACTGGCGCACGCTGAAGACCGACGAGGGCGCGCAGTACGACCGCGAAGTGCGCATCGATGCCGGTGCGGTGACGCCCACCGTCACCTATGGCACCCATCCCGGCATGGCGATCGCGATGGACGCGCCGGTGCCCGCCGCGCGCAACGCCATGGAACAGCGCGCGCTGGACTACATGCAGAGCCGTGCCGGCCAGCCCATGCAGGGTACGCCGGTCGACGTGGTGTTCGTGGGCAGCTGCACCAATTCGCGCCTGCCCGACCTGCGCGAAGCCGCGCAGGTGCTGCGTGGCCGTCGCGTCGCCGACGGCGTGCGCATGCTGGTGGTGCCCGGCTCGGAGGCGGTGCGCCGCGCCGCCGAGGCGGAAGGCCTGCACGAGGTGTTCCGCGCCGCCGGCGCCGAATGGCGCGTGCCCGGCTGCTCGATGTGCATCGCGATGAACGGCGACCTGGCGCAGCCGGGCCAGCTGGTCGTCTCCACCTCCAACCGCAACTTCGAGGGCCGCCAGGGCAAGGGCGCGCGCACCGTGCTGGCCAGCCCCGCCACTGCTGCGGCTTCCGCCGTCGCCGGCGCCATCGCCGATCCGCGCGAGTACCTGACGCAGGAGCAAGCCGCATGAACACCGCAGCTTTTCTCCCTCTCCCCTCCGGGGCACGCGGGAAGCGGCCATGGATGGCCGCAGCTTTGAGGAGCGAGGAGAGGGCCGGGGTGAGGGGCCAACCTCACCATGACCTGGCATCGGAGCGCGCTTCGATCAGCACCCACGCAAGCACCCGCCCCTCACCTCAATCCTCTCCCCAAAGGGGAGAGGAAGCGAACGCAACCAGCGAGGAATTTCATTGATGCAGCCCGTCACCCGCATCCATTCGCGCACCGCCGTGCTGCCGGACGAGAACATCGATACCGACCGCATCATCCCCGCGCGCTTCCTCACCACCACCACGCGCGAAGGCCTGGGCAAGCTCTGCTTCAACGACTGGCGTTACCTGCCCGACGGCAGCGACAACCCCGCCTTCCCGCTCAATCGTCCGGAGGCGAAGGGCTGCGCCATCGTGGTGGCCGGCCGCAACTTCGGCTGCGGCTCCTCGCGCGAGCACGCGCCGTGGGCACTGCTGGACTACGGCATCCGCGCGGTGCTGTGCAGCGAGATCGCGGACATCTTCCGCAACAACGCGCTGAAGAACGGGCTGCTCGCCATCGTGGTCTCGGCCGCCGAACACCGTTGGCTGCTCGACCACCCCGGCGTGGAGCTGAGCATCGACGTCGAGGGCCAGTACATCGCGCTGCCCGACGGCGGCCGCATCGGCTTCGAACTGGAGCCGTTCGCGCGCCACTGCCTGCTGCACGGCGTCGACCAGCTGGGCTACCTGCTGCAGAACGAGGCCTTGATTGATGCGTTCGTCCGTGAACGCGAAGGTCAAGAAGCGGCCATCCATGGCCGCACTCCTCAACAAACGCAGCGACGGTCAAACGGAGTGAGTGCATGAAAGCGAACATCGTCACCCTGCCCGGCGACGGCGTCGGTCCCGAGGTCACCGCGGCGGCGGTCGCCGTGCTGCAGGCGGTAGCCACGAACTACGGGCACGAGTTCTCGTTCGACGAGCACCTCGCCGGCGGCGCCGCGATCGACGCCACCGGCGAACCGCTGCCGAAGGCATCGCTGGAAGCCTGCAAGGCCGCCGATGCCGTGCTGCTCGGCGCGGTGGGTGGCCCGAAGTGGTCCGACT
>DATEKS010000184.1:0-3122 GCA_035277325.1 Rhodanobacter sp.
GAAGGCCACCCCGGTTGGCGCTTTCCGTCCATCCATGGACGGAAAGTCCGTGAGGCGTTGCCGGGCTTTTCGAGCGGGCATCCTGCCCGCGCGAAAAGGCGTTGCCATCCATGGCAACGCCCGCTGCGCGGCCTGATCGTCCCCGCCTCACCGCCGCCCAGGGGCCCCGGAAGAGCAGGCGCGCATCGTGCGCGCCAGAAGCTACAGCCACAGCAGAGCGTCTCTGGCTTGCAGCTTGTCTCCCTCCCCTGCATGCAGGGGAGGGTTGGGGTGCACTTGATTTCTGCGTGCCGGCAGGTACTTGCGTCGCCCCTTACTCGCTGTAATCAGCGATATAGATCAACCGTCCGCCATGCTGGCGAAACTCGCTGCGCCCCTCCAGCGCGATCGACTGCCCCGCGCGCACGCCATTCGGCAGATCGACTGCGAAGACACCCTCGAAGTGGATGCTGGCGTAGGCGGTGTCGCCATCCTCGCGCCACGCGGTGATGGTCTGCCGGCGCATCGAGAACAGATGGCGCGAGCTTTCGGCTAGGTGGCGCAGCTCGGCGATGCCGAGGGTGCGCACGCTCAGGACGCCGGCGGTGTAGTTCTCGAACATCACCTCGTCCTGCATCGTGGCCAGCATGGCGGCCACGTCCATGCGGTTGTAGGCATCGAGGTAGCGGTCGACCAGGGTGCGCATGGGGTGATTCCGGTCCGGCGAGGCGTGCATTTCAGCACGCACCCGCCGCGGCTACCAGCGCGATTCAGTGCTTCACGTTGTTCGTGCTCTCGATGAAGCGCGCCACGTTGTCGTGCAGCTGCTTCAGCGAGGGCTCGTGGGCGTAGACCATGTGGCCGGACGGGTACCAGTGGTAGGAGATGTTCTGCTGCAGCGAGTCGGGAATCGGCAGGTGGTGCATCTCGTATTCGGCGGCGTAGAACGGCGTGGCGAGGTCGTAGTAGCCGCCGTTGAGCATCACCTTGAGGTTCGGGTCGGTCTTCATCGCCATCGCCAGGTCCGGCATCACGTTGGTGGACTGCTGCAGCGCCTCGTGGCTGCCCGGCGCCTTGTGCGACATGTCCCAGTGGTGGATGTCGGCGTATTCGCGGTAGCGCTGGCCATCGCCGAACTTCAGGTCCTTGCGCACGTAGTCGTTGAACGCGGCGATGTAGGCCGAGCTGATCGCGGAGGACTGCGGGTCGTATTCGGCTTCCTTGCTCAGCGGGTCCAGTGAGGGACCGGAGAAGCGGGTGTCGAGGCGGCCGGTGGTGGTGTCGTCGTTCGCCTGCAGCTCGTGCTCGAACATGCCGCCGGTGACGCGCAGGTCGGCCTTCATCCAGTAGGCCGCCGGCAGGCCGGTGTACCGGTACAGCTTCTGCGCGACGGCCTGCTTGCGCGCGGCGTCGAGCTGCGAGCCGGCCATCAGCGCCTGCGCGTATTCGCCGGTGGCGAACGGCTCCACTTCGGCGAGCAGGGTTTCGACGTCGGCGGGCGGCGAGGGCAGCTTGTGGTGGTACCAGGCGGTCGCGGCGTAGGTGGGCAGCGCCAACTCGTAGGGCTGGTCCACGCCGGGGTTGGTGTCGGGGCCGTCGACGCTGTTGTCGAAGCTGAGGATCTGCGACAGCAGGATCACGCCGTTGAGGTCCACGCTGTCCTCGTTGGTGAGGATGTTCGACACCACCGCCGAGCGGGTGGTGCCGTAGCTCTCGCCGAACAGGTATTTCGGCGAGTTCCAGCGGCCGTACTTCGAGAGGAACTCGGTGATGAACTGGGCGAAGGCATGGCCGTCGCCGTCCACGCCGTAGATCGCCTTCTCGCGGTCCTTCATCTGCTCGGCGCGCTTGGCCGGGTCCTTGTCGTCGGCGATCAGCCGGCTGAAGCCCGCGCCCGGCGCGTCGATGAACACCAGGTCGGAAGCGTCGAGCAGGCTGTAGCTGTTGTTCACCAGCTGGTACGGCGCGGCCGGCGTGTGGGTGTCGTCGGCGGTCACCACGCGCTTCGGCCCGAACGCGCCCATGTGCAGCCATACCGTGGCCGAGCCGGGACCGCCGTTGTAGATGAAGGTGACCGGCCGCTCACCCGCCTTCGCGCCCTTCTTGAAATAGGCGACGTAGAACATGCTCACCGTGGGCTCGTGCTCCTTGTCGCCGGTGCCGTGCAGCACCAGGGTGCCGGCCACTGCCTTGTAGCCGATGCTGTGCCCTTCCACCGACACCGACCCCTCGCTGGTCGACGACTGCGGCTTGACCAGGGCCGCGTCGGGCGCATCCACTGGCTGCTCCTTGTCGTGCTTCTTGTCGGTGTCGGCGGCGACGGCGGTGCTCAGCAGCAGGGCGGCGACGGCCGCGGCGAGGGGCAGCTTGCGCATGGGCGATTCCTCGGGATGGCGGAGGCGCGCGACGCCTCGGGAAGCCGGCAGCATAGGAACCGCTTTCGCACCCCCGCATGCCCCGGAAGTCACTCCAGGCAACGCAATAAGTTGCGTGCGTGTCGCGCTCAGGCCCAGGCCAGCAATGCGATCGCCAGCAGCGCCAGCAGCAGGCCGGCGAGGTTCACGCGGTTCAGCCGCTCGCGGAACAGCAGCACGCCGGTCAACGCGCCCAGCACCACCACGCCGAGGTTCATGCTGGCGAACACCAGCGCCGGGTGCTGCGGCAGGGCGCGGTGCGCGCGCAGGTAGAACAGGATGTTGCCGAAGTTGCAAAGACCCAGCAGCAGGCCGCCCAGCGCGTTGCGCAGGCTGAAGCGTGCGCCGCCGCGCAGGGCGCGCCACGCCGCCAGCACGAACGCCACCACCAGCGCCAGCGCAAACATCGCGACCAGCGAAGTGCCCAGCGGCACGTGCGCCGCCGCCACGCGCTTGAACAGCACGTCGATCGCACCGAAGCCGGCGAATACCGCGAGCGGCCAGGCCCAGCGCCCCGCGCCGGCTTCGCCGTGGCCGGCGCCGGTGCGCCACACCATGCCGAGCAGCGCGGCGAGGCCCAGCACGCAGCCCAGCGCCTTGATCGCATCCAGCCGTTCGCCGAACAGCAGGAACGCCGCCAGCAGCGAGAGCAGCAGCGACAGCCGCTGTGCCGCGTCCGAACGCACGATGCCTGCATGCCGCACCGAGGCGCCCAGCGCGAGGAAGATC
>DATEKS010000185.1:0-22136 GCA_035277325.1 Rhodanobacter sp.
GCCGTCCAGCACCTTCTGCGTGTCGGAACGCTCCACGCCGGTGCGCAGGTCCTTGATGCGGCTCTGGTCGAGCACGTAGTTGCGGATCTGGCTGCCCCAGCCGATGTCGGACTTGGTCGCTTCCAGCGCGTCCTTCTCGGCATTGCGCTTCTGGATCTCGATCTCGTACAGCTTCGCGGCCAGCATCTTCATGGCGCGGTCGCGGTTGGCGTGCTGGCTGCGCTCGGTCTGGCAGGCCACCACCACGCCGCTCGGCACGTGGGTGATGCGCACCGCGGACTCGGTCTTGTTCACGTGCTGGCCGCCGGCGCCGGACGAACGGTAGACGTCGGTCTTGAGGTCGGCCGGGTTGATCTCGATGTCGATGTCGTCGTCGACTTCGGGCGAGACGAATACGCTGGTGAAGCTGGTGTGGCGGCGGTTGTCGGAGTCGAACGGGCTCTTGCGCACCAGGCGGTGCACGCCGATCTCGGTCTTCAGCCAGCCGTAGGCGTAATCGCCTTCAACGCGGAAGGTGGCCGACTTGATGCCCGCGACTTCGCCGCCGGAGGCTTCCAGCAGTTCGGTCTTCCAGCCACGCGATTCGGCCCAGCGCAGGTACATGCGCAGCAGCATCTCGGCCCAGTCCTGCGCCTCGGTGCCGCCAGCGCCGGCCTGGATGTCGACGAACGCGTTCGCCGAGTCCATCTTGCCGGAGAACATGCGCTGGAATTCCAGCTTGCCCACGCGGGCTTCGAGCTTGGCCACGTCGTCCACGACCGAGGCGACGGTTTCCTCGTCGCCGTCGGCGGCGGCCATCCCGACGAGTTCCTTCGCGTCGGACAGGCCCGAGGTGAGCTCGTCGATGCCGGTGACCACGGTGTCGAGGCGCGCGCGTTCGCGGCCCAGTTCCTGCGCGCGCGGCGGGTCGTCCCAGACGTTGGGGCTTTCCAGTTCGCGGCTTACTTCTTCGAGGCGCTCACGCTTGGTGGCGTAGTCAAAGATACCCCCTAAGCGACTCGACGCGGGCCGTGAGGTCCGCGATCTGCGCAAGGATCGGATTGGTCTCGATCATGGATAGTCGTGTCGTGCGAATGGCCCGACATGGTAGCAAAATTGCCGCACTGCGACAGACGCCGGACGGTGGCCGGGCGCGCGCCGGCGTTACCATGAGTGTCCGGTACCGCTGGCCGGAGCGCCGCCATGTCCAACCGCAGCCTGAACCTCGACGACACGCTATACGGCTACCTGCTCGCGCAGTCCCTGCGCGAGCATCCCGAGCAGATCGCCCTGCGCGAGGCGACGCGCGGCCACCCCGGGGCCCGCATGCAGATCTCGCCGGAACAAGGCCAGTTCATGGCCCTGCTGGTGAAGCTGCTCGGTGCACGCCGCACGATCGAGATCGGCGTGTTCACCGGCTACAGCGCCTTGTCGGTGGCGCTCGCCCTGCCCGATGACGGCCGCATCCTCGCCTGCGACATCAGCGACGAGTACACCAGCGTCGGCCGACCGTACTGGAAGCGTGCCGGCGTGGCGCACAAGATCGACCTGCGGCTGGCGCCGGCGCTGCAGACGCTGGACGCGGAACTGGAAGCCGGTGCATCGGGCCGCTACGACTTCGCCTTCATCGACGCCGACAAGACCGGCTACGCCGACTACTACGAGCGCTGCCTGCAGCTGCTGCGCCAGGGCGGGCTGATCGCGATCGATAATGTGCTGTGGAGTGGCGCCGTGGCGCATCCGGCACAGGACGACGACACCCGCGCGCTGCAGGCGCTCAACCAGCGCCTGCACCACGACGAACGCATCGACCTGTCCATGCTGCCGGTCGGCGATGGCCTCACACTGGCGCGCAAGCGCTGATCAGACTCTCGCCACCGCCTGCTGGTGCACCCCGCGCACCGCCCGCCCCGACGGATCGGCCATTGCCGCGAAAGCCGGATCCCACGCCAGCGCCGCCGGCGAGGAACAGGCGATGGACTTGCCGCCCGGCACGGTGGCCGCGCAGGCCTCGCCCGGATAGAACTGCTCGAAGATGCGTCGGTAGAAATACGCCTCCTTGGTGGCCGGCGTGTTGAACGGGAAACGCGAAGCCGCCGCGGCGAATTCGCGGTCGCTCACCATCTGTTCGGCGTGCGCCTTCAGGCCGTCGATCCAGCCATAGCCCACGCCATCGCTGAACTGCTCCTTCTGCCGCCACAGGATTTCCTTGGGCAGTGCGCCGTCGAAGGCCGCGCGCAGCACGTGCTTTTCGATCTTGCCGTTGCCCGCCATCTTGTGCGCGGCGTCCATGCCCATCGCCACATCGATGAATTCGAGATCGAGGAAGGGCACGCGCGCCTCCACGCCCCAGGCCATCATCGCCTTGTTCGCGCGCAGGCAGTCGTAGCTGTGCAGCGCGTCGAGCTTGCGCACGGTTTCCTCGTGGAAGGCTTCGGCCGAAGGCGCCTTGTGGAAGTACAGGTAGCCGCCGAACAGCTCGTCGGAGCCTTCGCCCGACAGCACCATCTTCACGCCCATCGCCTTGATGCGGCGCGCCAGCAGGTACATCGGCGTGGCGGCGCGGATGGTGGTGACGTCGTAGGTTTCCAGGTGGCGGATCACCTCGGGCACCGCGTCCAGTCCTTCCCAGAAGGTGTAGACGAAGCCGTGGTGCACCGTGCCCAGCGCGTCGGCGGCGATCTGCGCGGCGGCAAGGTCGGGCGAGCCTTCCAGGCCGATCGCGAAGGAATGCAGGCGCGGCCACCAGGCTTCGCTGCGGTCGCCATCCTCGATGCGCTCGCGGGCGAACTTGGCGGCGCAGGCGGCGACCAGCGAGGAATCGAGGCCGCCCGAGAGCAACACGCCATAAGGCACGTCGGTCATCAGCTGGCGGTGCACGGCCTGCTCGAAAGCGTGGCGCAGCTCGCCCGGCGCATGGCCCTGCGTCGCCGCGTAGTCGCGCCACGGCTTGCTGTAGTAGCTGCGCAGTTCGCCCGTGGCGCTGTCGTAGATGTGGCCGGGCGGGAACGCGGCCACGTCCGCGCACACGCCGGTCAGCGCCTTCATCTCCGAGGCCACGCACAGGCGGCCCTGCGCGTCATGGCCCCAGTACAGCGGGCACACGCCGATGGGGTCGCGCGCGATCAGGTAGCGCTGCGCCGCGCCATCCCACAGCGCGAAGGCGAAGATGCCGTTGAGCCGGGGCACGAAATCCGCGCCATGTTCGCGGTACAAGGCGTTGATGACCTCGCAGTCCGAGCCGGTGGTGAAGTCGTAGCTGCTGGATTCGCGCAGCTCGCGGTGGTTGTAGATCTCGCCGTTCACCGCCAGCGCCAGCGCGCCGTCGCGCGAACGCAGCGGCTGTGCACCCGAGGCCGGGTCGACGATGGCCAGGCGTTCGTGCACCAGGATCACCCCGGCATCCACGAACACGCCGCTCCAGTCCGGGCCGCGATGGCGCTGGCGCTGCGACAGTTCCAGCGCCTGCCGGCGCAGGGTGGCCAGGTCGTCGCCCGGCTGCAGGTCGAACATTCCGAAAATCGAACACATGTTGCTGACTCCCTGGGTTTTCAAACCACAAAAAAACCAAGGCCCGCACTGGGCGGGCCTTGGTCGCGTGTCTGGTGGTGTTGCTTTCAGCTACGCGCGGGCCCGCCAACGGTTGGCGTTATTGTTCGCGCGATTGTTGTTGACGGCCGCCACGAAGCCCCGCGCGGTAGGCGCGGTGGCGTTCGGGAACATGGCGGTCGTGAAGGTCATGGGCAGACTAGAACAGAATGCAGGCGCCCGCGCAAGTGATGATTCGGCATGAAGGCATTCGGCCGTCCATTCGTTCAGCCATCCGCGGGTTCGGCGATCCAGCGCGTCGCCTGTTCCAGCTCGGCCAGTGCGAACAGGCGGAAATCGGCCGGCACCAGGAAGCGCGTCGCCTTGGTCGCGGTGCGCAGCCACGGCACGTCGGTCACCAGGGCCACGCGGTCCCAGCCGCTGATGTGGCGGATGCCGAGCATGAAATCCTCCCACATCGCGCCGGCGTCGAAGCCGGTGAAGTCCGGCTCCACCACGAACAGCATGCGCAGCTTGCGGTTGAGCGCGAACACCGCTTCCACGTCTGGCACCAGCACGCGCTCATAATCGGCCGCGGTCACCTGGCCATGCGCGCGGAAGCCCAGCGTGCCGGGCGGCAATCCATCGATCTGTTCGAGCATGACGGTCTCCGTGGCGGGCGGACGACCAGTCTGGCGTCCGCGCCGTGAATGCCGCGCGAGTTCAGGCGGGCTCGACGTGCCGCAGCAGCAGGCGCGGCGATTCGCGTCCCTGCCAGTCGTTGATGACGAGCTCGTAGGCGGCGCGCAGACGCGACGGCGGCGACGCGGCGCCGACGTTGAACATCACCGCGTCGTGCAAGCTGCCGTCGCGCGGGTCGCGCAAGCTGAGCCGCCAGTGGCCCTCGCCCATCGGCTTCCAGCCCGCGCAGTCGAACACGTTGTCGAACAGCGGCTCGGGGAAGGCCTGTCCCCACGGCCCTGCCTCGCGCAGCTGCCGCGCCAGTTCCAGCGACAGGCTGCCGGCGGGGAGTTCGCCATCGGTGTAGAGCGCGGCCTGCAGCCGCTCCGGCGCGATCAGCTCGCGCGCGACGGTGTCGAACGCGGCGGCGAAACGCGAGAAGTCCGCGGCGCGCAGGCTCAGCCCCGCCGCCATCGCATGGCCGCCGAAACGTTCGATCAATCCAGGTTGGCGCGCGTCGATCATCGCCAGCGCATCGCGCAGGTGGAAGCCGGGGATGGAGCGGCCCGAACCGCGTAGGTGTTCGGCATTGTCCTCGCTGGCCGGTGCAAAGGAAATCACCGGCCGATGCAGGCGCTCCTTCAGTTTGGAGGCCACCAGCCCCACCACGCCGGCATGCCAGGATGGCTCGTACAACGCCACGCCCACTGCGTCGATATCGCGCAGGCCGGATGTCATTGCTTCGGCCTCGGCCACCATCGAGGCCTGCAGGTCGCGACGCTCGCGGTTGATCGCGTCGAGCTCGCCGGCGTAGCGCCGTGCCTGCGCCATATCGTCGGTGAGCAGGCATTCCACACCGAGCTGCATGTCCTCCAGCCGCCCGGCTGCGTTGAGCCGCGGCCCCACCGCGTAGCCGAGATCGCTGGCGCACAGCGTGACCACGCTGCGCTTGCCGCACTCGACCAGCGCAGCGATCCCGACGCAGGCCTTGCCGCTGCGGAT
Organism: Rhodanobacter sp.; assembly: GCA_035277325.1. Taxonomy (GTDB): domain Bacteria; phylum Pseudomonadota; class Gammaproteobacteria; order Xanthomonadales; family Rhodanobacteraceae; genus Rhodanobacter_A. Next base: position 5,191 of record DATEKS010000185.1, read on the forward strand.
GCGTCGCAACCCCGCTTCCACCAGCACACGGTTGTTGAAATCCAGCGGCACCAGGTCGGCCACGATGCCCAGCGCCACCAGGTCGAGCAGTACGGAAAGGTCGGGCCTGCTCTTCTGAAGAGTGCGGCCATGGATGGCCGCTTTTTGACTTTCGCGATCAGGACGATCGCAAGAATCATGCGAAGGGTGGCCATGGATGGCTGTTTCTTGATCTTCGCGATCAGGACGATCGCACGGGTAAAGCTTCGCCCGTAGCGCCAGCAGGAGGTAAAACATCACGCCGACACCTGCGAGCGCCTTGCTCTGGAAACCGTCACCGACGAGATTCGGGTTCACCATCGCATCGCAGGCCGGCAATTGCTCGCCCGGCAGGTGGTGATCGGTGACGATCACCCGCGTGCCCAGCTCGCGTGCCCGCGCCACGCCGGCCACGCTGGCCACGCCGTTGTCCACGGTGACGATCAGCTGCGGTCGCGGCTGCAGCGAATCGACCAGCGCCGGCGTGAGGCCGTAGCCGTGCACGAAACGGTTCGGTACCGCGAAGCTCACGTGTTTCGCGCCCAGCATGCGCAGGCCGCGCACGGCCACCGCGGTGCCGGTGGCGCCGTCGCAGTCGTAATCGCCGGCGATCAGGATCGTCCAGTCGCCACGGATCGCCTCGGCCAGCAGGCTGGTGGCGGCATCCAGGCCACCCAGGGCTTGCGGCGAGAGCATGCGCTGCAACCGGTGCTCGACATCGGCCGGCTGCAGCACGCCGCGCGCCGCGTAGATCCGCTGCAGCACCGGGTGCACCGCGGCGGTCCAGCCGGAGGGTTCGCCTTGCGCCTCGCGGCGACGCAGCTCAAGCGCGCTCAACGCGGCGCCCTGCGCCAGACGCGCCAGCGGTGCCACGGCCGCCACGACCAGCGCTCGCCACCGGCGAACGCAAAGTGCAGCGCCTGCCGCTGCGCCAGGGCCTGCACGCCTGGCCACCAGTCGCGTGCAAGTTCGCCAGCCGGCAGATCCTGCAGATCGACCAGCCAGCTTGCCTGCGCAGCAGCCATGGCCTCCTGCGTGAGGGGACGGCCGGGGATACCGGCGCGCGCCGCCAGTGCAAGCAGCAATTCATCGTTGCCGACCACCCCGGCGAAAGCACTACGCAGCTGTGCGGGCAGCCGCCCTGCCCCCCACAGCCACACACTGTTGACCGGCGCCAGTCCACGCGACTGGCGTGCGGCATTCAAGGGATGCTGATGCAGCAGCACCTGCGCCTCGTTGAGCAGCACGCGCCACGCGCGGCCTTCCGCACCCTGCGGCAAGTGCTGGTACAGATCCTCGCCCAGCGCCTGTTCGGGCGCGTCGAAATCCGGCACGGGCATGTCCGCCGGCAAGCGCAGCTGCCAGCAGTTCGGCGCGGAGATCTCCAGGCGCAGGCCGGCGTCGGCGAACACCGGTTGCAGCGCCTGCCGGAATGCCTGCGCCTCGTCCATGTCCAGCGACATCGAGCCGCAGGCGAGCAGGCGCACGCCGGTCATGTCCGGCTGTACCCAGGCAGGGTCGGCATTGAGCCACGAGGCATCGCCCGCGTCGCCGGCCAGGTGTTCGCGGATCAGCGCGGCGGCTGGCAACCTCGCCGTGTCGGCATGGAAGGCATCGGCGAGGCATTCGAGCCGGCCACGCGCGTCGTCGGCCAACCGGTCCGCCTGTGCCAGCAGGCGACGCAGCGGGTGCACGCGATCGAAGCGATCCAGCGCCGGCAGCCACAACCGTGTCGCTTGCGCGCTCATCGACGCTCAGGCTTCCAGTGCTTCATACAAGGCCATCCACTCCACTTCCAGCGTTTCCTTTTCGCGGCGCAGCTCGGCCTGCTGCTGGCCGAGCTTCATCAGCGCGGCGGTGGGGCCGTTGTAGGTTTCAGGATCGGCGAGCTTCGCCTCCAGTGCCGTCAGCTCGGCGTCGATGGCGGCCACGCGCGTCTCGATCTTCTTCACGCGCTGGCGCGAGGCTTTTTCGTTCTCGCGTTGCTGGGCCGCGGCGCGGCGGCGCTCTTCCGGTGATTCGACCGGCACCGCGGGCTTGGCCTCGGCCTTGGCGGCCTTCTTGTTTGTCGAACCGCGTGCGCGCAGCCAGCGTGCATAGTCGTCGAGGTCGCCGTCGAACGGCTCCACCACGCCGTCGGCCACGCGCCAGAAGCTGTCGCAGACCATGCCGAGCAGATGGCGGTCATGCGACACCAGTACCAGCGCGCCGTCGAAGTCGGCCAGCGCGTCGGCCAGTGCCTCGCGCATGTCGAGGTCGAGGTGGTTGGTGGGCTCGTCGAGCAGCAGCAGGTTGGGCTTGTCCCAGGCGATCAGCGCCAGCGCGAGGCGTGCCCGTTCGCCGCCGGAGAAACCGTCCACCGATTCGAAGGCGCGGTCGCCGGCGAAGTTCCAGGTGCCGAGGAAATCGCGCAATACCTGCGCGGCCGCGTTCGGCGCCTTGTCCTGCAGATGGTCGAACGGGCTGCGCCCGGCCTGCAGGCTCTCCACCGTGTGCTGGGCGAAGTAGCCGATCTTCAGGTCCTTGTGCGCCTTGCGCTCGCCGCCCATCGGCGCGAGTTCGCCCACCAGGGTCTTGACCAGGGTGGATTTGCCCGCGCCGTTCGGGCCGAGCAGGCCGATGCGCTCGCCGGCCTCAAGGCGGAAACGCACGTCGCGCAGGATGATCGTGGCCTCGCGGCTGGGCGCGTCGTGGCCGGGCAGATGGTCGTCACCTTCCTCGCGCGAACCGGCCGGATAGCCGGCGGTCACCTCTTCCAGTTGCAGCATGGAATCGGGCACGCGCTCGGGCCTGGCGAACTGGAAGTGGAACGCGCGCTCGGCGCGCACCGCCTCGGTGCCGGCCATCTTCTCCAGCCGCTTCATGCGCGACTGCGCCTGCTTGGCCTTGCTGGCCTTGGCCTTGAAGCGGTCGATGAAGCTCTGCAAGTGTGCGCGTTCGGCCTGCTCGCGCTCGTGCGCGATCTGCTGCTGGCGCAGCTGTTCGGCGCGCAGGCGCTCGAACGCGCTGTAGTTGCCGGTGTAGAGCCGCGCGCCGCCATCGACCAGATGCAGGGTATGGTCGATCACGCCGTCGAGGAATTCGCGGTCGTGCGAAATGATGAGCAAGGTGCCCTGGTAGCGGCGCAGCCATTCCTCCAGCCACAGCACGGCGTCGAGGTCGAGGTGGTTGGTGGGCTCGTCGAGCAGCAGCAGTTCAGACGGCGCCATCAGCGCGCGCGCCAGGTTCAGGCGCACGCGCCAGCCGCCGGAGAACTCCTTCACCGCGCGTTCGTGCGTCTCCGGCGCGAAGCCCAGGCCGTGCAGCAGGCGGCCGGCGCGGGCACGGGCGTCGTAGCCGTGCAGTTCCTCGATGCGGTGATGGGCGCGCGCCATCGCCTCGCTGTCGCCGCGTGCCTGCGCATCCGCCTCGTCGCGCAGTGCCGTGGCCAGTTCCACGTCGCCACCCAGCACGTAGTCGATCGCGGGATCGGGCAGCGCGGGCGTCTCCTGCGCCACCGAGGCCAGGCGCAGCTTAGCCGGCAAGCCGATGTCGCCGGCATCGGCCTCGACCTGCCCCTGCAGCGCCGCGAACAGGCTGGACTTGCCGCAGCCGTTGCGCCCGATCACGCCCAGCCGCCAGCCTCCCTGGATCACCAGGTCGATGTCGGACAGCAGCAGGCGGCTGCCGCGGCGCAGGGCAAAATGGCGGAACGCGATCATCGGGGCACTTCAATCGGGGTGATTCAGCCGCGCATGATAACGGCTATGCCGGTCACACCTGCCGCGCCTGCCCGTGGATAGTCGCAAACAGTTCTGCTACAACGGCGCGGCAACGCCTTGCGCGGAGAGGGGACCATGTTCAAGCATCGCCACAGCCTGCCTTTGCTGGCAGCCATCGCTTTCGGTGCCGGCAGCCTTGCCGTGCCGCAGGCCGCCCATGCCGACAACCTGCTGATCCATCGCGTGCAGCAGGAGAAGGGCATGAACCTGCCCGTGCGCGGCATGAGCATGGCCCAGGTCGAGAAGAAGTACGGCGCGCCACAGCGCAAGCTCTCGCCGCGCGGCGGCGACACGAAGAAGCACCCGGTGATCAACCGCTGGGAGTACTCGGACTTCATCGTGTACTTCGAGCACGACCACGTGATCCATGCCGTGCTCAACACTCCGGCCGGCAACAACACCAACCCCGCCGCGGCGAACTGAGCTTGCCGTCCATGACGCGCCCCGCGGCGACTCGGGGCGCGTTCCTTTGCGCGTCGACGGCCGCACTCCCGTAAACTTCGCGGCCCGATGCCGCGCCGGCATCGACCCGACACATACGAGAGTCCCGTCATGACCGAAGCCCACTGGCGCCTGCCCGCCGAATGGGAGCCGCAAGCCGCGGTACTAATCGCCTGGCCGCACGCCGGCACCGACTGGGCCGAGCGGCTGGCCGAGGTGGAAACCACCTACATGGCTTTGGCCGCTGCGGTCGTCCGCTTCCAGCGACTCATCGTGGTGGTGGCCGATGCCGAGGTGCGCGCGCATGCCGAAGCGCTGCTGCGCGAGGCAGGCGTCAACCTGGAGCGCATCCGCTTCATCGAACTGCCCTACGACGACACCTGGTTGCGCGACTCCGGCCCTATCACGCTGAAGGCCGGCGACGGCCGCTTCCTGCTCGCCGACTTCCGCTTCACCGGCTGGGGCGGCAAGTTCGGCGCCGAGCAGGACGATGCACTGACCGCGGGCCTGGTCGAGGCCGGCGTGTTCGGCCAGACCGGGCACCGGCGCATCGACTGGGCGCTGGAAGGCGGCGGCATCGAGAGCGACGGCGCCGGCACCGTGCTCACCACCTGGAAGTGCCTGCACCAGCGCCACCCGGAGCAGAGCCGCGAGGCGATGGACGCGATCCTGATGGACAGCCTGCACGCCGGCCGCATCCTGTGGCTGGACCACGGCTACCTGGAAGGCGACGACACCGACGCGCACATCGACACCCTCGCCCGCTTCGCGCCCGGCGAGCGCATCGTGTACCAGGCCTGCGACGACGCGGGCGACAAGCACCACGACGAACTCGCGCGCATGGGCGACGAGCTGGCCGCGCTGCGCACCGTCGACGGCCGCCCCTACCAGTTGCATCCGCTGCCCTGGGCGCAGCCGATCATCGACGAAGGCCGCCGCCTCGCCGCCTCGTATGCGAACTACCTGATCGTCGACGGCGCGGTGCTGGTGCCCGCCTACGGCGACGCTGCCGATGATGAGGCCGCGCGCATCATCGGCAGCGCGCATCCAGGCCGCGTCGTGGTGCAGGTGCCCTGCCGCCCGCTGATCTGGCAGAACGGCAGCCTGCACTGCATCACCATGCAGCTGCCGGCGGGCCTGGTGTAAGACCCATCGACTACAATATGCAGTTCGGTAGCACGAGGATCCATCCGATGACCCGCAAGACGCTCAAGGTCGCGCTGCTGCAGGAAACCGACCGCGGCAGCCGCGACGCCAACCTCGACGCGATCGAGGCCGGCCTGCGCGAGGCCGCCAAAGCCGGCGCCGAGCTGGTGCTGCTGCAGGAGCTGCACAACGGTCCGTATTTCTGCCAGCACGAGTCGGTCGACCTGTTCGACCTGGCCGAGAGCATTCCCGGCCCCAGCACCGCACGCATCGGCAAGCTGGCCGAGGAGCTGAAGCTGGTGGTGGTGGCTTCGCTGTTCGAGAAGCGCGCGGCCGGGCTGTACCACAACACCGCCGTGGTGTTCGACCGCTCGGCGGCGATCGCGGGCAAGTACCGCAAGATGCATATCCCCGACGATCCGGCGTTCTACGAGAAGTTCTATTTCACGCCGGGCGACCTCGGCTTCGAGCCGGTCGACACCTCGGTCGGCCGCCTCGGCGTGCTGGTGTGCTGGGACCAGTGGTATCCCGAAGCTGCGCGCCTGATGGCGCTGGCCGGCGCGGAACTGCTGCTCTACCCCACCGCGATCGGCTGGGATCCGAATGACGCGCAGGACGAGAAGGATCGCCAGCGCGAGGCCTGGGTCACCGTGCAGCGTGGCCACGCGGTGGCGAACGGCCTGCCGCTGCTGGCCTGCAACCGCACCGGCTTCGAGCCCGAGCCCAGTGGCGCCGGCGCCGGCATCCAGTTCTGGGGCACCAGCTTCGTGGCCGGACCGCAAGGCGAATTCCTCGCCAAGGCCGGAACCGACCAGCGCGAATTGCTGATCGCCGAAATCGACATGCAGCGCAGCGAGCACGTGCGCCGCATCTGGCCGTTCCTGCGCGATCGCCGTATCGACGCCTACGGCGACCTGCTCAAGCGCTTTCGGGATTGATGTCTGGCTTTGCGATCATCCCTGATCGCGAAAGTCACACGGGCAGCCATCCATGGCCGCCTTCTCAACTCAATACTTGCTTCATGCGGGGCACGTCCTCATGCTTGGATTCTCCCCGTGACCGGCGCGCCCCACGCATGAGTGTTCCCGAACCCGCCCTGCCCTTGCCCGCCGTGCTGCAGGACCAGCCGATCGAACGCGTGCAGCGCGATGGCGTGGAGTACGTGGTGCTGGGCACCGCCCATGTCTCGCGCACCAGCATGGAGGCGGTGCAGGCGCTGCTGGAACACGAGCATTTCGACGCGGTGGCGGTGGAACTGTGCGAAAGCCGTGCGCAGGGCATGCGCGATCCGGACGCGTTCAAGCGCATGGATCTGTTCCAGGTGATACGCCAGGGCAAGGCCGGCATGGTCGCCGCCAGCCTGGTGCTGTCCACGTTCCAGAAGCGCCTCGCCGAACAGTCCGGCATCCAGCCCGGCGCCGAGATGAAGGCGGCGATGGACGGCGCAGAGACGCGCGGCCTGCCGTTGTGGCTGGTCGACCGCGAGGTCGGCACCACGCTCAAGCGCGCCTGGCACAGCGTGGGCTTCTGGCAGCGCTTCGGCCTGCTCGGCGGCCTGCTCGCCAGCGTGTTCGAGCGCGAGGAGATCGAAGCCAGCGAGATCGAGAAGCTCAAGCAGGGCGACATGCTGGAGAGCGCGTTCAGCGAATTCGCCAGCGAATCGAAGCCGCTCTACCAGAGCCTGATCGGCGAGCGCGACGCCTACATGGCCGCACGCCTGCGCGAGGAAGCCGCGCGCACGGCCACCGGCACGCCGCGCCGCGTACTGGTGGTGATCGGCGCGGGACACCTGAAAGGCATGTGCCATCTGCTGAGCGAACAGCAAGGCGACCCGGCGGCCACTGCCGCCGAGCTGGCGCAGGCGCCGCCGAAGGCGCGCTGGCCGAAGTGGCTGGCCGTGGGCCTGGTGTTGGCGGTGTTCGCCGCAATCGCATTCGCCTTCCACCGCAACGCCGCGCTGGGCACGCAGGCACTCACCGCGTGGGTGCTGTTCACCGGCGGCTTTGCCGCGCTGGGTGCGGTCGCCGCCGGCGCGCACCCGCTCAGCGTCCTCGCAGCCTTCATTGCCGCACCGATCAAGCCGTTCCGCCCCGGCATTCCCGCCGGCGGCATCAGCGCGATGGCCGAGGCCTGGGTGCGCCGCCCGCGCGTGGCCGACTTCGACACCCTGCGCGACGACATCGTGCACTGGAGCGGCTGGTGGAAGAACCGCGTGGCGCGCACCCTGCTGAACTTCTTCCTGGTCAGCCTGGGCACCATCGTGGGCGAGTACAGCGCAGGCATCCACATCTTCCGCAGCCTGGTCTGATCGCGACAAAACGCCACCTTGCGGCATGCCCTGCGACAGGTTGTCCATGCCGGGAGGTGCTGTCTATACTGCGACGGTTGCTGCACTCATTCGCATCTGTCGCCGCACCTGGGGAACGATCTCGATGATTCGACTGCAATTGCTTGGTCTGGCAGCCGCTGCCGCCTTGCTGGCCACCGCCAGCGCGCACGCCGAAGGCGACAAGGCGGCCGGGCGCACGCTGGTCTACACCTGCGCCGGTTGCCACGGCGTGCCGGGCTACTCCAATGCCTACCCGGACTATCCCGTGCCGAAGATCGCCGGGCAGAACGAGCAGTACATCATCAACGCGCTGAACGAGTACAAGAGCGGCGACCGCACGTATCCGACGATGGTGGCGCAGGCGCAAAGCCTGTCCGAACAGAACATCAAGGACATCGCCGCCTACCTGTCCAGCCTTACGCCGCCGATCAAGTAATCGAAGGATTCCGCATGCAACGTGCACTCGCCCTGCTTTCGTGCGGCGCCTTCCTGGCGCTTGCCTCCACTTCCCTGCTGGCCAGCGGCAACGCCGCGAACGGCAAGACCAAGGCTGCCGCCTGCTTCGCCTGCCACGGCGCCGACGGCAACGCGGTCGACCCGCAGTATCCACGCCTCGCCGGCCAGTACAACGCCTACCTGCAGCAGGTGCTGCACGAATACAAGAGCGGCGAACGCAACAACCCGATCATGAAGGGCATGGTCGCCACGCTGTCCGACCAGGACATCGAGGACGTCTCCGCCTACTTCTCCAGCCTGCCGACCAAGCTCGACACGCTGAAGGGACATGTGCAGGGCGACTGATCCGGCTTGGCCTTGCGATCATCCCTGATCGCGAAAATCAAACGAGCGGCCATCCATGGCCGCACTCTCAAACAAAAACCCGCTGCGAGGCGGGTTTTCGCGTTGTGGCGGACCACGCCCATCAACCCAGCGCCGACTTGCCCTCGTGCTTGCTGTAGTACGGCTGCTTGCCGCCGCTGTGGTCGGTGGCGTCGCGCACCGCGGTCACCTCGGGCACGCGCTCGCGCAAGGTCTTTTCCACACCCTGCTTCAGCGTGACGTCGACCATGCCGCAGCCGTGGCAGCCGCCGCCAAACTGCAACTTCACCACGCCCTCGGCGTCGACTTCCAGCAGGGTGACGCGGCCGCCGTGCGAGGCCAGCCGTGGGTTGATCTCGGCGTCCAGCACGTAGCGCACGCGCTCGATCACCCCGGCCTCCAGTCCCGGCACGTCGCCCTTGATCTTCGGCGCACGGATGTTCAGCAGGCCGCCGGTGGCGTTCGGCTCGAAGTCGATGCTGGCGCCGTCCAGCCACGGAGCGCTGTCGCCCCCGACGTGGAAGTCGAAGCCGGCGCATTCGATCGTCCACTCGTTGCCCGCGAGTTCGGCCGGTTCGCAGAACTCCAGCTCGCAGTTCGCCGCCGGCGTACCCGGCGCGGTCACGTGCAGGCGGATGCCCATTCCCTCGTTGCCTTGTTGTGCCAGCAGGCGGCGGAAATGCTGCTGTGCGCGTTCGGAAATCTCGATCATGCTTCACCTGTGGCGGTTGGTGCGGCGAGCGTGCATACACGGCCTGCCGAATCAGCACCATTTTAGTACTGTTTTGTTGTCGCTGCGGGCTTTGACATTTGCGCGCGCAGCTTCGACGCTGCGCAGCTTCGCCGTTGCATTCCCGAGGCCCTCATGAACATCCACGATTTCGCCAGCCAGCATTGCCAGCCGCGCAAGGGCAAGGAACATGCGCTGGTCACGGACAAGATCACCCAGCTGCTGCAATTGCTGCCCGGCTGGACGCTCACTGCCGATGGCCATGCGATCGTCAAGGACTTCCGCTTCCCCGACTTCCACCACACGCTTGGTTTCATCAACGCAGTGGGCTACATGGCCAACCATGAAGACCACCACCCCGACATCGAGGCAGGCTACGGTCACTGCCAGCTGCTGTGGTCCACCCATGACGTGGGCGGACTCTCGCTCAACGACATCATCTGCGCAGCCAAGGTCGAGGCGCTGCTGGCGCGCTGAGCGTGCGGCGATTCCTCACGCCGACACTGACTGGCGCCGGCTTCGCCCTGCTGGTCGCGCTGGCGCTGTTCGGCCTGCGCGAACTGGCTGCGGGAATCACCGCGACCCATTTGCAGCGCACGGCGGATCGGCAACTGGCCCTGATTGAGCATGGTGAGCCGCTGTGGCAATGGCGCCTGCGCCAGCCGCACGACCTCGTGGCCGGGCGCGCCTTCGGTGCTGCGGACGTGCGACGCGGGGAGGATGGCCTGCGCATCCGCAGTCGTGACGGCACGCCGTTCGAGCTGGGCCTCCCGGTGAGCGGCATGCTCGATCCTGGGCACTGGCCGTTGCTGGCCTTGCAGGGTGCTGTCGACGCGCCGTTCCGGCTGGGCGTGGCCTGGCAGCCACGGCTGGGGCAACCGGGCTGCTTCGGCTGGCAGGACACACCGGTCGCTGCCGGGCCGCTGCACATCGCGATAGATCTGCGCGAGCTGCACTGGCAAGCTGCCGACGGCAGCGACTGCGGCGTACCACAGCGGATCGAGGTGCTGCGGCTGAAGCTGGCGCTGCCCGTCGCTGCATCCCTGCATCTGGACGAAGTGGCGTTGCGTCGCGACACGCTTTTATCCGTGCCAGCGCAGCCCTCGCTGCAACTGTCGCCCGATCCGGCAACTGCAACACGGCAGGTCGCCGATCCCGCCTTGCCTGCTGCTCCCTGGATCGCCCTGCCCGCCGGCGCCTCGGCCGAGACGCAACTGGCTTTGCGCCAGCTGGTCTGGCGGCAGCGACCCGGCGCCTTGATCCTTCCTCATGGCGACACGCCGGCAGCCAGCATTGAGCCTGGTGACCACGGCTGGCTGTCCTGGGCTGGCGCCATTGGCTACCTGCTGGCACTGGCAGGTCTGGCCTTGCGGCTCCCATGTCTGGGGCAGCGGCGCTGGCTGGAACTCGCCGCCTGTCTCAGCGGGCCCTTGTGGCTGGTCGTCGGCCTGCAACTGGGCCTGCGCCTCTCCCTGCCAAGCCTGCTGACTTTCGGGGGTGCCCTGCTGTTCGCGGCACAGGCCGAATGGCGGCAACGACCGGCAGCGTGGCGCTGGCTCGGTGACGGGCCCGCCTGGCTGCTGCCGTTTGCCTTGTTGCCGCTGGCGTTGCTGCTGATCGCGGTTCGCGGCTGGCATTTCACGATGCCCACGCCCGCCCATGTACTGACCTACCTGCTGTGGGCGGTCTTGCAGCAATGGCTGATGCTGGCCGTGGTACTGCGCCGCCTCGAAGGCGGCGGCCTGCATCCGGCCTTCGCCGTGCTGCTCACCGCCCTGGTGTTCGCCCTGATGCACACGCCGAACGGCGCCCTGATGCAACTCTGCCTGCTGGCCGAGCTGTGGTGGGCATGGTGCTTCCGGCGCTCACGCGCGCTGCTGCCAATCGCCGCGGCGCATGCAACGTGCGCCCTGCTGGTGGAAGCCGGCCTGGTGGGCGGCCTGCTGCGCTCGCTGGAGGTCAGCGCCCGTTTCTTTCTTTAGCCGCGGCCTGGATGTACGGCAGGTGCCTGCCCTTCACTGCCAACACGTCGAGGAAGGTCTTCAGATCGTCCGGCAACGGGGCCGAGAAGCTGTACAGGCGTCCGTCCAGCTCGAAGCTGAGATGTGCAGCGTGCAGGAACAGCCGCTGCAGCCCCATCTCGCGGAAGCGCTTGTTCATCTCGCGGTCGCCGTACTTCGGGTCGCCCGCCAACGGATGACCGACGTGGGCGGCATGCACGCGGATCTGGTGGGTGCGGCCCGTGCCCAGCGTGGCCTGCATCAGGCGGGCGCCGGGGTACTGCTCCATCTCACGGAAGAAGGTGAGCGCCGGCTTGCCGTCCTCGCTGACCCGCACCATGCGCTCGCCGCCCTGCAGGGCAAACTTGCGCAGCGGCGCGTTGACGTCGAACTTGGCCTTGGGCGGGTGGCCGACCATCAGGCACAGGTACTGCTTGGTGACCTCGCCGGCACGGATCGCCGCCTGCAGGCCGGTCAGGCCAGCGCGGGATTTGGCCAGCACCAGCACCCCGCTGGTGTCCCGGTCCAGCCGGTGCACCAGTTCCAGCGACTCGTGCGGGCGCGCCGCGCGCAGCAGTTCGATGGCGCCATGGCTCACCCCGCTGCCGCCATGGCTGGCGATGCCGGAGGGCTTGTCGATCACCAGGAAGTGCTTGTCCTCGAAGATCACCGTCTCGGCCACCGAGGCCACCATCGTCTCGGGCGCCACGCGCACTTCGCCGGGTTCAGCCTGCCGGATCGGCGGAATTCGCAGCATATCGCCATCACTTAGCCGCGTATCCGGCTTCGCCCGCTTGCCGTTGACGCGCACTTGGCCGGTGCGCAGCAGGCGGTAGATCATGCTTTTCGGCACCCCCTTGAGCAGGGTCGCCAGCGCGTTGTCGATCCGCTGGCCGTCCCGCTCGGGGCCGATCGCGACTTGACGCACACCGTGAGGTACGTCGCGGGAAGTTGCCGTCTGCATTGAAAAAAACCTGTCGAAATAGGATACTCGGCGAGCGTCAATCCCTGCCCGCCGAGACCGGTTCGGGCCGGGGCCCCGCCCGTCACGCCGGCGAGGATTGCACCGGGTTGCCAAAGGGATGACTCCCAGGCAGCGGTCGCGACTCCCTTTCATCGTAACGGTTCGGGCCGTTGTTTGCCCGAAGCCCAGTGGCCACGGCGCGGCGGACGCAGCTGACCGAACAATCCGGGCGCCCGGAAAGGCGCCGTCACATAAGCCGCTTCCCCGCAGCGGCGCGATCCCCGGCAGGCCGCCATCCCGGCGCCACCGCGGCACGCGACGCGCGGGCGAGCCGAGGAAAACTACAATGAAGCGCATGTTGATCAACGCAACTCAGCGTGAAGAGTTGCGCGTGGCCATCGTCGATGGCCAGAACCTCTACGATCTCGACATCGAAATCCCCTCCCGCGAACAGAAAAAGGCCAACATCTACAAGGGCCGCATCACCCGCGTGGAGCAATCCCTGGAAGCCTGCTTCGTCGACTACGGCGCCGAGCGTCACGGCTTCCTGCCGCTGAAGGAAATCGCCGAGCAGTACTTCACCCCCGGCCTGAACCCGCACAAGTCGGGCATCCGTGACCTGCTCAAGGAAGGCCAGGAAGTCGTCGTCCAGGTCGAGAAGGAGGAGCGTGGCAACAAGGGCGCCGCCCTGACCACCTTCATCTCGCTGGCCGGCCGCTACATGGTGCTGATGCCGAACAACCCGAAGGCCGGCGGCGTCTCGCGCCGGATCGAGGGCGAGGATAGGCAAGCCCTGAAGGAGGCCCTGGAGCACGTTACCGTACCCGACGACGTGGGCCTGATCGTGCGCACCGCCGGCCTGGGCCGCGACGCCGAAGAGCTGCAGTGGGACCTGGACTACCTGCTGACACTGTGGCGCTCGATCTCGAAAGCCGCCAGCGAGCGCAAGGCGCCGTTCCTGATCTACCAGGAATCCAAGCTGTTCATCCGCGCCCTGCGCGACTACCTGCGCAGCGACATCGGCGAGATCCTGATCGACGAGGAATCGCTGTACGAGGACGCCCGCGAGTTCATGCAGCAGGTGATGCCCACTTCGCTGCGCAAGCTCAAGCTGTACAAGGACGACACCCCGCTGTTCAACCGCTACCAGATCGAGACCCAGATCGAGAGCGCGTTCGACCGCCAGGTGCGCCTGCCCTCCGGCGGCTCGATCGTGATCGACCAGACCGAGGCGCTCACCGCGATCGACATCAACTCGGCCAAGGCCACCAAGGGCTCGGACATCGAGGAAACGGCGTTCAACACCAACCTCGAGGCCGCGGTGGAGATCGCCCGCCAGTGCCGCATCCGCGACGCCGGCGGCCTGATCGTGATCGACTTCATCGACATGGACAGCCCGCGCCACCAGCGCGAGGTGGAGGAAAAGCTCAAGGACGCGCTCAAGCTCGACCGCGCCCGCGTGCAGGTGGGCCGCATCAGCCGCTTTGGCCTGTTGGAGCTGTCGCGCCAGCGCCTGCGTCCCAGCCTCGGCGAAGCGACCCAGATCGTCTGCCCGCGCTGCGAAGGCCATGGCCACATCCGTGGCGTGGAATCGCTGGGCCTGTCCACCCTGCGCCTGATCGAAGAGCACGCGATGAAGGACAACACCGGCCAGGTGCTGGTGCAGGCCCCACCCATGGTGGCCAACTTCCTGCTCAACGAGAAGCGCGCCAGCGTGGTCGAGATCGAACTGCGCCACAAGGCGCACGTGGTGATCGTGGCCGACGACAAGCTGGAAACGCCGCACATCGCGATCCAGCGCATCAAGGAAGCGGACATGGGCGAGCACAGCAAGCCCAGCTACGAGCGCCTCACCGCGGTCGAGGCCACGCCGATCCCGAAGATGGGCCAGACGCTGGGCAGCAGCGAGCAGCCCGCGGTCAGCGGCATCGTGCCCGCCACGCCGGCCCCGGTGCGCGAGGAAGCACCAGCAGCCGCCCAGGCACCGCAGCAGCCGGCAGCTGCGCGACGTTCCGCCGCCGCACCGGTCGCCGCCGCGCCCAGCGGCGGCATGATTTCCCGCCTGTTCGGCTGGTTCCGCCACAGTGCCCCGGCAGCCGCCACCACACCGGCCACCACACCATCGAACGAAAGCGACCGGGGCAACGCACGCGGCAACCGCCAGCAGCAGCCGCGTCGCGACGAGCGCAACCGCAATGCGCAGGGCAACGCCGGCAACCGCCAGCGCCGTGATGGCGGCGCGCCGTCAGCCAAGCCGAACCAGCAGCAGAACCGCGGCAACCGCCAGCAGGGCAACGAAGGCGGGGCGCGTCAGCAGCAGGCCAATGCCCAGACTCCGAAGCAGGAGCGCCAGCAGCAGCCACGCAACAGTGCAGCGGACGGCAACAAGGCGGCCCAGCCGGAACGTGCCGAGCGCAAGCCGGCGGCAGCACCGGTTTCCACCCCGGTGGCCACTGCCCCGGCGCCAAAGCCGGAAACGTCCACGCCGCGCCCCGTCGCCGTACCCGCCGACACGGTCGACGAGACCAGGCTCGCCGCCTTGCCGGCCGCCACCGGCCAGGAAGCTGCCGACGCGGCTGCCGGCGACGCCGAAGGCCCCTCGCGCCGCCGTCGCGGCCGCCGTGGTGGTCGCCGCCGCCGTCGCCACGAGGATGCCGCCGCTGGCACGGCGCAGGGCAGCGAGCAGCTCAATGAACTGGACGACGAGGATCGCGAGGAGGCCGAGGACGCCAGCACCGCAGCCAAGACCGCAGCTGCGCCTGCGCCCGTCGATGCAGTCGCGCCGGTGCCAGCCACCGAGAAGGCTGCTGCCGAAGTCGTCGTGCAGACAGTTGCTCCGTCCGCGCCCGTCGCGCCTCGCCTCACTCCCGCGCCGCGCAGCACGCCGACGCCGGCCGAGCGAACCGAGCCCGCGCGCGTGGTCCTGACCGAGGCCCCGCTGGCCGCCGCAGTCGCCACCGCCTTCAGCCTGCCGCCGCTGCCGCCGATCCCCGAGAAGCCCGCGATGCCGACGGCACCGGCTGCAGAGACCGTTCGCCCGCTTGAGGCAAGCACTGCTGGCGCCGATACGCACCAGGCTCGCGAGCCTGCTGCACCGGTCGTTGCCGAAAAGAAGGAGCCTGCGGCACCGGCACCTGTCCAGGCAACTCCGGCTCCGGCCCGGGCCGAGGATGCCGCGCCCGCCGTCAATGGCCATCCCGCAGCGACGCCGGCCACGACGCAGCCGCGACAGGGCGACTTGCTGGGTCATGCGGATGCCGTCAGTGCCCCGTCGCCAGCGGCATCCCAGCCCGCAACTCCGCCGGCCGAGGCGCCGACCGAGTCCGCGGAGGAGGAATCCAAGCAAGACTCGGCGCCCTGAGCAGCGCGCCATTCGCCCACAAAAAAGCCGGACCTTGGTCCGGCTTTTTTGTGCCTGCGTTTCCGGCCGAATCGATTCAGGCACCCACCTGGTGGTTCGGCGCATCGATCAGGCCGTGCGCCGTCATCAGATGGGCAAGCCCCAGCACGTGTTCCACGCGCAGCTTCTCCATCAGCCGCTGCTTGTAGGTCGACACCGTCTTCGGGCTCAGGTTGAGCTGCTCGCCGATCATCGTCAGCGGCTTGCCGCGTACCAGCATCATCGCCACTTCCAACTCGCGGCTGGACAGTGCATCGAACGGCGAGCTGCTGCCGTCCAGCGTGGCCAATGCCAGCTGCTGCGCCACCGCCGGCGCCAAGTAGCGCCGGCCGCCAGCGACCTGGCGCACCGCGGTCACCAGTTCGTCGGCGCTACAGCCCTTGGTGAGGTAGCCCGAGGCACCGGCATCGAGCAGGCGCTTCGGGAAACGGCCGTCGTCGACCACGGTGACCACCACGATGCGCGTGGCCAGCTCGGCCCGGCTCACCCGCTCGGTGAGCTCGATCCCGCTCATCCCCGGCATGTGCACATCCACCAGGGCGATCTCGGGCTTGAGGCTTCGGATCAGGCGCAACCCCTCCTCCGCGCTGGCCGCCTCGCCGCAGATGGCCATGTCCGGCTGCTGCTGCAGGATCATCCGGAAACCCGTGCGCACGAGTTCGTGGTCGTCGATCAGAACGATCTGGATCATGCCTTGCCCTCCCTGATGGATTCTCCTGGTTGCCGTCTGCCGCGATGCCGTGGTGGATGTCTGCATCACGAGCGCGCCTGCGCATGGAAGCTAGGTGGCTTTGCCGGAGGATGCAAGCGGAACACCGGCATCGACGGCATTCAGGCCGCCACGGAATCCCCAGATGCGACGCACGTCGCATCTGGGGATGGTTTCGCGTACATCGCCAGGCTGATCGGCCCGCCGACCCCGGGCATTTCCACTCCGATGTCGTGACCACGGCGCAAGTGCTCATCGCGCGCGATCTCGCGCGCAAGCTTGATGGCCTGGCCCAGCGTCAATCCGTGGAACAAGGTGATGTTGCCACGGCGGATATTCCACAGATCTGCGGTAGCCGGGCTGAGCGAGACAAGCATCATGCAAGCGATCCCTGTGCACGGGTCGGAGGCAAGACGACGGGCATGTCGATCACCCGCCATCGATTCCCCGCACTGTGTCACGCCCCACCCGTGCGCTCTGTCGGCCAACGCCTACGCAACGTGTCCGACTAGCGGACGGATCGCAGCCACATGGTTCAAATCGTTGAGTCTGCCGTGAGATTTACTGACACTTCTGGCAAGAAAAAAACCCGCCAAGTGGCGGGTTTTCCTGAAATTTCCGGTTTCCGG